>DATLQI010000037.1:0-44578 GCA_035535295.1 Solirubrobacterales bacterium
AGGCCCATGAGCGTGGAGATGAACGTCGCGCAGGCGTAGTCCACCGAGGCGACGACAGCCACGAGGCCGACGAGGTTGACCCAGCCGGTGAACCAGCCCCAGGCGGCGCCCCCCAGCTCGCTCGCCCACCAGTAGATCCCGCCCGCCGTCGGATAGGCCGAGACCAGCTCGGCCATGCAGAACGCGACGAGCAGGATCATGCAGGAGATCAGCGGCCAGCCGATCGAGATCGCGATCGGGCCGCCGTTGTTCCAGGCCTGACCGTAGGTCGTGAAGCAGCCGGCGAGGATCGAGATGATCGTGAAGCTGATCGCGAAGTTGGAGAACCCGCTCCAAGCCCGGTTCAGCGACTGTTTGTAGCCGAGTTCCGCGAGACGTTGTTCGTCACGATTCGGGGACGACACACTGCTCTCCATCGACCTTCTCCCTTCCCTGAGCCTTCCCAAGCTCGTGGATAAAAGGTATTGCGAACCCACCTATAAGGTGGGAGCGAGCCTAGATCCTGCACTTGACCCGTGTCAATGGGCCGGTGGAGAATCTTCTACCCGGCTTCGCGGCTTCTTCTACCCGCCTCATGGCTTCCCTAGCGGACACCCTTGGACCGATCTCAGCGCGGCTGGGGGAGCTCGAAGGGGATCCGGTGGCCCTCGAGGGGGGGATCACCAACCGCAACTACCGGGTCCGTTTCGCCGGCGAGGACGTGGTCGTGCGGCTGCCGGGGAAGGACACTGACCTGCTGGAGATCGATCGCGGCGCCGAGAAGGCGGCAGCGGAACTGGCGGCGCGTGCGGGCATTGGCCCCGAGGTGGTGGCGATGCTGGACGAGCCGCCCTGCCTCGTCACCGAGTTCGTCGTCGGCGAGCCGATGGCGGAGGAGGAGCTGCGCGAGCCGGGGGCACTGGCCGAAGTGGCGGCGGCGCTGCGCGCCCTGCACGCCTGCGAGGAACGGCTGCCGACCGAGTTCTCGAGCTTCCGGATCGTCGAGACCTACGCGGCGCGGATGGCCGGCCGCGGCGCCGAGGTCCCCGGCTCGTACGAGTGGGCGCTGGCGGCGGCGCACCGGATTGAAGCGGTCCTCGTCGGCCCCGAGCACGAACCGGTCCCTTGCCACAACGACCTTCTCGCCGCCAACTTCATCCGCTCGCCGCGGGGGGTGCGAATCGTCGACTGGGAGTACGCCGGCTGCGGCGACCGCTACTTCGACCTCGGCAACTTCGCCGTCAACAACGAGCTCGACGAGGCGCAGGAGGCGGCGCTGCTGGCCGCCTACTTCGAGTCGCCGGCGAGCGGGCGGCGACTTGCCTCGCTGCAGCTGATGCGGTTCATGTCCGACTTCCGCGAGGCGATGTGGGGGGCGGTGCAGAGCACGATCTCCGACCTCGACTTCGACTTCGCCGACTACTGCGCGAAGCACTTCGAGCGGATGCGCGAGTCGGCTGACGAGGGTCGGCTCGAGGCGCTGCTGGAGGAGGCGGCCGGTGCCGCCAGCTGAGCTGCCCGACCGCGCCCGCTGCGTCATCGTCGGCGGTGGTGTCGGCGGCACCTCGCTCGCCTACCACCTGGCGAAACTCGGCTGGGAGGACGTCGTCCTGCTCGAGCGCTCGCAGCTGACCTCGGGCTCGACCTTCCACTCGGCGGGCCTGGTCGGGCAGCTGCGCGGCTCGGTCTCGCTGACCCAGATGATGATGCACTCGGTCGAGCTCTACCGGCGCCTGAAAAACGAGTCCGAGTTCGACCCCGGCTGGGTCGAGTGCGGCGGCATCCGCCTCGCCTCCAGCGAGGAGCGGATGGAGGAGCTGCGCCGCCAGGCCGGTTGGGCGAAGACCTTCGGGCTGCCGCTGGAGCTGATCTCGGCTTCCGACGCGCAGGAGATGTTCCCGCTGATGTCGACCGAGGGCGTGCTCGGCGCCGCCTGGCTGCCGACCGACGGCTACATCGACCCGGCGCAGTTGACCTACGCCCTCGCCGACGGCGCCCGCCAGGGCGGCTGCCGCATCTTCACCAACACCCGGGTGACCGGGATCGAGGTCCGCGGCGACCGCGTCTGGGGCGTGCAGACGGACAAAGGCGAGGTCGAAGCGGAAGTCGTCGTCGATGCCGGCGGCATGTACGCGGCCGAGATCGCCCGCATGGCCGGCGTCCGCGTCCCCCTGATCCCGATGTCCCACCAGTACCTGGTCACCCAACCGCTCGACGCCGTCCGCGAGGCGCGTCCCCTGCCCACCTTGCGGGACCCCGACCTGCTCGTCTATTACCGGGAGGACGGGGACGGGCTGGTGATGGGCGGCTACGAGCGACGCAGCGAGCCGGCGTTCCTGCCGCAGGGGACGGGACGGGTGGAGGCGATCCCGGCCGACTTCAACGGGCGGCTGCTGGAAGAGGACTGGGAGCGGTTCGAGGAGATCACCGAGAACTCGAAGCGGCGGGTGCCGGCGATGGAAGACATCACGGTGACGAAGCTGATCAACGGGCCCGAGGCCTTCACGCCCGACAACGAGTTCTGCCTCGGAGAAACCGAGGTCGCCGGCTTCTTCGTCTGCGCCGGCTTCTGCGCCCACGGCCTGGCCGGCGCGGGCGGGATCGGCAAAGTCATGGCCGAGTGGATCGTCAACGGCGAATCGAGCCTCGACCTCTGGCACATGGACATCCGCCGCTTCGGCGCCCAGTACCGCTCCCCCGCCTACACCCACGCGCGGGTCAAGGAGACCTACGAGACCTACTACGACATCCGCTACCCACACCACGAGCGGGGGGCCGGGCGGCCGCTGCGGATGTCGCCGGCCAACGCCTGGCACCGCGAGCACGGCGCCGCCTTCGGCGAGAAGTCCGGCTGGGAGCGGGTCAACTGGTACGAGCGCAACGCGGCGGCTGGGGACGAGGGGCTGCGGCCGCGCGGCTGGGCGGGCAAACATTGGTCGCCGGCGATCGGCGCCGAGCACCGCGCCGCCCGCGAGGCGGTCGCCATCTTCGACGAGAGCTCCTTCGCCAAGCTCGAGATCGAGGGCGAGGGGGCGGAGTCGTTCCTGGAAATCCTCTGCGACAACCGCGTCGCCCGCGACATCGGGCAGATCATCTACACGCAGATGCTGAACGGGCGAGGGGGCATCGAGTGCGACTTCACGGTGGCGCGGCTGGCCGAGGAGCGCTTCTCGATCGTCACCGGCACCGCCTTCGGCAACCACGACCGCGAGTGGATGCGCCGCCATCTGCCCGACGGAGACGAGGTGCGGGTCCACGACGTCACCTCGCAGTGGGCCTGCTTCGGCATCTGGGGACCGCGGGCGCGCGAGGTGCTGCAACCGCTAACTACGCAAGACCTCGGCAACGAGGCCTTCCCGTACATGTCTCTGCGGGAGACGACGGTCGGCAACGTGCCGGTGCGGCTGCTGCGGGTGACCTACGTCGGCGAGCTCGGCTGGGAGATCTACTGCCCGGCCGAGTACGGGCTCGGGCTCTGGCGGGCGCTGTGGGAGGCGGGGCAACCGCACGGGCTCGTCGCCGGCGGCTACCGGGCGATCGACAGCCTCCGCCTCGAGAAGGGCTACCGGGTCTGGGGCGCCGACGTCACTCCGGACGAGACCCCCTACGAGGGCGGCGTCGGCTTCTGCGTCAAGCTCGACAAGCCGATGGGCTTCGTCGGCGAAGGCGCGCTGCTCGAGGCAAGGGAGCGAGGTCCGCGCAAGCGCCTGCGCTGCCTCACCCTCGCCGACCCCCACTCGATCGCGCTCGGCAACGAGCCGGTCCGGGTCGGCGGCGACGTCGTCGGCCGGGTGACGAGCGGGGGCTACGGCTACACGGTCGGGCGCTCTGTCGCCTACGCCTACCTGCCGCCGCAGCAGGCCGAGCCGGGGACCGCGGTCAAGGTCGAGATCTTCGGCCGCTGGGTCGAGGGCGAGGTCGCGCCCGAGCCGCTCTTCGACCCCGAGGGCGCGCGGGTGCGCGCCTAGCGGGGCGCTTCAACCACCCCTGGAAGCGCCAAAGCGCCCCGCTAGACCGCAACCGGCGCCGGCAACAGCCCGGCGAGGATGTGCTCGGTTCCCTCGGTGTGCTCGCGCATCAGCTTCGCCGCCTTGGCACCGTCGCCCTTGCGCAGCGCCTTCAGCAACTTCGCGTGCTGTTCGTTGGCGATCGTCAGGACCTCGGGCGGGTGGGCGATCAACGCGATCAGGTCGCTCATCTGCGCCTGCACGTCGGTCATCGCGCTCAGCAGCCGCGGCGAGTGCGCGGCCTCGGCGATACCGATGTGGAAGCGGATGTCGATGCGCCGGTACTCCCCGAAGTCCTCCAGCTCCCCGGCCATCTTCGCCACCAGCTCCTCGAGCCGGTCGAACTGCGCCTCCTCCCCACGCTCGGCCGCCAGCACCGCGGCGCCGGACTCGATCGCCACGCGGTAGTCGAGCACCGCCCACGCCCCCTGGTCGAGTGGCTCCCCGGCGCTTTCGGTGAGCGGCGGTCGCTCGGCGACGAAGGTCCCCCCGGTCCGCCCCCGCGACGACACCAGGTGCCCGCTCTGCACCAGCGCCGTCAGCGCCTGCCGCAGGGTCGAGCGGGAGATCCGCAGCCGCTGCGCCAGTTCCCGCTCGGGCGGCAGCTTGTCCCCGGGCGCCAACAGCCCCAGCCGAATCGCGCTCCCCAGACGCTCGACCGTCTCCTCAAAAGTGCTCGCCGGCTTCACCGGCATGAACACAGCTTCAAGCGCCGCGTCCCGCTCCATATAAGGAACCGTATCGCCGCTTAGGAATCCATGTACTTCTTTAGGGCGTCTCGCGCCAGAGAGCTGAGGGTTCGCCCTTCGGCGTCGGCCCGTTTGCAGGCGGCGTTCAGTTCGGCCACCGAGACCGGAAAGGTGATCTTCGGTTTGCTTTCGCCATCGGCCAGAACCGGCTGCTTGAGGAACCGTCGTCTCGCCTTCGAGAGGTCGTAGCCTCGCTCCGCCTCGGCGGCAAGTTCCTCTTCCAGCTGAGGAGTCAGCTCCACTCCTGACTTGAGGAAGATTCTCTGCCGCCCCTTCTTCTTCGGTTGATCTTTCATCTTTGGCAACTCCCCACCTCCTCATAGTCGTTCTTGAAGCGCTGACGCAACTTCATCGCGTGGATCACGAACAGGGATCCGCTCGCGGGTTCGACCGCGATGACCTCCAGTGGAACCCCCTCCTCGTCGTCCCCCAGAAATACGAATCGTTTGTCGCTCCCAGTCGGATGGCTCGGCGGTGGATCTTTTTCAATAACGAGAACGCAGTTTTCGATGGCATGACGGATCCGCTTTCGAGAGATCCTGTGCCTGGTTGCTGAGCGTGCCCAGCGGAGTCGCTTGAATTCTGCAGAAACATTTTGTCTGAGGAGAATAGCGCGCTCGTCGGGTCCTGCCAACGCCAGTTCCAGCAACCACCGGGGGTCCACCTCTTCGTAGAGAGCGTCCTCGTCCTCCGGGCGATCCTCGTCCCAGATGAAGACGAAGGCCCGCCCGCCCCGGTCGAGGTGGAGGTAGCGGCGAGTTTCGCAGTGCTTGTAGGCGTGCAGCCTCGTCCCATCCTCAAGCTCGACCTCGTGCATCCACATGAAGTCACCAAGCTCTTCCGGCGCAAGCGCGATCAGCGGCTCCCACATCGGAGCTTCGTAGTTGACGACTCTGCCTCTTTTCGGCCGCAGCGGATGCACGCCCGCAACCTCCCGAGGAGGCTGTGACCGAACAAGACAGGGAAGTGCCGCTTGTGGAAATTCTTCCTCGCGAATCTGCGACTTCCACGGAGGGAGCGGCTTCTACGCGCGAATGTCGATTTCTCCCCCTCTCGTTCGTCATCCCTGTAAAAGGACACGCAAAGAGCGGATCCGCGGAGCGAAGGAGGACATGATGGGGAAGATCGTCGTCACCGAGTTCATCTCGCTGGACGGGGTGATCCAGGACCCGGGGGGATCCGAGGACTACAGCCGCGGCGGCTGGGCCTTCGACTTCGACCGCGGCGCCGAGGGGGACAAGTTCAAGCTCGACGAGCTCTTCGAGGCCGAGGCCCAGCTGCTCGGCCGCGTCACCTACGAAGGCTTCGCCGCCGCCTGGCCCGAGCGCGAAGACGAGGCCGGCTTCGCCAAGGCGATGAACGAGATGCCGAAGTACGTCGTCTCCACCACGCTCGAGCGGCCGGAGTGGCAGAACACGACCGTGCTCAGCGGCGACCCCGCCGCGGCGATCGCCCGCCTGCGCGAGGAGGTCGACGGCGTCATCCTCGTCGCCGGCAGCGCCACCCTGGTCCAGACGCTGATCGAGCACGACCTCGTCGACGAGCTGCGCCTGATGGTCTTCCCCCTCCTGCTCGGCGAGGGCAAGCGCCTCTTCCCCGCGGGCGAGGCGAAGGTGCCGCTGCAGCTGACCGAGTCGAAGATCGTCGGCGACGGCGTCGCGATCCTCCGCTACGAGCCGCAGCGCACTAGCGATTAGAACGAGCGGCTAAGACCGGGTAGGAATCCTTAAGCGGGCGATAGGGTGGGTGCAATGCCCACCTTCGCCGTCCGCTTCAAAGGGTTCATCACCCGGCAAGAGCGCGAGCGGCTCGCCGCCGCGGGCATCAATCTCGAGGGCAGCAGGCGCTCGATGGTGGTCGGCGACCCGGAGACCGGAACCGTCGACCTCGGCCGCCCGATCTACACCACCACCGTCGACGCGTCCTCCGAGGACGAGGCGCTGGCAAAGGTCCGCGAGGCGATCGAGCCGGACACCTCGAACTTCTCCGGCTGGGAAGCCGGCCCACCCTGAGCCGCGCCGCTCAACCCTCGTTCACTTCCCGCAGACGCTGCAGGTCGGCGAGGTCTTCGGGTCGCCCGGCCAGCTCCTTCAGCTTCACCAGGTCTTCGTAGCTGACGATCTTGATCGGCAAGCCGCCGATGCTGTCCTCGAGTGCACGCGGAGAAAGGTCTTCCCAGAGCGCGGCGTCGCCGATCCACTGCATCACGTCGAGCCGACCGAGACGCGTTGCGAGAACCCAGTTGCCGCCGAGCTCCAGCGTCGAAGGATCCAAGGGATCGGGGAGCTCACCCTCTTCGAAGTCCTCCGCCCCTTCGATCTCCGCCTCGAGGTCACGCAGGACCTGCGCCAGCCGCTCCAAGTTCTCCCGGTCGGGCGCCGGAACTACATCCACGTCCTTCGTCGCGCGGACGTGTCCGTGGTAGCCCACCGCCACACCGCCGATGAGTAGAAACTCGACCTTCCCCTCCACGAGCCGCTGGAGGATCGCCTGGATATCGAGCTCAGGCAATGCGCCGCCGGCCTCCAGCCTCGGCCACCCGGGACATGAAGCGGGAGAGCTCGAAGACCTGTTCCGCCCTCTGCGCGGGAGTCAGCTCCCGGTAGTCGCGGCGGAGGGCGGCGCGCTCAGCTTTCCCGTCGGGGCTCCAATTGCCGATTCGCTCACCTTTTTTCACGGCCAGATCGTACCTCCAGCGGTAGGCTGATCCCGATGGCCACCTTCGCCGTCCGCTTCAAGGGGTTCATCACCGGGCAGGAGCGCGAGCGACTCGCCGCGGCCGGGATCAAGTTCGAGGGCAACAGGACCTCGATGGTGGTGGGGGATCCGGAGACGGGGACCGTCGACCTCGGCCGCCCGATCTATACCGTCACCGTCGAGGCGTCCTCCGAGGACGAGGCGCTGGCGAGAGTGCGGGAGGCGATGGAACCCGACAGCTCCAACTTCTCCGGCTGGGAAGCGGGCTCACCCTGATCCATTACGTACCCGACTGTCAGCGTCACCGGTTAGCCGCAGCAAAGCGTTAAGACGAGATTCTTTGCTGCAACTTAGTGTTTTCCCTAATATGCAGTTATCGTCAACTCGGCCTCGTCAAACGGCCACTCGCGGGGGGAGATGGAGCATCGGTCGCTCCTGGCCGAACGCCTGCGATCCCGCGCGCCTGAGATCAACCAGGCGGTCCTCGATCGCCTCCATGGGATGGAAGCCGACAACCCGGTCCGGGAGCTCGACTACCTCCAGGGTCTGAACGAAGCGGTCCGCAAGGGAGTGGAGTACGGAATCGAAGTGATCGCCTTCGGTCCGGACCGGGCCGGCCCCGCGCCCCTGGCGTTGGCCAGCCAGGCTCGCCTGGCGGCCCGCCACCGCGTCCCTCTCGATCTCGTGCTCCGCCGCTACGCGGCCGCCAAGGGCATCCTCCAACAGTTCGTGCTGAGCGAGGCGGCGGCGATGCCGGACCTCGCGCCGGCTCCGCTCGGGAGTGCCCTGGAAGCCCAGGAGTCCGTCCTCGAGCAGCTGATCGCGGTCGCCTCGAAGGAACACCAGCAGGAGACCTCGCCCCCGGCTCCCTCCGCGGAGGCCCGCCTCGGCGAGCGGGCAAAGCGCCTCCTCGCCGGCGAGCCGGTCGACCCCGCGCCCCTCAACTACAGCCTCGACGGCTACCACCTGGGGCTCGTCGCCCCCTCCTCCGAGGTGCGCCCCAAGCTGCGGGAGCTGGGCGCCGAGATCGACGGGAGGCTCCTGGCGATCGCCCCCCACGAGGGAGAGACCTGGGCGTGGATCGGCGCCCGCCGCCCTCTCGACGTCGACCGCGTCGTCAAATGGGCGAGCCGCGCCTGGCCGGACGCGACACCGCTCGGCATCGGCGAGGTTGCCGAGGGCCTCCCCGGATGGCGGCGAAGCCACCACCAGGCTCGCGCCGCGGCCGGCCTCGCCCGGCCCGGTTCGAGCCCGGCCGTCCGGTACCGGGACGTAGCCGTCATCGCCGGCGTCGCCAAAGACCCGCTCCTCGTTTCCTCCTTGTGGGAGATGTACCTGGCGCCGTTGGATGAAGAGGGGGGCCGCGTGCCGCTCCGGGAAACCCTGCGCGCGTATTTCGCGGCCGACAGCAACAGCAGCTCCGCCTCCTCAGCCCTCGGAGTCACCCGTCAAACGGTCTCCAACCGACTTCTGGCGGTGGAGGAGCGGCTCGAACTCCCCCTCCCCAAGTGCGCAGATGCCCTCCAGGTGGCGTTGATCCTGGAGGAGCTGGGCCACTTCGCAGATCTGACCGACTCTCGTTCCTGACTTTTTGCTTTCTGCGCGCCACGCGTGCGTCCGGGCCTCCTAGGCTGGAGCTCATTGACGTTGATCAGAGGTTGTGCAGACGAAAGGTTGCGCTAGGATATGACCGTGATGGCTCCAGAGGAAACCCGGATCGACCAGCGGCTCGACGAACTCAGCGAGACGATCGCCAATGGCTTCGCTCAGGCTGATGAGAGAATGAACATAGGCTTCGCCAAAGCCGACAAGAAGATGGAGGCCGGGTTCGCGGCGGCTGACAAGAAGATGGATGAAGGCTTCGCCCGAGTCGATGCCGACATCCGTGGGCTTCGCGGGGAGATGGAGGGGCTTCGCGGGGACATGAGGGCGCACCGCACGGAGGTGAAGGGCGAGATCGGGGAGCTGAAGGGCCAACTGAACATCCGCTTCAAGGCCGTCGATGCCCGCTTCGACAAGGTTGACGACAAGATCGACGAGAAGTTCGACCGCAAGTTCGACCAATTGAACGGGCGCCTGCTGGTTGCCGGCGGCGGCATCATCGTCTCCCTGATCGCCGCCATCGCCTCCCTAATTGGCGCCATCCTCACTTACACCCACTAGTTCGCCTCGCCAAGGACCATCAGGCCGCCTCGAGCAGCTGCTACCGCAACATCGTCAAATCCGCATGTACTGTCGAGTAGACCGTGTGCAGACGAAACATTGCGCTACAGTGATGACCATGAATGATCAGAGCTGTACCGACAAGCATCTTGACAACCTCGACAAGAAGATCGATGCCGGACTCGCTGCAGCCGCAAAGCGAGTGGATGAAGTGCTTGGTCTGTTGCAAAGGGAGATTCGTGAACACGTCACTGGTGTTCACGCACGAATTACGGACAACCGTGATTGGGCGCATAGGAGAATGGACGGTCTCGAAGCCGACATCCGTGAACTGCGAGCAAGCAGCGAGAACTGAAAAGCAGCTTCGGGATTCTGAGTAGCACCCACGTCGGCAAGGCGATGGTCCTCCGAGGGCCTCGCCTCTCCGGCCCGCATCACCCTCCGTCCCGCATTATTGCTTATGCGTATCCATCCCCGGGGCGGAGGGGCGACTTTTGCAGATCTGCAGGACTCTCGGTCGGCGGGTGGCGCCGTGCTTGGCTTCATCCCCGTTGCGTAGATCTGCCTGACTTTTGTTCTTGACTTTTCACTTTCTGCGCGCCACACGTGCGCCGGCGCGACCTAGGGTCGCCTGCATCAACATCTTGCTTGATGCATTGCAGACGAAAGGTTGCGATAGAATTATGGTTGTGAAGCCGCTTCGAGAGAACTGGCCCGACGATCGCCTCGACGAGCTCAATAAGAAGGTCGACGTTGGCTTCGCGAAAGTCGACGAGAACTTCGCGAAGGTCGATGCTCGCTTCGCGGAGGTCGACAAGCGTTTTGACCAAGCTCGTGAGGAGATGAAGAGCGAGGTGAAGGAGCTTCGGGGGGAGATGACCGAGGGCTTCGAGAAGGTCGATAAGAAACTCGAGAAGCTCGACGACAAGTTCGACCGGTTGACCAGGGGCCTACTGGCCGCAGCCGTTGCCATCGTCGTCGCTCTGATCGGCGTTATCGGCGCTCTGATCGGCACCTAGGCCTCCTAGAGCGGCTTCAAGCTGCTGCTGCAACATCGTCGAACCTGCGCGACTCTCGTTCCTCATTTTTTGCTTTCTGCGCGCCACGCGTGCGTCGAAGCCTCCTAGGCTGGAGCTCATTGATGTTGATCAAAGCCTGTGCAGACGAAAGGTTGCGCTAGGATCATGGCTGTGACGACTCCCAGGAAAACGTGGACCGACCCCCGCCTCGACGACCTCAGCAAGAAGGTCGACGACGGGTTCGCGGCGGCGGATAAGAAGATGGATGCCGGTTTCGCCAAGATGGAAACCACCTTCGGCGAAGTCCGCGCGGAGATGAAAGCCGGGTTCGAGATAGTCAATACCGATATCCGCGAAGTCCGCAGCTTCATGAACCGTTTGCTGGTGGCGCTACTGGCTATCGGCGGCGGAATCGTCGCTGCCCTGCTTGGCCTCATCGGCACCCTGGTCGGCACCCACGCCTTTTAGTCGTTCGGCCAGCGCGGCCAGCGCGGCGATCTCGAGCGGGTGCCCGCCACCGGCATCTAGATGCTAGCTACGCGCTTGCCGCAGGGCGCTTTATGGTTGGCCTGCTGACAACTGAGAGCACTTTCTAACCGATGTCCACACTACATCCCGGTTCTTTGGCACATCGCATATGTCTAAGACAACCTGCCGCTCCACACTGAGCGGTCAGCGTCGGGAACAGGTCCCGGTGCAACCTTTATGAAGGGAGACATCTATGTCTAGTGCAGCACGGCAATCAAGGCTCTTGATTGCTCTCGCCGCTTGTGTAGCCTCGCTCAGCCTTGGGCTTTTGGGCCCTGGGGCGGCACAGGCCTCCACTAGCACTTTCTGCAACCCGGTCACGCTAGGCAGTTATGGTCAGTGTGATGGCTCTAGGCGGTTGCTGAACCAGGTCTACGGCTGGGGTGATCAGCCCTCCGTTTGCGTCGGCCTTTACGGAAGCGGATCGTCATACCGATGCTCATCCGGCCCCGGGGCTGGTGTGTACAGCCAGAAGCTTGCCGAAGTCATTGATTGGTTCCCCAGCATCAGAAATAACGCATCCGGGACTAACACCGTTCACGGTGTTTCGCTTGCTCCATAAACAGGACGTGCTACGAGGCCATCGTCGGCCTCGTAGCACCTTCTCAAGGCACATCGTTCAGTTAACACTTCTTCTTGCCACCGGTGGCGTTACCGGGTGCGGACAACCGAACTCAGTACAACCAATCTCGCAGGTTCAGCCACCGACTCCCCTTTTAATTAGGGTAGAACGACACTTCCGCGTCTTTCGAGGGCCCTCAGAGAAGATTCCACACGCCCTGAACATGCACCTTAAGCAGCTATTAGCAGCACCATCTGCCGAGAGATCGCACCCTAGGAGCGCGCAGCGCGTAGATACTCCTGACGGAGTCGCTTGGATCTTTCTAAACGGATCTTCCCTATGCCTCGCGCAGGGAGGGCATGGAGCGTTGGCCTGCTCTACGGTGACACATGCAAACCGAGAAGGTGTGTCATTGGGTGTCTTCGCTGCACCTTCTAGGGAGATGCCTAAACTTCATGACTTCTTGCTTTTGGCGCTTGTCCCAGATGGGATACAACGCGTAGAAATCACTGTCGGGAGGCAGCGTCAAAGCGTTGGTGTTCAGGACAATGTTATTTCTGCTTCTGGCGACAGACCCGTCTTCCTGAAACGCTTTATCCGCAACAACAGCTGACGCCCTATCGCTGTTCGAACGTGTGCTGGTACTGCGTGGCGGGGCCGCTGCCGTAGATCGGCTTGAAGGGCTCCTGCTGCTTGCAGGGCGGGGCGGCGATGCCGGCGGTGCTGGTCTGACCAGCGAAGGCGTACTGCTGGATCCGTTCGAAGAGGAGCTTGGCGTTTTCGTCTTGGGTCCTGGTGACCTCTTCCTCCTCGGTTTCCTCGTTTCGACTCTCTACCGTCCGTTCTTTAAACGCGGGGTCTTCCCAATCGCTCGGATCCAAAGTGGCAACGATGCCGGTGGTGCACTGACGGGTCTCGAAGCTCGGCAGTCCTGAAACGAGACCCTCTGCCCATTTCGGGGGACTGTAGGGACTGTTTCGGTTGATCGTGAGGCGTCGAGGATAGGTAGCTAGCGTTTCCGGGTTCATCCCACCTACAACCCTTAGGCCGTGAGGCGGATCTGCTCGTTCAGTTTCCGTGGTGATGAGCGCCTCGGAAGTTGCTGCAATGTTGCCGAAGAAAGAGGCAAGGTCGACCCGGTACAGCTTTAAGCCGACTAGGATGGGGTTGAGATTACGTATAAAGGGGTCGACCGCCCGAAGCAGGGGCGGGAATTCATCGCGGAAGATCGTTCGCAAAGCGGAAAAGCCCGAGGGCGCGCGTCTGATCACAGGACCCAAACCTTCGAAGAACGCCTTCGATTCAGGCGCCAGCTTCGAAAGAGCGATCAACGTCGGTGAGAGTTCTTCGGCTGCGGGCACCAACTGTCGCATCAACGGGTCCGCGTTAAGCGAGAAGTCTTTAAGCCGAGCGGTGGTCACCCGGGACTCATCAAGGAAGGTCGGAAAGGCGCGGAAAAGGGCTTCGATGTCGCGGTTGCGACGGGCCGTCGTTTGGAAGACGGCGTTCGAGCTCTGGATCAGGTCGGCCAGCTCTCCATTCCGACCACGCAACGCCTGGAACGTCGTGGCGCCGTTGCGGAACAGCTGGCCCACCGCCAGCCGCTGGCTGTCGAGAACGCGGAAGAGCCTGTCGAATTCGGTGAAGGTCGGCTCCAGGCCGCCGATCGCGTAGGAGAGGTTCTGGCCCTGCCCGTTGATCGCCACCGCGGCTTCCTGCATCCATTCCTGGAAGGCGGCGCGCGTCTGCGCGTTGAAGGTGCGGAAGATCTCGTCGAGCTGGACGGATTCGGCGACGTTGGCCTCGGGCAGGGTGCCGCCGTCCTCGAGCTCTTGTCCCTCTCGGGATCCGGGCGTCAGTTCGATATAGGTCTCGCCGAGGAGGGTCTTGGTGCGGAGGATCGCGCGGGTCGACTCCGGCAGTGGCGCGTATCGAGCGTCGATCGCAGCCGTCGCCAATGCCTGCTTGCCATTCGGCGCCAACTCGATCTTCTGGACTTTGCCTACGTTGACGCCGGAGATGCGGACATCCGATTGTTCGGCCAGCTGGGTCGCCTCGTTGAAGGGAACTTTTATCTCGTAGGTCTTCGCGCGGAACGGCGTGGGGCCACCGAAGGTGACCCACAAGAAAAGGAGGATCCCGAAACAGGACAGCGCAAAGCCAGTGATAACCAAGAGCTGAGTGGTGCTAGGGGCTCGCTTGCTCATTCCACATTCTTCGATTCGCAGGTGCCGTTGGGGTTATCGACCGGGAAAGACACGGGGATTTCCTCCGAGCGTGGAATGCCCACCGTTTCGATCAAGGTTTGGAGGTAGGCCTTGCCTTTTGCGGTGGTCCCTCCTGCATACGCATAGCCAAGGTCAGCCCCGGTGCAGGAAATAAGCGTCAAGCTCCGCAGCAGTGGACCACCTGCGTCTTCTAAGTTGAATGAGGCATTGAAGTTGTGGTTGAGCCAGGGCAGGTAGAAGAGGTAGCTCTGACGGGAGCCTTTCGGCTTGTAGCTGAGCTCGTTGAGGAAGGCGTTGAATCCGCCCAAGGAGTTGCCGAAGCTTCGCACCGTCTTTTCGAAGGGTTGGGCCGCTTCGGCGCTGTGCTTCAGGACCGGGCGGATTTCACGGGTGAATGGACGGATCTGGTCGCGGATCGGCGGCGTCGTTTCCTTGAAGAGGCGCTCGGTGGCTTTGAAGGCCGGCGTCAGCGCCTGGGCCTGCGGGATCAGCTTGATGAGGGTCGGGTAGGCCGCTTGGGAGAAGCGGTTCGAGCTAGCAAGACCGGATTGAGCAGCGGCAAGCGTGGCGGGGAACTCTTCAAATGCGTTTTCGACGGAGACCTGCTGGTTCGCGAAGTTCCCGAGGGCGTCCTTGGAGGAGGTGACGAAGCGCTTGACCGCAGTGTCGTGGCGGGCGAGTTCCTCGGTGACCAAGTTGAAGTTGTGGATGACCCGGGACAGGGCAACATGGCGCGCAGCCACAGCTTTGTTCAGCTCGGCGGTGTAGTGGACAAAGGGCTGGAAGCGGCGAAGGGCGTTGGAGAGCTGCTTGCCGCGGCCTCCGATGCCCTGCGCACCGCCGGCGACGAGCAGCTGGATGTATTGGCGAGTGTCGGCGTCGAGGGTGGCGAGGAAGGCATCGAGGTTGGTGTTCGGTTCGGTCTGCGTCAGCGTGAAGTGGGCGCCGTCCTTCACGTGCCCCTTCCCGGTCCCAGGTTCGATCTCGACGATCATGTCGTTGAGGTTGGTTTTCGGCCGGAGGAGGAAGCTGGCGTCGGGGTGGATCAGCTCCATGTACTTCGGCTCGATGTCCATCCCGACGACGGCGTGGCCCTCTTCGAGATCGACCGAGGCCACCTTGCCGATCTGGATGCCGGCGATGTCGACCGCCTGGCCCTGTCCTGGCGTTACGGCCTGCGCCGTCGAAAACTCGGCGGTGATGTGGTCGAATTCTTCGCCCACCAGCGGCAGCCAGGCGGGAAGCGACGCTTTTTGCTGGGTGAAGATCCCCAGCATCATCACGATGCCGGCAATCGCAAGGACGATGATCGCGATCGTGTCCTTGCGGTGCCCGCGTGCCTGCCGCCCCAGCCAGGCGCGGAAGTGGGTCCAGCGGCTCACTTTCGGTTCCGGCGCGCTCATGGATTCACTCCTGCGACGGACGGGGAGGGCGGGCCAGGCTGACCGAGAGAGCCGTTTACGTCAGGAACCGGATTCGTGTAGCAGCGGACTTCCGGCTTCAGCGGCGGGGCCTTGGCAATCCGCGGTTGGGTGCCCAGCGGATCTTCAATCGTGTGGGCGTAGTTGATTTTGTCGCTGAGGGTGGCTTTGTTCGCGTTCGGGTTCGGTTCACCCACCAGAACAGGTCCGCCGCCAATCTGCGCACGAGCGTAGGGGCCATTGCCATCGAAGTTCTGTGCCATCCCGGCGAAGTTGACGAGGTTGTAGAGGAACTCGCGGTAGTTGGGGCCGCCGGTGCTGAAGCGATCATTGATGACCTGGTTTCCGGTCGGGACCATGACTTTCGAGGTGCAGAGGCTAAGCTGGTTGAGTTGCGGCAGGGTCGTCTTCTTGCTCGCCTGCGCCGCGCCGGCAAGGGCGGGGGTGGATTCGCGCAGGAGCTCCACAGCGCCACCCCCCTCCTTGCCCGAGAGGAGCGGGCGGACCTGGGCGAGGAAGGGTTTCGAGGCGCTGATCAGGCCAGGGAGCTCGGCGACAGCGGGGCGGAGCTCGATCGCGTAGGTGCGCAGCGGCGGCAGGGTGCGATTGAGGCTGACGAGGGAGGCATGGGTGATACGGAGGGTCGGAGCCAGAAGGCGAATCGTCGCTGAGAGGTTGGTCGCCTGGTTGGCGAGGGCGCCGGTGAAGACGTCGAAGTTGACGATCAGTCCCTGAAGATCGCGCTGGCGGCTGGCGAAGGCGCCGAAGGCGCGACTGGCGCTGGAGACCAGGCGGGAGAGGTCCTTCTGCTGCGTGCCGAGGAAGGCGTTGGTGACCTGGGCGCTGTAGCGGCCGGCGTCGCCGCCGTACTGGAAGGCTCCGTTAAGCGCTTCGGCGCCGCTCTTACCTTTGACCTCCGGCAGCTGCGTCGCGTCTTCTTCAGGCGTGGGCTTGCTGTTGAGCGCGGTGCCGTAGCCCTCGAGCAGACGACTGAGGTCGGCGCGGACCGGCGACTGCAGCGCGCTCAGGACTTCGTCGATCTGAACCGCGGTCGAGGTGCGGCTGACGGGGATCGTGCCGCCGCTGTCCATCTCCGGCGCGCTGGGGCTGCCGGGATCGAGTTCGATGAAGAAGTTGCCCTCGAGGAAGATGCGGGGGCGGATCGCAGCGAAGGCGTCGTCGTGGATGGGCCGGCCGGCCGAGTCGACGGTGAAGCTGACCTTGGTGTTGTCGCCGTCGCGCTCGGTCTCGATCACTTTGCCGACGTTGACGCCAGCGATCCGGACGGGGGAGTTGAGGGCGATATTGGCGGAATTGGAGAAGGTCGCGTTGACTTCGTAGCCGTGGCCGGTGAAGGGGACGTGTTTGGTGAAGGCCAGGTAGGGGCCGATCGTGAAGATGAGGATGAAGATGATCGCGATCGTGACGTTGCTCGGCCGCCACTTGATGCGGCCGGTACCGGCGGCGGCTGCGCGGCGATCGCGCTCGGGGAGGCGGCTCACTTTTCCACCTGTCCGCGGGTATCGGTTCCCCAGAGCTCAGGGGAATGACCGATGACGGTCTCTTCCTTCACATATTTCTCGTTGCCAGCTTCGCAGACCTTCCCTTGCCCCGGTGCGGCAGTCTGCGGATTGGGGTTGTAATGAACGTGGTTTTCTCTGTCGCCTTCTTGGTTAGCTGGCGCGGCAGCAAAAGTGCTCTCACTATTTGGCCCCTCCGGAGCACCGTAAGAGTAAAATTCGAGCCAGTGGCCGTTGCTGTTTCCTTCGCCCGTTCCATCTGCGAGGTTCTTGAAGGTGAGTGACCAGTAATTGCAGATGGTTTGGCTTGGGGCAATGTAGGACAGTGCCGGCTTCAGCAGGCGGTTAGTGTCGGTAAGTAGTTCGAGGCCGTTGAAGACACCCGGCGCTTCTTGGAAATCGACAAGAGCTTCCGCCGTGGGTTGCAACTGCGCGTTGAGGACTGGAGAGGCGTTCAGCACCGGGATACCGGCGTGCAGCGATTCGGCGATTATCGGTGAGGTCTTGGCGAGCGCTTTCACCCCAGGGCGAAGAGCGGTGAAGAAGCGGCCGGTATCGCGAAGGAAGGGGCGAATGGCCGGCAGGTCGGCATTGACCTCGTCCAGCGTCGGCGGGCTCTTTTCGATGGTTTCCTGAATGTAGGGGCGGGAAACGCGGGCGAAGGCTGCGAAGGTGCCGTCGAGGGCGACGAACATCTGGGCCTGCGTCTCGGCGACCGGGGCGACGGTGGCGGAGAGGGCCTCCAGCGCCCGCCAGAAGCCGGCGAAGTTGGAGCTGGGTTCGACGATCTTGCGGAGGATCGGCTGGCCGCTGACGGCGGCGCGGCGGAGGGCGCCGATCGCTTCGTTCAGCTGCGGGCCGCGGCCGGCGAGGGCGTTGCCGAAGCCGGCCAGGTTCTGGCGGATCGCGTCGCGGGTTTTTTCGTCGAACATGTCGAAGAACTCGTCGATGTCGACCGGTTCCGGTCTGGCGGCGGTGACGGGGATCGTTTCCCCGGCCTCGAAGCCCTCTTCCGAACCGCCCGGCGTGACCTGGAGGAACTTGAGGCCGAGGGCGGACTTAGGACGTACGGTGATCGTCGAGTCCACCGGCAGCGGTTCGGCGTTCTTGTCGAGGCTGAGGGTGAGTTCGGCCGCGACCTCGCCGTTTTCGAGCTGGACCGGGACCACCTTCTTGACGACGCCGACGCGGACGCCGCCGATCCGGACCTCGTTTCCTTTGACCAAGGCGTCGGCATTAGGGACCCGCGCCTTAAGGTTGTAAGTGGAGACGAAGGGGAGGCCGTTATTGGCGTTGTAGGCGAGGAAGACGGCGACGATGACGACGAGGATCGTCACCGCTCCGACGAGGATCGGGCTACTGGCGACGCCGCTGAGTCCGCTGCGGTTTCTCATGGGCCCAGGAGGTAGTCGAGAAGGGGTTCGGTCCCTTCAGTTTTCGAGGACTGGGCGACGCCGGCTTGGCCTTTGGGTCTCTCCTCAGTGGTACTGCCCTGTCCAATCCCGATGGCGGGACCTTCTGCTGCGCTGGCACCGCCATTGTTCCGTTCGCCAATCTTCTCTCGCAGCAAGTTAATAAGTTCGGCGGTGCTAGTTCCCGCTTCGCCGGCTTCGGGAGCATTCGTTCCATTGAATCTCGCTGCACAGCTGGGATACCCTGCAGGAAACGGGATGTATTCGAGACAGGTAGAAAGGGTGACCCGCGCCCGGCCGAAGTGACCGTATTGATCGAAGCCATTGGTCGTTGCGGTCGTGTTATAGATCAGGCGGACTAGCCCATCCCACCCTCCAGTCTGCTTGATATTGACCAGCAGCTTCGCGAGTTCACCCGTCGGCTTCACCCCACTCTTCGCCAGGTCCCGGGCCTTCTTGATCACCGGATCCGCTTCACGGAAGATCGGCCCCGACGCGTCGCCCGCGTCGCCCAAGCTCTTCAGCGCCACAGTCAGCGCTTCCGAGAACGGGGTCAGGGTCTTCGTCGCGTCGGTCAGCGACGGCGCCGCGGTGCCGAAGTCTTCGAACAGCGGCGTGCCGGCGTCGGAGAAGGTCTGCAGGCTCCGCATCGTCTTGCGGAACTCGACGAGGAAGGTGGGGAACTTCTGCAGCGCCTCTTCCAGTTCGGGACCCTTTTCGGCGCTCGCTTCCGCCGCCGCGCCCGAGTTGTCGAAGAAGCCGGCGAGGGCCGCTCGCTCGCGCGAGAGCGGGCCGAGGATTTCGTCGGAGTCGCTCGCCAGCTGCGCCAGCTGCTTGCGTTGGGCGGAGAGGATGCCGAAGAGGCGGTCGGCGTCGCGGAGGACCGGGTTGGCGCGCTTGACCAGGACCTCGAGGTCTTCGCCGCGGCCGGCGAGGCCGGCGCCGAGTTCGTTGAAGATGAGGCGAAAGCGCTGCGCATAGGGGAGCGTCTGGATGTCGTTGATCAGGTCCGGGTCGACGCTGGTGCCGTTGCTGCCGAGCGGCAGCAGGTACTGACCCTCACCGGTTTCCCCGTCTTCGATCTGCTTCAGCGGCGGCGCCGGCTCGCTGCCCGGAGCCCGCGGCAAGGTCGGCCGGCAGTCGACGAACTTCTCGCCGATCAGCGACTGCGGCCGGATCAGGCAGGTGGCGTCCTGGCGGAAGTCCTGGAAGCCGGGGTCGGTGATCTTCATCACGATCACCGCCTTGCCGGGCTTTTCCACCGGCTCGCCGTTCTCGTAGGCGACGACGTCGCCGGGCATCGTCACGTTGACTGATTCGATTTCGCCGACGTTGGCGCCGGCGACGCGGACCTGCTCGCCCTTGACCATGAAGCCGCCGTTGTCGAAGATCGCCCGCACCCGGTAGGCGTCGTCGGAGGAACCGCCGCCGGAGGCGATCAGCACCACCGCGACGACCGCCGCCACCAGCCCGAGCGCGAGTAGGAGTCGTTTGCTCATGGGCCGGGGGGCACGTCGCCGGGGTCGCATTCAGAGGAGTCGACGCTGCCGCCGCCGACCCACGGGTTGGAACCGTCGGCGGCGGGCTGGGTCGCGCCGCCGGGGCAGCGGCGGTTGACGTCGGTCGAGCCGAAGGGAGCGAACTGCTCCGATTTCTTGAGTGGTTCCAGTTCGGAGGTGTCGGCGTTGTAGCGGAAGAGGTTCTGGCCGGCGGTGACGGCGCGGACGTAGTGTCCGTTGCCGTCGTAGTAGCCGGCGACCTGGCCGAGCTTGCTGAAGGCGTTGAAGAGGTCCGGCGTGTAGGCGCGGATGAAGTTCAGGTTCGGCTGGAAGTCGGAGATCGCCTGTTCGGAGTGCGGGAAGGTGCGCGAGGTCAGGTCCTGGACCTTGGGCAGGACCGCGAGCAGGTCGCCGGCGTCGTTCGCCTTGCCGGGCTGGTGGACGATCAGTTTCAGGTTGCGCGTGAACGGGACCAGTTTCTGGAAGACCGGGCGCAGTTCGGCGAGGAAGGGCGCCAGGTCCTTGGTCGCCGGCTTGGCGGTGTCGATTAGCGGTTCGAGGTCGTCGAGGGCGGCCCGCAGGTTGACGAAGGTCGTGTTCGACTGCCGCAGCACCGGCGGCAGCCGCCGCAGGGTGGCGTCGAAGGCCGCCGTTTCGCCGGCGATCGCGTTGAAGGCGGTGCTGGCGTTGCCGATCGCGCTCGAGAGCTGCTCGCCGCGGCCCGCTACCGCCGTCGTCAGCCGCGAGGAGCTGACGACGAAGCGGGCGAGCAGGCGCTGGTCGGCGTTGAGTTCGCGGGCGAAGGCGCCGGCGCGGTTCAGGGCGCTGCCGAAGTATTTGTAGGCGTCATTGGCGTTTTCGCCCTGGCCGGAATAGATCGCGGCGTTGCCGCGGATGAAGTCGCTGAGCCCCTGCCGCACCCGCGGCGGGAAGGTGTTGAAGAACTGGTCGATGTCGATCGGCGTCGTCGTCGAGGCGAGGCCGAGTTCGGCGCCGTCGTCCAGCGCCGGTTCGCTGTTCGGCCCGGGGCTGATCGAGACGTAGTGGTTGGCGACCCCGGAGAGGGAGGTGGCGCGGATCACCGCGGTGGTGCCCTCGTGCAGCTCCTGGTCGACCGAGACGTTGACTTCGGCGAGGTTGTCGTCGGTGAGGCCGATGCTTTCGACCGTCCCCGCCGGCGAGCCGCCGATCAGCACCTGATTGTCGGGCACCAGCTGGCCGGCGTTCTGGAAGACCAGGGTGTACTTGTGGCCGTCGCCGCCGCTGAGGAAGACCACGGCCAGCACGATCACCGCCACCGCCAGGGCGGCGATCACCGCAATCCGGGCTGGGGTAGTTCCCCGGCTCGCGGCCGGGCCCCTCTCCTCGCCTAATGGTTTGGCAGCCACGGATCGTCGCTTGCTTTCAGGTTCCCCGGCCCCTCCGACCCGGTAGAACGGCTTCGAGATCGTATCCGAGGGGGTCCCCGGCAAGACCCGTCCAAGCAGGGACTTAACTGGAAATCAACGCGCTACTCTGACCCTTGGGAGCGGTTGTGAGAGATGGGAGAGGCGCCGCCAAATCCGACCCTAGGAGCAAGCAATGCGCAGACGTCCATTTCTGATCGCGTCGATCGCCGTTCTGGCGGCCGTGATCGCAGCAACGGCCGCGTGGGCCGGACCCACGGTGAGCGGCCCCAACGGCAACACCCAGTCGATCGATTCGCAGATAAGGCCGAAAAAGCTTTCCAAAACGAAACTGACGCCGGGAAGCCTCAAAGTCAGGACCCTGACGACCTCGACGACGGATCCGGCCGGGGTGCCGGTCCCCGCCGTCCACGCCACCATCGACTTCGACCGCAACGCGCGGATCTACACGAAGGGCCTCGCGACCTGCAACTCGGGGAAGCTGCAGAACCAATCGACCGAAGTCGCGGAACGGGTCTGCGCGAAGGCGAAAATCGGCAGCGGAACCGCGGTCGCCTACCTCAGGGCCGGCAAAGTCTATGAAGTGCCACAGACCGTGACCGTCTTCAACGGCGTCCCCAAGGGCGGCAAGCCGGTGGTCATCCTCCACACCTACGGGACGACGCCGCTGCAGGTCAGCCTGGTCCTCGAAGGCCCCGTCTCCAATTACAACAAGGAAGGCTACGGGCCGCGGCTGGACCTCGACGTCCCGCTGATCGCCGGCGGCACCGGTGCCCTGAAGGAATTCAACGTCAAAATCGAAAAAAAATGGAGTTACAAGGGCGAAAAGCGCAGCTTCATCTCGGCCAAGTGCCCGAACAAGAAGAAGCTGAAGGCGCGCGGCAAATTCGACTACCGCGACGGCGAATCGCTGACCGCCTACTCGACGCAGAGCTGTAAGCAGGCGAAATAGCCGTCGTTCAAACCAGCCAAGGGGGACCGTGGCAGGCGGCCCCCCTTTCCAAAAGGGGGGCACCATGACCACCACCGTTGATGAGAAGCGCCACTTCGGGCGCGAGATCCCGGACGCCGTCAGCTACGCGGTCGGCCATCGCGTTCGCGTCGAACTGTTGGCGGCGCTGAACGACCTCGGGAGCGCCAGCGCGATCGAGCTCGCCCGGATCGTCCGCCAGCCGTTGAGCACCGTCACCCATCACATCGGCCAGCTCCTCGCGGCGGGCTCGATCCGAGTCGAGCGGACGGAGAAAGTGCGCAGCGTCGAGCAGCGCTTCTACTCGGCCATCGACCCGCTCTACGTGAACGAGGAGGAAATGGCGGAGATGGGAGAGGAGGAACGCCGGGAAATCGCTGGCCTGACGCTGCAGCAGCTGGTGGCGGAGGCCTTCTCCTCGTTTTGGGCGGGGCACCTCACCTCGGATCCCCAGGTCTGCATCTCATGGTCCTGGTTCAACGTCGACGAGCAGGGCCGTGCGGACATCGCCGAGGAGCAGCTTCGCTCCTGGAAGCGATTCCAGGAGATCGAGCGGGAATCGCAGGCCCGCTGCGAAGCTTCCGGAGACGGGTTCGTCTCCGTCTTCACCGCTTCTCTGGGAGCCAAGCGCGCCCGCACCGCCGAGCGTCCGCCGAACGCGCCCGTGGTGCGGTGACTGTCAGGGAAATACCGTTCTAGAAATCGGTATGGACCCTCGCTGTTCCCTTTGGAAACGTTGCTCGCTTCGATGCCAGCGTCCGCGATCCACCCCGCCCCGACCCCGAGCTTCGACTGGGAAGCGCTCGTCGCCCTGCTCGTGCATCCGGTCAAAGTCTCGATCATCGAAGCGATGAGCTGGATCGGGGAACCGCTCTCCGCCACCGACCTCGACCGCATCCTCAAAGGTCGGGTGGGCGTCTCCCTCATCTCCTACCACTTGCGCAAGCTCGTCGAGCTCGGCGTCATCGAGCCGGTTCGCAAAGAGACCGTGCGCGGCGCGGTGCAGACCTTCTACGGCCTCAGTTCCTCTTCGAGCAGCTGACCGGGCTTCACCTCCACCGCCCTCGCAAGCCGTTCCACCGTCGAAACCCGCGGATCCCGTTTACCCGCCTCGATCCGGCTTACCTCGGTCGCATGCACCCCACTCCGGCCCGCAACCTGCTCCTGACTTAGTTCCAACCGGAGGCGAGCCGCCCGCAGGTTTGGCCCCAGCCTGCCCACGGCGCGGATCGTCAGGCCCCCACCCTTCCATCACCATAGTGAAGTTCACAGACGCCGGGGTTTTTATTTGCCCTCCCGATCAGGCGGTGCCGATGAACACCACCTTGTAGTCGCGGCCTTCATCAGGAGGTTCGGAGAGCAGTACCTTGCCTTCCTCCTCACTCATGCCCAGCGATGCCAAGGGGCGGATTCCAACCGTTTGCATGGCTTCCAGCACCTCGCCTTCAGGCCGAAATCGCTCCAGATGTTGGATCGGCTCGAGCCGATCGCCCGAGATCTTGGCTTCGAAGATGGATGGCGCGACTTCGCCTCGGCCATCCCACACCCAGCTCGAGCCTTGGTGTTCGACCTCGTGCCTTTCCGCGTATTGGTTCGCATAAGTCAAATGGGAGTTCACGTCGAAGATGAGCAGGCCGTGCTCCGCAAGGTTCGCCTTCATCCCCTCGAGGGCCCGCACGAGATCGTCTTCGCCGAGCAGGTAGTTGACCGAGTCATTGAGCGAAAGCACGAGGTCGAACTCGCCGAAACGAGGCAGGTCCCGCATGTCCGCGGCCTGCAGTGAGACCTCGGCGCCGCCCTCTTCAGCCGCACGCTCCAGCATGGCTGGCGAGAGATCACTGCCCTGAATCCGCCATCCCCGCCGCAGAAGCGGCTGGAAGGCGCGACCCGTCCCGCAGCCAACGTCCAGGGCCTTGCCGCCTTCTCGCAGCCCGTGCTTTCGGAGCTCGGGCAGCAACGTTTCCCCGAGCCACATCTCGTAGTCGTTGGCGTGATTGAACTCGTTGTAGACGGCCGCAAAGGCCTCATATGCCGTCAGCGCTGGATCAGCTTCCATAAGAGTCCGAGCCTAGATGCCATCGCGCGGTGCTGCAAATAAATCCGGGAGGCAAAGCGGGGCACTGCCCCACAGCCCGACTAAGTCGGCAGGCTCCGCTTTCGCTCTAGATCAGCCGTTCTTATGGGTCGAAACAGCTGGGACGGCGTGATCGATCACTGCGATCCTCATGCTCTCACCCCCTTCCATTTATTTGCGGTCAGGGCAGTAAAGACCGCCGAGCTCGTCGTCCTGCTCCATTCCGGCGGGTCGCCGGCGTGGGCCGTCTGGTAACTAGTGGGTCCTAGTGCGTTCAGGCAAAGCCGAGCAATTGCAACCAGGGTCGACCGAGTCGCTCGATGAGCAACGCCTCCTGTGCGCTGGCCAGAGCTACCTCGAGCGTCTCGGCATCCTCTACATGGATCAGATCCGGGCGACGATCGTCACCGAGCTCTACATGCGTGAAATGGGCATGCGGCAGTTCTTCGAGACGATCGGGGGTAGCTCATACGACAGCGTCCGAAGGCACTTCTTGAAGCTCGTCGAACACGGCTGGCTACGCAAAGTCAGAACGGCCGCCGTCGGACGGGGCAGACCGGAAGCGCTCTACCGCTCTACGGAACTAGCGGTGATCAATACCGAAACCTGGCGCACGATTCCACTCTCCATCAGAGATGGATTGACGGTTCAGTTACTCGTAGAGATGGGCAATCAGCTGGGAGGAGCTTTGGAGCATGGCAAAGCTGACGCCCTCACTCACCGAGTCGACACCTTTATGACGCTGGAGGTGGATGAGAGTGCTTGGCGCAAAGCGTATGAGGCCGTGGAGAGCTGCTTTCAAACGCTTCTGCAGGAGCAAACGGATGCGAAAATTCGACTCGACAACAGCTCTGAGCAGCCGCTTATAGTGACCGTCAATCTTGCTGCCTTCGAAGCCCCCGATCCTGACTCGGAAGCCAGCTCACACCTACCAAAGGCAAATCCCACAGTCCCGCCGCCTCCATGGCCACAGCGAGTTGGAAAAGTATTCGCTGATCGTCTGGATCTAGCAATCGTGTCCGAGTTGAACAACGCCACCCTGACCGCGGCGCAGTTGCAAGCAACACTTGGGGGCACGAGTAGTCAAGGATTCCTTAGAAGATGTAAGCGGCTCATGGACCTGGGTTGGGCCGTCAACGTTGATACGAAGACTGGTGGACCACTCCACGGCGCCAGTGTCTTCCAGTTCCGAGCAGCAGCCCCGAATATCTCCGCCCAGGACATTTTCGAGAGCATTCCTGCCGCTGCCCGACACGGTCAGATCTGGGAAGTCTTCCAATCCTTCATCGCGACCTCTATGCGCGCTGTGGAGACAGGAACGTTCAACAATCGGTTCGACCGTCATCTGTCCATGAGCCTTCTGCTGGTCGATCAGATCGGGTGGGAGCAAATCGCCAAGACGCTACGAGACTTTGAAAACTCGTTGCTTAAGTTGGTGCATGCCGGGTGGGGGACGGAAAAGAGGGAGACCTTTAGGGCCGCATTCCTAGCCTCAAGCTTCCAAGCCCCTCTTCGAGAGAAGCGGTAGCTGCGATCCACAGCCGGAAGTGCTGTGTCCATTGGAATTGTCTGCACCGATTGCATTTGATTTACCCAAAGCGTCCTCTCACAATCACTTGCGGTAAACCCCAAGACGCGGTCTGTCGCCGCTCTGGTGACTCTCAAGTGACAGAAATGGACAACAACCACTTCAACTGGGGCACTCTGGTTCCTTACCTAATCCACCCGGTCAAGGTGGCGATCATCGAGGCGATGGAGTGGATTGAGGTGCCGGTGTCGCCGCGGGAGCTGGATCGGGTCTTTGACGAACGGTACGGGTTGTCGTTGGTCTCGTACCACATGCGTACGTTGGCGGACGTGGGTGTGGTGGAAAAGGTGCGGCAACAGTCGGTGCGGGGGGCGCTGCAGACCTTCTACGCGCTGTCGGCGAAGGAGCCCGCCAGTCCTTCGCTCTCCTGGGAGTGAGCGTGAAGATCACAGCCGCCGAGCGGGACGCGCTGCTCGAGCAGATCCACACCCGGCTGACCGGGATCGACGAAGTGTGGACGGCGACCGAGGCGGAGGACTGGGAGCAGGCTGAGAAGGTGGCGCAGGGCTTCGCCGACGAGCTGCGCCTGGTCGTCGAGGATCTCGGCTGGGGCGAGACCAGTGGTGAGACGATCGAGTTGACGGCCGAGCCCGAGGTCCTGCGACGGGTCCTCACCCGCATGCAGAAGCGAGGGGAAGCCCGGCGAGAGGTGGAGGAAGGGGAGCGCACCGACCTCCGCCTCCGCGAAGAGCAGACCGCGCAGCTGCTGGAGCTCTGCCAGCGGGTGCTGGGGGAACTAGGCGACCCCTAGAGGAACTTGTTGACGAGCAGGGCGGCGACGATGGTGCCGATCATGGTGCGCTGATAGCTCTTGATGCTGGCGTCTAGCGCCAGCAGTCGAGTGTTCATTTCGTCTCGGAGACGATCGCCGAGAGCGATCATCTGGCCGCGGAGGCTCTCGCCTTGAGCATTCATTTCCTTGCGGAGGGTCTCGCCTTGGGCTTGAATTTCACCGCGGAGGGTCTCGCCTTGGGCTTGAATTTCACCGCGGAGGGTCTCACCTTGGGCTTTGACCTCGTGCCGAAGATCGCGGATGTCCTGGTCGATGCGGGAAAACCCTTCTCGCATGTCTGCTTCGACCTTGTCGAACCGTTCGGCAGCGGCCAAGCCCGTGCCGGCCTCTCCCGTGGGCTCATCCGGCCGCTGGCCACTTGATTTCTCGTTCTCCACCACCGTCGTCATGATTGTACCGCAACCTTTCGTCTGCAAGAGCTGATGCCGTCTTGCTCCTAAGGAACGAGCGGTGGCAACTCTCCCCCCTGCCTTGAGCTAAACGCTCAATTTGGGATAACTCGCTTCAGGAATGCACGAAGCGGGGCATCTGCCGCGGAGTCGAGGACCTGGGCTCGACAAGCGAGGACTAGAGGATCTTGTTCATGATCAGGGCGACGACGATAACGGCGATCATGGTGCGCTGAAAGCTCCCGATGGCAGCCTCGAGGGCTATGAAGCGCGTGTTCATCTCAGCTCTAAGCTCCTGGAAACCCGTCCTCATGTCGCTTTTGAGCTCGCCGATGTCCTTGTCAACCCGGTCCAACCTGGCGTCGACTTCGTTGAACCTGGCGTCAACCCGGTCGAACCTAGTATCGACTTCGGCGAACTTCTGGTTGATCAGGGCCGAGCCAGTGTCGACCTTCTGGTCCTCGGCGTCGGGAGGCTGGTCCGGCGGGTTCTCCAGCGCCGTCATCATCGTAGTGATGGTAGCGCAACCTTTCGTCTGCATGGGGCCGGGTGTCGTCCCCCGCTTAAGGACGCGGCGGCGGAATTTCTCCCCCCTCGCCCGCGGCTAAACGCTCAATTTGGGGATAACGCGCTGCAGCGGTTTCGGCAGCCACCAGACGCGGTCGCCGAGGAGGAGCATCAGGGCAGGGAGGAGGACGATGCGGACGACGGTGGCGTCGAGGAGGACGGCGATCGTGAGGCCGACGCCGAGCTGGCTGACGGTGGCGATCGGGGCGCCGGCGAAGGCGACGAAGACGGCCATCATGATCAGGGCGGCGCCGGTGATGACGCCGGCCGTGCGGGAGAGGCCGAACTCGACCGCGGCGGCGTTGTCGCCGTGGGCGTCGTAGTGCTCGCGCATGCGGCTGAGGAGGAAGACCGCGTAGTCGATCGAGAGGCCGAAGACGAGGCCGAAGATCAAGGTCGCGCCGACCGCGTCAACGTAGTTGTGGCCGCCGAGCGGCCAGTCGTCGGGGATGTGGAAGAGGAGGGTGAGGACGCCGAAGGCGACGGCGACCGTGGCGAGGTTGAGGGCGACCGCGATCGCCGCCAGCAGCAGCGCCCGCAGGACGACGACCAGGACGAGGAAGGTCGCGATCGTGATCGCCAGGACCACCCAGGGGATGCGCTCGCGGGTGACGCGGTCGTAGTCGTTCAGCTGGGCGGCGCCGCCGGCGACGCCGGTGGTGAGGTCGGCTTTGTCGGCGAGCTGAGCCGCGTCCCGGTTGAGTTCCTTGTTGAGCTCGATCGAGCCGGGCGTGTTGAAGCTGTAGTCGGAGAAGACCAGCACCGACGCGGCTTGGCCGCCGCGGTCGAGGTCGATGGTTTCGTTGATCGCTTGGCGCGCGGACGGGGGCGTCCCGTCCAGGGTCGAGAGCACGAAGTAGCCGGAGTTGAAGAGGCCGGGAGAGGCGTCGCCGACGCGCCTCGCCTGGCCGCGGATCCGCTTGCGGCCGGTCAGCACCTGCACGCTCGCCCGTTCCAGCCCGCTTTCCAGGGGCGCGCTTTCCTCGACGCCCCCGGCCAGGGCTTCCTGCAGCGCTTCGGCGCCATCGCCGAGCTGGTCGAGCCCGCCGACCAGCCGCACGGCGCCGCCGCTGAGCGCCGTGATCCCGTCGCCGAGGCGCTTCGATTCGCGGGCGAGGCGGTCGGCGCCGGCGGCGAGGCGGCTGCTGCCGGCGTGCAGTTCCATCAGGCCTTCTTCCAGCCTTTCGTCGCCTTTGAGGAGGGTCTTGAGGTAGTTCCTGAAGGTGATCGACCAGGCTTCGATCTGCTTCGCTTCCTGGAGGTCGACCAGCAAGCGTTCGTTCAGCGCCGTCAGTTCCGTCGGCAGGCCCGCGTACGGCTCGACCTCTGGGGTCGCCGGCAGCGGGTCGTAGGGCGCTCCCGTCTCCGGATCTCTCCCGCTCACCGCGGCGCTCGCCTTCCGCACCGCTTCCAGGGTCTCCTGGTAGCGGGGGTCGGTTTTCCCGACCGTCATTTCCCCCAGCCGCTCCAGCGCCGCTTTCAGTTCGGCTTCGGCCACCTGCGCCGGAGCGATCAGCTGCGGCAGCTTTTCGTTGCCGTCGGCGTTCAGCGACCTCCGCAGGTTCCGCGCCCGGTTCTGGAGGTTGGGACGGATGCCGGGGATCATCGTGTCGCGCACCAGCAGCTTGATCTGGAGGGGGCCGTTGAGCGACTTCGCCAGACCCTGCTCGAGCTGCCGCGACCCTTTCGCGAACTGGTCCAGCGCGTCGATCGCTTCGCCACTTCCGTCCAGCGCCCGGGCCAGTCCCTTGGCGATCTGCTGGGCGCCCTCGCCGGCCCGGTCGGAGCCGAGCGCCAGCAGCCCGGCGCCGTCGCTCGCTTCGGAGATCCCTTCCCGCAGCTGCCCGACCCCGCCAGCGGCGACGGTGAGGCTGCGGCCGAGCCGGCCGAGCTGTTTGACCTGGGCGATGTTGCCTTCGCTGGAGAGGATCTGGTTGCCGAGGTTCTGCAGCGGTTGGACCTGTTTCACCGCGGGCCCCGGGCCGATCACGGTCCGCACCCCGGGGAGCGCCGCCAGTTTGCGCTGGAAGTTTTCCAACGCGGCGAGGTTCTTGGCGTCGGTAATCGGCCCTTCTTCGGAGACGGCGACGATCTGGAACGGCGCTTCGTAGCCCGGCCCGAACTGCTTGCCGATCAGTTCCGCGTCTTCGCGCGCGGGGGCGTCCTTCGGCAGCTGCTCGGGGCTCGGCGGGCCCGTCTTCAGCCCGATCGCCGGCGCCGCCAGGAAGAGCAGCACCCCGCCGATCAGCGCCGCCGCCACGGCCGGCTTGCGCAGCGCCGCGCCGACGAACACCATCAGCCGCGAGCGGCCACCGGCCGGGGCGGTGGCGCCGAAGCGCCAGCGGTCGACGTTGGGGCCGAGCAGGGTGAGGATCGCCGGGCCGGCGATCGTCGCGACGAGGACGCTGAGGATGACGACCATGCAGACGGTCCCCGCCAGCGAGGCCAGCAGCGCCCCGGGGAGGATGAAGAGGGAGACGAGCATCGAGAGCAGCAGGGTGCTGCCGGCGAACATCACCGTGCGGCCGGCGTGGCGGCGGGTCAGCCGCGCCGCCTCGATCGGCTCGTTGCCCTCGGCCAGCTCCTCGCGGAAGCGGGAGACCATCAGGAGCGAGTAGTCGACCCCGAGCGCTAGGCCCATCATCGAGCAGACCACGACCGCGGTGGCGTCGATGCTGAACCAGCTGGTGGCGAAGTAGAGGATCCCGCGCGAGGCGACGACGGTGATCGCGCCGAAGGCCAGCGGGATCGCCGCCGCGATCGGCGAGCGGAAGACGAGCAGGAGGATGATCAGCAGGAACGGCAGGGCGATCAGCTCGCCGCGGTCGGCCGCGTCGAGGTTGTTGTCCTGGATCGACCGGAAGAGGGTGGCGTAGCCGGTCTGGGTGGCGTCGACTGGGGCGTGGATCTGCTCCTCGAGGATCCGGTTGAGGTGCGGCACGGTCTCGTTCACGGCGACGCGGTTATCGACGTGGAAGTCGGCGATGATCAGGGCCTTGTTCGGGTTCGGGCGCAGGCGCTGGACCGAGCCGGTGTCCCAGGGCGAGAGGGTGGTCACCCGCGGGTCCTCGCGCAGGGCGTCGATCAGTTCGGGGCCCTGGCGATCGATCGCGGCGGCCGGGCCGCGGAGGAGGATCACGAAGGGGGCGCTGTCGCCGAAGTGCTCGCGGAGCAGTTCGTTGCTGCGCGAGGATTCGGTCCCGGCGACGTCGATCGTGGTTGGGTCGAGGCGGTCCTCGGTGCCGGTGCCGATTACCGCCAGCGCGATCAGCAGCGCCAGCGCGATCGCCAGCACCGCCCGCGGGTGCCGGAGCAAAAACGGTTGCTCTCGGTGCGGCCCTTTCCGCGAGGACCCTCTCCATGCCCTGCCGATCCTCCTTCCCACGGCTGGTAGTTTGGCGGTAGACGCCTACGGGAGGGAGATTTCGGTGCGGAAGACTCTGTTAAGAGCGCATGTACTTGGAGCGGCGTTGCTGCTGGTCGCAGCGGCCACGGCAATTGCGATCGTGCTGCCAGCCGGCAACCTGGTCGTCATTACCGATGGGGGTTTCACGCCCACGACGCTGCCGAAAAAGGGCTTCGCGCCGATCAAGCTGCACGGCTACGGCAAAGTCAAGACCAAAGACGGGACGCCGCCGCCGATCACCGAAACGGTGACGATCTGGTTCGACAAGCACGGCGAAGTCGAGACGAAGGGGCTGCCTTTCTGCACGCCCGGGAAATTGGCGGCCACGACCACGCCCCAGGCGCGCAAACTCTGCCCCGGCTCGATCGTCGGCAAGGGCTTCGGCAAGGCCGTCGTCATCTTCCCCGAACAGGACCCGATCCCGGCTTCATCGCCGATCACCCTCTTCAACGCCAAGCCCAAACACGGCAACCCGGTGATCCTCGCCCACGCCCACCTGACGGTGCCGGGGCCGACCACCTTCGTCGTCCCGATCGAGATCCAGCGGGTCAACCAAGGGCGCTACGGGTTCAAGACCGTGGCGAAAATCCCGAAGATCGCCGGCGGCTCCGGGATCCCGCTCTACGCCCGACTAACCGTGGGACGCGAATGGAACTACAAGGGGAAGAAGCTGAGCTACGCCAACGCCGGCTGCCCGGACGGTCGCCTGCAGGCGAAAGTCAAAGTCGATTTCAAAGACGGGACGATCCTGGAAGGCGCGTTCTTCAAACCCTGTAAGGGCGTTTGATTGAGGAGACCGTTGCGCAGAGCCGCCGTGCTGGCAGGGCTATTGACCCTGGTCCTCGGCGCGAGCGCCTCCGGCATCGACAGCTGCATCGGCCCCCTCTGCGTCAGCTCGACGGCGACGATGCAGCCGCGGGAGCTGCCGAAGAGCGGCGGCTCCCCGATCGTCCTCAGCAGCATCACCCGAGTCAAGACCAAGGATGGCTCGACGCCGCCGACGCTGAGCTCGATCCGGTTCCTGATCGACAAACACGGGCGGGTCAACAGCAAGGCCTTCCCGGTCTGCAAGATCGCCAAGCTCGAGGGGACGACGGTCTCGCAGGCGCGCAAGCGTTGCGCCACGGCGCTGGTCGGCAAGGGAACCGGGAAGGCGCTGGTGACGATGCCGGGCCGGGACCCGTTCACGATCAGCTCACCGGTCTCCTTCTTCAACGCGCCGCCGACCGGGGGCAAGCCGACCCTGATCGCCCACGCTTATGAGACGGTGCCCTCGCCGCAGGCGCTGCTGGTGCCGATCGTGGTCGAACGGGTTGCGAAGGGGCGCTACGGGTACCAGGTCCAGGTGAAGATGCCGGAAGTGGCCGGTGGCTTTGGCGCCCCCACCCTGGCCGAAGCGAACGTCGGTGCCACCCGGGTGCGCGGCGGCAAGAAGGTCGGCTTCATCGAGGCCTACTGCTCCGGTGGCCGGCTCCAGGTCGAAGGCAACCTCCGCTTCACCAATGGCGACTTCTTCCCGGCGACCTTGACCTCGCCATGCCATTTCCCGCGCTGAGACGGAGGAGAGTGTCGCCTAACTCTCGCTATGCGAGAAGAAAGCGACACGTGCTCTTGCTGGCGGTGGTGGGAGTCGTGTGTACGGTCGGTACTGCGGGCGCCGCGCTCGTCGAAGTCGACGACGTGGTCCTCCGCGCCGACGGCGGCTTCACGCCGCAGCTGCTGCCGCGCCACCGCTTCGCCCCGATCGACTTCCAGGGCCACGTCGACATCTCCGGCCGCCGCGGCGCCGGACCACCGAAGCTGCAGCAGGCGCTAATCGACTTCGACCGCGACGGCCGCCTCAGCGTCGCCGGCCTGCCGAGCTGCGCGCCCGAAGCGATCGACGAGGCGAGCACCGAGGAAGCGCGGCGGACCTGCCGCGGTGCGATCGTCGGCACCGGCCACGTCGAAGCGCTGATCTTCCTCGACAGTGGGACGGTGCCGGCGCGCTCGGCGCTGACGATCTTCAACGGGCCCCGCCTGGAAGGGATGCCGACCGCGGTCCTCCACGCTCGCACCACCGTCCCCGGCACCCAGACCTACGCGATCGTCGTCCCGATCGAACAGCTTCGCGGCGGCTTCCGCTACCGCGCCCGCCTCGACGTCCCCCCGATCGCCGCCGGCTTCGGCGCGATCACCCACCTCGACGTCGCGATCGGCCGCCGCTACCGCGCTGCCGGCAAGCAGCGCAGCTACGCCTCCGCCCGCTGCAGCGACCACATCCTCCAGACCCACGGCCGCTTCACCTTCGACGACGGCACGATCATCGACGGCCTCGTCGAAAAATATTGCCGCTCCAAGTAGCGGCCGCTGCCTTCACCCAAGCAGCCGACCTTCCTATACTCCCCCGTCCACGGGCCGTTAGCTCAGTTGGTAGAGCAGGAGACTCTTAATCTCAAGGTCGTAGGTTCGAGCCCTACACGGCCCATCGAAGCCGGGCGGATCGCCCACCCGCGCTATTCGCCCAGTCCGCCACCGGTGAGACCGCCGCCGCCGAGCGGGTTTTCCAGGCTTTCGGAGGGTTTGCCGGCTTTTTGCGCTTTTTCGGCTTCTTCGGCACTTTTGACGAAGCTGGTGGCCAATTTCTTGGATTCGTCGAGGACTTTGTCGAGGGATTCGCGTTCGGAAGCGCTGTTGGCCTTTTTCGTCGCTTCCGCCCTCGCTTGTTCGGCCGCTTTGAAGTCGCCGGTGAAGTAGGTGTAGCGAGCCAGTACGGCAAGCGAGTTCAGGTTCGGACGGTCTTCGGCGGCGATCTTCTGCGCATCCGCCGCGGCTTGCAGCCGCGTTTCGGCCTCGGGGTAGCTGCCCGAGACTTCGGCCAGCTGGAAGTACATCGGCGCCATCAGCTGGGCGATGGCGGGGCTCGGTTCGTCGGTCGCCTCCAGGTATTCGGTCCAGGTTTGGTCGGCTTCCCGGTACGACTCGACCGCTTCGGTCGTGATGACCGTTTCCCCGTTGGCTTCGCGGGTGACGCTGGCGTTGCCGGCGTTGAGCTGAGCGCGAGTCAGGGAGGCCAGCAGATCGGCGTCCCCCGGGTCTTTCTTCAGTTTCGCTTCGATCCGCTCGGACTGTTCTTCGTAGATCTGGGCGGCGTCGGTGGAGCTGCTGTTGTTGCCGAAGATTTCGCCGATGTTGACGGGGCCGACGGTGAGGAAGAGGCTGGCTCCCATCAGGATCGCGAGCACGGCGTAGACGACTTTGACCAGGTTGCGGCGGCGGCCGCTCCGCAGGTCGAACAGCATCTTGTGCTCTTGTTTTCCTGACGCCACTTCGTCTCTCCCTTACTCCTGCGGGGAGGGCTGCGCCACTCCGCCGCTGTGTCCCGGCCGTCCCAGGACCCGAGCGAGGAGGATACTCAGCTCAAACAGAACAAGCAGCGGAACCATCTCAATGAGCATCGTGACCGGGTCGACTCCGGGCAGCGCGGCGGCGACGATCGCGATCACCAGGTAGGCGTAGCGGCGGTTCTCAGTCAGCTGCTCGACCCGCACGATTCCCAGCCTGGTCACGGCGATGATCGCCAGCGGCAGCTGGAAGATCAGCCCGCAAGCGATCTCCGTCATCGAGAAGAAGCTGTAGTAGTCCCGCGCGCGCAATTGGATGTTGAACTGGCCGTCGTTGAAGTCGAGGAGGAAGTCGAGCGCGGCCGGCATGACGACGAAGTAGGCGAAAGCGATCCCGGCGAGGAAGAGGACCGGGAAGAGCAGGAGGATCGGCAGGATCACCCGCCGCTCGGCCGCACTGAAGGCGGGGAGCACGTAGGCGTAGAGCTGCCAGAGGACGATCGGCAGCGCAAGGACGACGGCGCCGTAGGCGGAGACGGTGAGGGTGGTCGTGAACGGCTCGGTAACGCCGAAGGTGATCAGCTGGTCGTGGTCGCTGGGCAGCGGGCCCTGGGCGATTTCCAGCAGCAGGTGGTTCTGCCAGAAGCAGAGCGCCAGGGCGACGCCGAAGACGACGATGCAGACGATGAGGCGGGAGCGCAGCTCGTCGAGGTGCTCGACGAGGGTGAGGCGATCTTCATGGGAGACCGCCCTGACGCGGCGGGCCATCCCGGCGCCTCAGCTGGTCTTGTTGCGGACGATTTCCGCGTCGGCCGGGTCGCCGTGAACCTTTGCCGACTCGCCCTCGAGGCTCGGCTTGTCGTCGTCCTCGTCGTGATCGTGGTCGTGGTCGCCGGTGACCGAGCCTTTGAACTCGCGGATGCCGCGGCCGAGACTGCGGCCGAGCTCCGGGAGCCGTTTCGGCCCGAAGACGAGGAGGGCGATGACGAGGACGATCGCGATCTCTGGAAGTCCGATGTTTCCTGGCATCTTGCCCATGGTAACGGGGTGACTCGCCGCCCGGATCACTCTCGTGCGGGTTTCGATCCTGCCCTGCGGGGTTTCTGGGGCAGCGATGGGGCGGATTACGGATCACCGCAACGCGCTTTGCCTCGATATTTCCGGGATGGCCGATCGCAGCCCCGACAGGACCCTCGACCTGACGCTCCACGTCTGTCCCGCCTGCAGCTCAGGGCTGGTGCAGCCGATCGCCTGGGAGCAGGAGGAGGAGCGCCGTGGCTGGCGGGTCTCGCGGCGCTGCCCGGAGTGCGAATGGGTGGGCGAGAGCGTCCACAACGAGGTCGAGATCGACGCCTTCGACGAGCAGCTCGACCTCGGCGCCCAGGAGCTGGCGGGCCAGCTGCGGTCGATGGAACACGCCAACATGAGCGAGTCGGCGAGCGCCTTCGTCCACGCCCTCCACCAAGACCTGATCGGCGCCGACGACTTCGCCCGCTGAGTGGACCGGCTGAGGCCGGGTATAGGCGGCTGGTGGCCGCCGCTGCAAAGGACCTGGATCGCACCGTCGCGCTGGTGACGGGAGCATCGAGCGGGATCGGCCAGGCGGCGGCCCGTTCGCTGGCCGAGCGCGGGGCCGCGGTGGCGCTGGTGGCGCGGCGGGCCGACCGCCTCGAGCAGCTGGCCGGCGAGATCGCCGGCGCCGGCGGCACGGCGCTGCCGCTCGAGGCTGACGTCAGCGAGCGGGAGCAGGCCAGCTCGGCGGTCGACCGCGCCGTCTCGGAGCTGGGGCGGCTCGACGTCCTCGTCAACAACGCCGGGGTGATGCTGCTGGGCCCCGTGGTCGAGGCGCCGGTGGAGGAATGGGAGCGGATGATCGAGGTCAACCTGCTCGGCCTCCTCTACACCGCCCGTGCGGCGCTGCCCCACCTGCTGGCGGCGGCCGAGGAAGAGCCGCGACGGGTCGCCGACATGGTCAACATCTCCTCGGTCGCGGGCCGGCAGGCGCGCAAAGGCAGCGGCGTCTACAACGCGACCAAGCACGGCGTCGGCGCCTTCAGCGAGTCCCTGCGGCAGGAGGTGACCGGCCGCCACGTACGGGTCTCGCTGGTCGAGCCGGGCGCGGTCGACACCGAGCTGCAGAGTCACAACCGCCCGGAGATCGAGAAGGAGATCCGCGGCCGCTTCGAGGACATGGACATCCTCCAGTCCGAGGACATCGCCGAGGCGATCGCCTACGTGGTGACGCGTCCGCGCCACGTCGCCGTCAACGAGATCCTCGTCCGGCCGACCGAGCAGGTCGGCTAGCTGTAGCGCTGGACGACGCCGTCGGCGACGAGGGCGAGGAGTTGGCGCTGCTCCGCCTCGAACTCCGCTCTCTCCAGCGCCGCCTTTGCGTTCGCAACCATCTCGATTGCCCGAGCGCGGACCCGCTCCAGGGCCCCGGTCGCGGCGATGCGGTCGCATAGGGACTCGGCGCTCTGCGCATCGAGGGCGCGCAGGTCGACCTCGCGGATGCTCGGGTCGCTCTCCGCCGCCTCGATCAGCGGCAGGGTGACGGTGCCGTCGAGGAGGTCGGTGCCGCGCGCCTTGCCGGTCCGCTCGGGCGGGCCGCTGACGTCGAGGACGTCGTCGAGCAGCTGGAAGGCGAGCCCGATCCCGGCGCCGAACTCGCGCAGGCGCTCGTCCTCCCGGCCAAGCAGGCAGGCGCACTCGAAGAGGCGGGCGGTCTTCAGCCGGCAGCGCTGCAGGTAGCGCTCCTCGTCGACCTCGACGTCGAAAGCGTCGCGGCGCTGGGCGAGCTCGCCGCGGGCGAGGGCTACCGAGGCGTCGGCGAGGAGAACGACGGAGCGGGCGTCGCCAGCGTCGGCGAGGAGGGCGAAGGCGCGGGAGAAGAGGAGGTCGCCGGTGGCGACGGCGCGCTCGCGGCCGGAGGTGGCGGCGACGGTCGGCAGCCCGCGACGCAGCGGCGCGTCGTCGAGGACGTCGTCGTGGACGAGGGTCGCCATGTGGATCAGCTCGATCGCGGCGGCAGCGCGGACGGCGAGCTCGTTCGCCTCGGGTCCGGCGCAGAGGAGCACCAGCATCGGCCGCAGCCGCTTGCCACCGGCGTCGAGGGTCGCACTGGCGTCGCTCGCGAGGGTCTCGCCGTGGCCGCGCACCGCCTCCCGCAGCAGCCCCTCCACCTCGCCCAGGCGCGCCGGCAGCCAGCGGCTGGAGGCGTCGAGGACCGCCGTCACGGGCGGCGGGACCGAGGAAGGCCTGGTCATGACTCCGAGATTTGGGCCCCTATGGGGGACCAAATTTCGGAATGGCCGTCCCTGATCACGCCCGGATGCCGCTGTGGATCGCGATGATCCCGCCCGCCAGGACCGTGTAGCGGATCCCTTTGAAGCCGGCGCTGTCCATCTTCTCCGCGAGGCCACGGGGGCTTGGGAAGCTGCGGACCGACTCCGGCAGGTACGAGTACGCCTCGGGATCGCTGGAGAGAGCGCCGAGGAGCGGCACGATGCGGTCGAACCAGAGCGAGTAGAAGAGCGAGAGCGGTGGCCGGCTCGGCTGGGTGATCTCGAGGATGACCGCGCGGCCGCCCGGTTTCAGCACCCGGGACATCTCGCGCAGGCCGCGGTCGAGATCGGCGAGGTTACGGACCCCGAAGCCGACCGTTACCGCGTCGAAGCGCTCGCCGTCGTAGGGCAGCTCCAGCGCGTCGGCCCACTCGAAGCGGACGCTGCCGGTGTGTCGCTCGGCTGCCTTCTCCCGCGCCAGGTCGAGCATCGGCTCGGAGAAGTCGCAACCGACCACATGCCCCTCGGGGCTGACGTGCCGCGCCAGCTCCAACGCCAGGTCGCCGGTCCCGCAGCAGACGTCCAGCGCCGAATCCCCCGGTCGGAGCCCGGTTTGCGCCGCCGCCCGCTCACGCCAGCGGTGGTGCAGCCCCGCGGTCATCAGCGAGTTGAGCGCGTCGTAACGGCCGGCGACCCGGTCGAACATGCGGTTGACCTGGCCGGCGAAGTCCGGCGATTGGCGGTTGTCGTTGATGGTGTCCATGGGATTCAGGGCGGCGCCCTCATCCCCACCGCCTATCTAGTCGAGCGAGGAGAGGAAGTCCGCGAGCTGTTCGATCTTCTTCGGCGGCAGTTCGCGGAAGGAAGGCATGATGCCGGGACCGATTTCGACCGAGCGAATGATCGCAGCCCGCGGGATCCGGGAGGCGATGTGGGTCAGTTCGGGGCCCGGACCGTTGTTGCCGTTCTCGCCGAGCTTGTGGCAGGCGAGACAGCCGGCGCCGGCGACGACCTCTTTGCCGGCTTCGTACTTCTTCGAGACCTGCATCTCGACCTCGGTCGGGGCGCCACCGGTGGCGCCGAGGTAGGTGAGGTAGCCCATCGCGATGATCGTGATGATTCCGGCCGTGGTCGCGATCGGGCGGCGCTCCGGGCGCCGCTCCGGCCCGCGGTCGTAGAACGGCAGCAGGAGCAGCAGGACCATGCAGATGGTCGGGATCCCGATCGTCGCGAGCGGGACCAGCTCCGGCGGTTTGATCACGCGCAGGAGCTCGAAGAGGAAGAAGAAGTACCACTCGGGGCGCGGCACGTAGGTGGTCGAGGTCGGATCGGCCTTCGGACCCTGCTCGGCACCGAGGATGATCGACATCGCGATGATCACGGCGACGACGATCAGCGCCATCACCGAGTCCTTCATCACCGCGTAGGGGAAGAACGGCTTCCCCTTCTTCTTCAGGAACTCGTATTCCTCGAGGTACTTCTGCTTGTCCTGCGGCTTCATCCGCCGCTCCCGTTGACGCGGCCGTTGCCGTTGGCGCCGGCGTCGAGCTGGGCGACCGGGGCGGCGACCTTCGGCCGTTCCGCTTTGACCCACGGCGGCGCCGTGGTGCCGAGCTTGACCACGAGGTACATGTGGGCGCCGATCAGGGCGATGATCGCGCCGGGGACGAGGAGCATGTGGATCGCGTAGAAGCGCGAGAGCGTGGTCGCGCCGAGCTCAGGGCCGGCGCGCAGGAAGTCGCTCAGGTACGGGCCCATCACCGGGCCGGTGCCGTTGATGTTGATGCCGACGATCGAGGCCCAGAAGGAGCGCTGGTCGAACGGCAGCAGGTAGCCGGTGAAGGCCATCGTCATCGTCAGGATCAGCAGCACCACGCCGATCACCCAGTTGAGCTCGCGCGGGTACTTGTAGGCGCCGAAGAAGAAGGTCCTCCCCATGTGGAGGAAGATCAGGATCACCATCACGCTCGATCCCCACTTGTGCATCCCGTGCACCAGCTGGCCGAGCGGGACCTCGTTGTTGATGTGGGCGATCGAGGAATAAGCCTGGGTCGCCGAGGGCGTGTAGAACATCGCCAGGAAGACGCCGGTGACGGCCTGGACGATGAAGGCGAAGAGGGTCGCGGAGCCGAGCGTGTAGAACCAGTTGGTCCCCTTCGGCACCTTGCGGAAGAGCATCCCGGTGAGGAAGCCGCTGGCGGCGAGCCGCTGGTCGACCCAGCCGAGGGCGTCGATCGGGGCCTCTTTGCCGCGCTCGAGCAGCTTGTCGCCATGGCTCTGGCGCTCGGGCGGCGAGGTCTTCAGGTCCGATGGGGCCTGGCCCTTGGGCGTGCCGGCGCTGCCGGGTTTGCCCGGTTTGCGCAGCGGCGGCGGGACGATCGCGTCCGGAATCTTGGGTTTCGGAAAGCTCGGCATCAGGGCGGTGGGAAGGTAGAGGGTCGCGGCGGGTAGAGGTATTCCCAGATCCCACCGGTGAACTCCCCGGGGTCGCGGGCGCGGACCGGCTCCATCTGCGAGGTGACGGAGTAGCGCGGGCCGACTTCGACCTGGCCCTTGCGGACGCGGGTCTGGAACTGGTCGAGCGGGCGCACCGGCGGGCCGCCGATCCGCTTGCCCTGGAAGTCGTAGACGCCGCCGTGGCAGGGGCAGATGAAGTTGCCGGCGGCCTCGACGAAGCGGACCGGGCAGCCGAGGTGGGCGCAGCGGTTGGAGACGGCGACGAACTTGCCGGCTTCTTCACCCAGGTCCTCGGAGCTGCGGCGCACGTAGGCGGTGGTCTTACCGGCGTCGCCGATCCCCTCGGTCTCGGTGAAGACGACCTGGCGGTAGGTGTCCTCGACGAAGTCGGAGACCGGCCCGACCGCCTCCCAGCGCTCCTTGCCGCGGTGGAAGATCGGGGCGACCGCGAAGCCGACGGCCGGCAGCACGATCCCAGCAGCAGCGAGTCCTCCGAGCGCCTGCGAGGCAACCGTGAAGACGTGGCGGCGCGTCATCGACTCGCCCTCGAAGTAGCCGGGCGGGTCGGGCTTTACCCGCTCCTTGATGGGCGCCTCCTCGGCCCCATTTACCTTGTTCGCGTCGTCTGCCACAGGTCGGTTCGCGTAGGGCTTCGAAGTCTATTGCTTAGGGGGTGTGACCTGCGTCACAGAGGAGCAAAATCCGGGGAAGCGGCCGCGGGTGGGGGGCGAGTTCGACGGGCTGAGCCCTTAGTCCTCTATGAGGAATATCTATGGGACGGGAAGAAGGGTCGTCGGCTGGGCGTTCGTCGTCGCTGCTGTCGCTGCGGTAGTCCTGCTTGTCAAAGGCCTCTACCCGGCAGATCTTCCCGCGAGCCGTAGCCCCGACTTCGTCGACAACGTCTTCGACAACCGCGGCGTGCTGTGGGCGGCCCGCTTGCTGCTGGTGTCGGCGGCTGGCGTTCTGGCTGTCGGCGGCGTCTTCATCGTCGTCTCGATCGGGATCCGGATGAAGAACGGGGAGTGGCTGCGAAGGGCGGGGCCGTTCGAGATCTCGGAGGGGAGCCTGAGAGAAGCTGAGGGAGAAGCCGAGTACTGGCGTCGGGTGGCGCAGGCGAATGATGAACACGCTGACAAGTTGAGAGAGCAGATCGACCGCTCTGAGGAACTCCTCAATGACCTCCAAGACCTATAGGATGCTTTTGTCTTCGTTCTCCGAGAGGAGTATCCGTGACGCAAGAGGAACTTAAAAAGAAGATCGAGAGGACCCGGGCCGAAAACCGAGCGGCGATCGAACGGTTCGAAGCCCATTCTCGGAAGTTCAAACGCGAAGCTCCAATCCGCACCATCACGACGAGATTGGCCTTCCAGCGACTGCGCGAAGCCGCTCGGGGTCGATAGCACTACCGGGAGCCAGCGGAAATGCTCTCGGCTGCCTCGCGCCAAAGCGCTGCAATCGAATCGACGTTTCCCTCGGCCTGACGCCGAGCGCACTCGCTGATCAGGTCGGAGAGGATGGCGACGGGGCGGGTGTCGCCGAGGGCGGCGAGGCGATCGAGGCCGAGGGCGTAGAGGTAATCGCCGGCGAGGAGGGCGAGGTCGGGGTCGTGGCCGGCGAGGAGGCGCGGCTGCTCGTAGTGGAGGAGGTAGCCCTCGCGGACGGCCTCGATGACGAGGGCGTACTCGGCGGCGTCGGGGCCGGAGGCGGCGAGCTCGCCCAGCGTCGGCGGCTCGGCCGGGTCGACGACGAAGGAGGAGATCGGTGTGTCCTCGCCGCGCAACTGGTCAGCGAGCACCTGGAGGGTGTTCATCCCAGCACCTCGTCGAGGGACTCGGCGGCGGCTTCGAGGGTCTGGTCGATCGTCGCCTCGTCGTGGGCGAGGGAGACGAACCAGGCCTCGTACTGGGCTGGGGGCGGGTAGACGCCGCGGGTGAGCAGGGCGCGGCAGAAGGCGGCGTGGGCGTCGGTGTCGCAGGCGGTCGCGGTGGCGAAGTCGACCACCGGGACCTCGCTGAAGAAGAGGGTGACGAGCCCGGGGGCGGCGGCAACCTGGAGGGGGCGGTTCTGGGCCAGGGCTTCGAAGCCACGGGCGAGGCGGTCGGTCAGCGCGCCGAGGAGCTGGTAGGCGGCGGCGTCGAGTTGCTCCAGGGTCGCCAGCCCCGCGGCGACCGCGAGCGGGTTTCCAGAGAGGGTTCCGGCTTGGTAGACGTCGCCGGCCGGGGCGATTCGCTCCATGTACTCGCGCGGGCCGCCGTAGGCTGCGGCAGGGAGGCCGCCGCCGATCACCTTGCCCATCACGGTCAGGTCCGGTTCGACTTCGAGTAGTTCCTGGGCGCCGCCGCGAGCGACGCGGAAGCCGGTGATCACCTCGTCGAAGACGAGCAGCGCGCCCGCCTCGCGGGTCGCCTCGCGGAGGAACTCGAGCAAGCCCTCGGCGGGCGGGACGACGCCCATGTTGGCGGCGATCGGCTCGGCCAGGAGCGCCGCGACCTCGTGCTCGCGCAGCGCCCGCGCCACCGCCTCGCGGTCGTTCCACGGGACCACCACGGTCGCCGCCGCCTGCGCCGCGGTGACGCCGGGGCTGCCCGGCACGCCCAGCGTCGCCAGCCCCGAGCCGGCGTCGGCTAGCAGGCCGTCGGAGTGCCCGTGGTAGGCGCCGGCGAACTTGATCACGACCTCGCGGCCGGTGATCGCCCGCGCCAGCCGCACCGCGCTCATCGCCGCCTCGGTGCCGGAGCTGGTCATCCGCAGCATCTCCACCGAGGGGAAGCGCGCCGCCACCTCCTCGCCGAGTCGCACCTCCGCCAGGGTCGCGGCGCCGAAGCTCGTCCCCCGCTTGGCGGCTTCGATCACCGCCGCGACCACGGCAGGCTCGGCGTGCCCCAAGATCATCGGTCCCCAGGAGCCGATCCAGTCGACGTAGCGGTTGCCCTCGACGTCGAAGAGCCAGCAGCCTTCCCCGCGCTCGACGAAGATCGGGTCGCGGCCGATCTGCCGCATCGCCCGGACCGGCGAGTTCACCCCGCCCGGCAGGACCTCCTGTGCCCGGGCGAACAAGCCCTCGGCACCGCCGTCAGGAATGCTCCGCCTCCCAGCGCGCGTAGTCCTCGGTGAAGTAGTGAAGGCGGATCTTCTTGTACTCGGTCGAGGAGTAGAGGGTGGCGCGGTCGTCCGGTCCCATCCCGCACTCGGCGGCGATCGCGTCGAGGACAGCGTCGCACTCCTGTTTCGAGCGGCCGTGGGCCATCGTGAAGACGCTGTAGGGCCAGTCCTCGTAGGTCGGCCGCTGGTAGCAGTGGGAGATGCCGCGGAAGGCGGCCATGCGCCCACCGACCTCGAGGATTTCGTCCCCGGGGACCTTCCAGACCCCCATCCCGTTCGCCGAGAAGCCGGCACGGCGGTGGAAGAGGATCGCGGCGACGCGGCGGAGGATCTTGCGGTCGACCATCCCCCGCAGGCGGTCGAGCAGCGCCTCAGTCGAGATCCCCAGCTCCTGCGCGGCGGCGTCGTAGGGGCGGGCGACCGCCTGCATCGGTCCCTGCAGAGCCTTGATCAGGGCGATGTCGTCATCGTCGTAGGGCTGCGGTTCCAGCTCCCGCGGGGGCGCCGCTTCGACCGGCGCGGCGAGCGCCTCGGTCCCCTTCTCCATCTCCAGGTTCATGTTGATTTTGAAGAGGGTGAGGGTCGGCAGTTCCCGCATCGACTCCGCCCCGGTCTCCTCCATCAGCGCTTCCAGCGTCCCCTTCAGGCCCAGCTTCGAGTCCGGCGGGGTGGCGATCGTGAACCACATGTTGAAGTCGTGGGTGCGCAGGTAGTTGTGGGAGACGCCGGGATGGGCGTTGACGATCCGCGCCGCCCGCTGCGGGTTCGCCGAGTCGACTTTCGCCGCCACCAGCATCGACTCGTAGCCGAGGGCGCGGGTGTCGAAGATCGGCGTGATCTCGCGGATGATGCGGCCGTCGAGCAGGCGCTGGGTGCGGCCGAGGACGTCGTCGAGCTCGAGGTCCGCCTGCGACGCGAGGAGCGCGAACGGCTCGGGGTCGAGCGGGAAGCTCGACTGCAGCAGGTTCATCAGCCGCTTGTCGGTCTCGTCGAGCGGGATCGCGGAGCCGTCCTTGCGGCTGCGCGCCTTCGACTGCGGGACCTTCACCGAAGCCACGGGGCGGCCTCCTTCGCGTAGTAGGTGACGATCGCGTCGGCGCCGGCGCGGCGGATCGAGATCAGCGCCTCGACCACCGAGGCGCGCTCGTCGATCCAGCCGTTGGCGGCGGCCGCCTTCAGCATCGAGTACTCGCCGGAGACGTGGTAGGCGGCGAGCGGCGCGTCGGTCTCGGCCTTGACGCGACGGATGACGTCGAGGTAGGGCACTGCCGGCTTGACCATGATCATGTCGGCGCCCTCGTCGAGGTCGAGCTTTGCCTCGCGGACGGCCTCGGCGGCGTTGGCCGGGTCCATCTGGTAGCCGCGGCGGTCGCCGAATTCCGGGGTCGACTCGGCGGCGTCGCGAAAGGGGCCGTAGAAGGCGGAGGCGTACTTG
>DATLQI010000038.1:0-221888 GCA_035535295.1 Solirubrobacterales bacterium
GAGCCGGTCCCGCGTCGCCCGCCGCACGGTGCGCCCGGCGGCGGTGTCGTCCCGGGCGAGCTCGGTCAGTCCGGCGCTGATGTAGGAGAGGGAGTCGTCGTCGCCATCTTCGGCCGCGACGACGCTGTCGGGGTCGCAGGCCCCGCGGACGAGGTCCTCGAGCGTCAGGTCGTAGCGGTCGCGGAACGTTTCGCCCTGCGACTGGCCGTGGTCGGAGAGGACGACGAGCCGGTAGGGCCGCGGCGCCTCGGCGCAGGCGGTCGCGATCCGGGCGATCTGACGGTCGAGGTCGCGCAGCACCGCCAGCGCGTCGTGGCGCTCGATTCCCGAATGGTGGGCGACCTCGTCGTAGGCGAGGAAGGTCGTGTAGATGACCGGGCGCCCGGCGAGGACGTCGCCGACCACCGTCGCCACCTGCAGGTCGCGCTGGACCACGGTCGCCCAGGCCCGGGCGAACGAGTAGGACCAGCCGCGGGCGATTCGCGGGCGGACGTCGTCGCGCACCTGCCAGCGCGCCGCCCGCCGCTCGCGGCCGAGCTCGGCGAGGACGAGGACGAAGGTGCGGGCGGCGGCGTAGGGACGGGCGAAGTAGGCGGCGTAGTCCTTGCCGATCGGGCGGCGGCGGCGCAGCGCCGTGCTCATCGTCAGCATCGAGTGCGGGGCGTCGCCGGAGAGGATGTTGGCGCGGCTGGCGCCGTCGGCGTGCAGCAGCCCGTGGCCGTCGGAGTGGCGGCGCTCCAGCTCTTCGGCGTCGCGGGGGTGGTTGGTGACGATCGCGCAGCCGCGCTCCTTCTCCCACCAGCGGAAGGCCGGCATGTCCTCGTTGGAGCCGTGCAGGAGGCCGGCCTGGCAGGCGCCGGTCTGTGAGGACCAATCGGTTTCCCAGCCCCGCAGCCGGTGCGAGCCCTCGCGCAGCCAGCGGGCCAGGGTGGGGGCGCTGCCGCTGCTGAGTGCCCGGTGCAGGACGTCGTGGGCGAGGCCGTCGATCTCGAGGAAGAGGACGCCGGGAACGTCGGTCTCGAGCGTCTGCTTGCGCAGTCGCGCCTGCCGGCGCACGACCTGCAGGTGCCACGATTCGTCCTCGTCGATCGCGAAGAGCGCGTAGACGAGCGCCGTCACCGCCGAGATCGCCAGCGTCACCACCACGCCCTCCCAGAGGCCGGAGATCTCCGCCCCCGGCAGCACGTCGATCGCGAAGGTGACGAGGAGGCCGTTCAACAGCAGCGCCCCGATCCCCAGCGTCAGCACCGTCAGCGGCAGCGCGAAGCGGGCGATCATCGGCCAGACGAGCGCGTTGAGGAAGCCGATCAGGGCCGCCGCGGCGAGGGCGTTGCGGGCGCCGTCGAGGACGAACCCGTCGAGCAGCTCGGAAAGGAGGAGCAGGATCCCGGCGTCGAGCAGGAGGACGAACAGCCCTCGCCGGATCATCTTCAACATCGTCGGAGTCTAAGCCGAGCGCTATTAGCGGGTTGCATCGCTACTGCCGACCGCCGTATCGCCGAAAATAACAACGTGTCCACTGCCTGCGACGGGACTTCGCGGATGAACCTGACGATGCCGGCCGAGCCGGCGTCGGTCCCGGTGCTGCGGCGGCGGGCGACCGAGTTCGCGCGCGAGCAGGGGGTGGGGGAGGAGCTGGCCGCCGACGTGGCGCTGGTCGTCTCCGAGGCGGTGACCAACGCCGTCAAGTACGCCGGGACCTCGGGCGACGCCGGCGTCGTCGAGCTCTCGGCGCGCTGCGGCGAGGATTGGCTCGAGGTGCGCGTCCGCGATCGCGGCGAAGGCTTCGGCAAAGGATCGGCCGACGGCCTCGGGCTTGGCCTCTCGATCATCGCCCGCCTCTCCGCCGACCTGCGGATCGTTCAGGAAGGGGAAGGGACGGAGGTGCGGATGCGCTTCCCGCTTTCGGCGCGTAGCGGTTAGCGCTGACTCCGTCGCGGGGTCGGCATCTTGAAGCAGCTCTGGGAGCTGGAGACGTTGGTCCCTTCCTCACCGGACTGGACCATCCGGGCGGCGCTCCGGGCCTCGATCTCGAGGATCTCCAAGCGGGCGCGTTCGTGGGCTTCCATCGCTTCCTGCATGCCCTCCCGGTCGAGGACCAGTGGCGTGCGGGTGAGGTGGAAGTTCTGGTCGGCACCGACGACGCCGGCCCGGGCGGAGGTGACGAAGTCGTCGAGCATTTTCTGCACGATGTCGCAAAGGATGTCTTCGGCAACGAGCGGGTCGAGCTCTTCCCACTCCTCGGTTTCGATCAGGTGCCGCTGGGTCGCCGTGTAGAAGTGCTCAAGCGCTCCGCGCACTGGTCGGGTGCTGACCAGCTCGGCGCATTCGAACCCGACCAGCTGTTTCGTGTGGTAGCTGACGTTCGACAGCTCCTCGTCCAGCTCCCTCGCCATTTCGGCCGGGCTGGCGACGCGCTCGACCAGCACGCGAAGGATGGCTGCGCGCAGCGGATGGCTCATCGCTTTGATCCGGTTTTCGGTGCCTTTGCGGCGCTGCGTTTTCGTCGACATTCCTCTTCCTTGTCCCGGGCTGATTACTGGCGAGGACTTGATCGTAACTGCTAGTTGGACATGCCGTTCACGAACTTCCACTTTTTGCTGAACTGTGATTCATTGGTAGAGCAATCTCCACCATAATTCAGGGCAGCGCAGAGCCAGAGCCGGGAGGAGGTGAACCGAATGGATCTCCGCACCGAGCGCGTGGCGCCTCACGATTCGATCGCCAAGGGGGCTTAGCCACCAATCACTTGAGGCCGGCCTCCTTCCTGGGGCCGGCCTTTCGGTGTTCAGAGCCCCGGAGGGTGCCGGGCGACGAAGCCGGCGGTCGAAGTGGTGGCGAGGTGCCAGCGGGGGCCGGTCCCTTGTTCGGCACCGACCGTGTCGAAGCGCAGGCCGGCGATCTCGGCGAAGGCGTGGCCGGGGTTGGCGTAGACAGTGATCCACTTGCCTGGGCCGGGGGTGCCCCAGTGCATCAGGTCACCGGAGGTGAGCGGGTGGGGGATGAGGCCGCCGCCGAAGAGAGCGAAGCTGACGGCGCCGGAGCAGTCATAGGAGTCGCTGTAGAAGGAGGCATGGCCGCCGCCCCAGATGTAGGGCCGGCCGACAATCGTGTTGGCGGCGTTGATGGCGCCCTGCACCGCCTCGGGAGCGTCGGGCGGGGCGAGGGCGACCCCGGTGAGGAGGATCGAGGTGGAACCAAGGTCGCCGCCGCGGCGGTGGGCGAAGATCTCGTCGCGCCCGAGCGAGGAGGCGTGGGGGACGTGGGTGCCGTTGCTGCCAGCCGAGGCGGGGGGCAGGACGGTGGGGTCGGCGGCGATTTCCTCGGCGCTCGGCAGCCTGACCTTCTTCGCGCTGGGGCGAGCGGCCGGTTCGGTCTGTTCGAGCTGGTAGCGCGCTCCCAGCAGGGCAAGCCCGTTGCCGACCTTTTCGATTGCCTGGTCGCCGCCGCTGGTGCCGGCAAGCGCGACTACCACCTGGAGAACTGCCACCGCATGAAGCATCGTCGCAAGCTTACGCAGTCGCCGATTTCGGGCTACAGCGGCGTTTGCCGCTCCCCGCAACGGGAAAAAGTTCCTTAAGGGAAGAGGAACGCGCAAGCGAGGAGAGGTGTGGGAATGGCCCAGCAGACCAAATCCAGAGGCAGCGGGAAACGCTCGCAGTCTAAAAAAGCCAGAAGCAAAGGCCCCAAAAAAGAGGTCCACCAGAGCACCGAGGGCAGCGGGCAGAACAAAAGCCCGACCCCGAAGAAGCAGCGGGCGGCGAGAGAGCAGGGCGATGAGCAACAGGCCGGGATCCGCAACCAGGGCGGTAAAAAGACCCGGCCCGAGCAGATGTACGAAGACTATACGGTCATCGACCCGGTCGAAATCAGCGATACCGACGAGCCTGACGTCATCGTCGACGTCCCGGTGGTCAAGGTCGACGAGATTCACTTCGAGCTGGACGACCTCATGGCGCGGGTCTCGCTGCACGCGGAAGTGCTTGACCTGGTGAAATTGAGCGTTGGCGTCCACGTCGAGCTGGGCAAGGTCGAACTCAACATCAAAGGAGTCGAAGCGCAGATGCTGATGCGCGCGCGGCTCGACCACGTGACCGCGATCATCGATCGCGTGCTGACGACGCTCGATCGCAACCCGGACGTCTTGAACAACATCACCGAAGCGCTGCAGCCGGTCACCGAAGGCGCCGGCAAAGCCGTCGGCGAAGTCGGCGAAGGGGCGAACAAAGCCGTTGGCCAGATCGGCGAAGGCGCCGGCAGCGCCGTGGAAGACGTCGGCGAGGGCGCGGGCGGTGCCGTCAAAGACGTCGGCGAGGGAGCCGGTGGCGCAGTAAAGGACGTGGGCGAAGGCGCCGGCGGCGCCGTCGAAGACGTCGGCGGGGGCGCCGGCAAAGCGGTCGGCGAGGTCGGCGAAGGCGCCAACAAAGCCGTCGGGCAGGTTGGCGAAGGCGCGGGCCAGGCTGTCGGCGGGCTCGGCGAAGGCGCCGGCCAGGCGGTTGGCGGGCTCGGGCAGGGCGCTGGCGCGCTCGGCGGTCTCGCGGGACTGGCCGGCGGCGGTGGCGGCAACGGCGGTGGCGACGGAGGCAATGGCGGCGGCAACGGAGGCGAAGGCGGCTCAGGTGGCGGCGGCATCGCCAAACAGATCGCCAAGCTCGTCGCCAAAGAGATCGGCGAAGCCGCGGCCGACGAGGCCAAAGACCTCGGCCTCGCCGCCACTCACAAAGCGATGGAGTTGGGCGAGCGCCGTCGCCAGCGTCGGGCGGCGAAGCACAACGCCACCGCCGCGGCGCTGCGCAAGGCCGAGGAGAACGGGGTCGACATCGAGGACGTCGAAGGGACCGGTGCCGAAGGCCGGGTCACCGTCCACGACGTCGAAAAGGCGGCTGCCGCGTGAGCGGCGGCCGTCGTCCCGACCTCGACTTCTCCACCTCGGTCAAGGCGAAGGAGGTGACGTTCGGGAAGGTCCCGAAGCGGCGCAAGCTCACTTACTACGGCGAGCCAGACCATAAAACGGACGCGGTGGTCGAGCGGGAGAACATCCCGGAGGAGCCCGAGGAGGGCGTCACCTACCGCGACGTCAAGGTCGACTGGTCGGTCGCGCAGTGGGTCGTCCACCCGGCCGAAGACGAGGACTTCGAGGCCGAGGACGTGGCGCGGGAAGTGGAGGAGCGCCGGCGCCGCGAAGCGGAAGCCGAGGCGGACTGAGCGGATTGAAGGCTGGCGACCGCGCGTCCCGTACGCGCGGTCGCAGCCATGTCCTCAGGGCCAGCCCGGCGCTAGCGCCTCGCGGTGAGTCCCTGTAGAACGACCTCGATCGGGGAGCGGTGCTTGCCGTTTTTCCCCGAGGCGGCAGTCTCGAGACCGCCTGCAACCTCGCTTACCTGCGTGCTCACGCGCCCGACTCCCTGGGCCGCCTTGGCGATGTCCTTGGAGTCGATCTTGATCTTCGGCGTGTTGAGCTTGACCTTCGGCCGGCGGCTCATGGCCTTGCTGAGCCCGCTCTTGCGGCCTTTCTTCGAGGCGGCGAGGGCCATGCCCCCGGCGGCCCCGGCGATCGCCGCCCCGCCGGCGACCAGCGGCACTTTCGCTTTGCTCGCGACCTTGCCTACGGTCTGACCGGCGCCGCCGACGGCGCTTTTGACCGCCTCGACGTTCGAGTGTTTGCTCGACGAGCCGTTCGAGCTCGCTTTGGCGCTGGCGCCATTGCTCGAGCTACGCGGTTTGCTCGTTTTACTTTTGGTCGATTTCGCTTTGGATTTCGACGCTTTGGTTTTCGATGACGATTTCGGTTTTGCCGATTTCGATTTCGACGCCGGTTTGGCGGTTTTCGACGCCGACGCTTTTTGCGATTTCGATTTCGGTTTCGAACTCGATTTGGATTTGGTCTGAGCCATTTTCCTCTCTCCTCAGGGGTGTCCCTATTGGCTCAAGTACCCAATCCAATGCCCGCAAATCAGCATGAATGCGGGGTTGCCGCGCTCTTCACGGCCTCGAAGGCGCTGCCGGGGATGCCCTTTAGCTGGTTCAGGTCCTCGTCGTCCCAGCGGCGGTCGCTGCTGCCGGAGAAGAACCAGTTGGAGCCGTTGTCGGCGACGATCAGCCCGTAGCGCTTCATCGCCAGGGCGATCGTCTTCGCGGCGCCGCGAAGACGGCCAAGGCCGTAGCCGGCCTTCAGCCGCAGGCGCAGGCCCATCGGCGGGGCGCTCGGGTTGGAGGTGTCGCCGGCGCAGTGGGAGGCGGGGTGGACCCAGGCGTCGCGAGTGCTCTCGAAGGTGACTCGGATCGCGTGGTCGAGGTGGCCGGTGGCGACCTCGTCGTAGCGGACCAGCCCGGGGAAGATCGGCAGCCCGGCGGCGTCGGCCGAGGTCCAGCCGTCGGGGCGGCGGGCGACCGAGCGCAGGTCCCAGCTCGTCCCCGAGTCGGCATTCCAGTGCGGCCGCGGCTTGGCGACGTAGAAGGCGCGGTAGAGCTCGTAGAGCCGGCAGCCGGCGCGGTCGACGACGAGCACGTGGCGGTCGCCGTCGCTCCGATTGCCGCCCTCGACCGGCGCCTTGGCCGGGACCGGGAACGGCCCCGGGTCGCTCTCGTCTCCGTAGGCGGTGTAGTGAACCGGCAGCTTCCGCTGGCCGGCGCCGACTACCGAGTAAGGGAACCCGTACGGGCGCGGGGAGCCGAAGTCCGGGTGCAGGTGATCGCCGCCGTGGGCGTTGATGTAGGCGATGTAGGCGCTTGAGCGCGGATCGCGCGGCGCCTTCGAGACGTCCTGGTTCCACGCCGCCTCGGTCGGGAGCGACGGCGCGCGCGGCGAGAGCGACGCGGGCGGGTCGGGGAAGACCTGGCAGGAGCCGGGGCTCGGATATGGGCCGACGGCCGAGGCGGAGGCGGCGAGAACTGCGGCCACCGTCGCGAGCCCGATCATCACAGCGAACTTCATCGCGGGGAGGCTAGCCTGGCCCGCCATGGCCCTGGACGAGCGTCCGACCCTGCTGGTTGTCCAGCACGTGCCCTGGGAGGGGCCGCACCGGATCCTCGACGCCTGTCGTGACCTTCAGGTGAAGGTGGTCAAACCGCTCGCCGGCCAGGCGCTGCCCCCGCACGAGGAGGTTGCCGGCGCGGTCGTCATGGGCGGGCCGATGAACGCCGACGAAGTCGAGCGCTTTCCGGCGCTGGCGGTCGAGCGCGAGTGGTTGGCCGCGGCGGTCGAGCGGGGGATGCCGGTGCTCGGCATCTGCCTCGGGGCGCAGCTGTTGGCGCGGGCGCTGGGGGCCGAGGTGCGGCCGGGGGAGCGGGAGGTCGGCTTTGCTCCGGTCGATATCGCCAACCCCGATGACCCCCTGCTGGGCGGGCTCGCGCCTAGCGCCGAGGTTCTCCACTGGCACGGCGACTGCTTCGACCTTCCCGAAGGGGCCGAGAACCTCGCCTCCTCCGAGCGCACCGCCTGCCAGGCGTTCCGCGTCGTCAACGCCTGGGGCGTTCTCTTCCACCCCGAGGCCGACTTCGCCCTGGTCGAGGCTTGGCTCGAGGAGCCGATGATGATTGCTGAAGCCTGCGAGGCGCTCGGCGACGAGGGGGCGCACGCCCTGCCGGACCGCGCCGCCGATTTGGAGGCGACGCTGGTCGATCGAACGGCTCCGGGCTTCGAGGCCTTCGCTGAAATCGTCGCCGCCGGGTAGAGGGGCGGGATGGAGGTCTGCCTGATGATCGAGGGCCAGGAGGACGTGACCTGGGAGGACTGGCGGGCGCTGGCGGCGGCCTGTGAGGAGCACGGGGTGGGGACGATGTTCCGCTCCGACCACTACCTCTCGGTCGACGACCGGCGCGAGCGCGGGTCGCTCGATGCCTGGGGGACGATCACGGCTCTCGGGGCGACTACCGAGAAGCTGCGGCTGGGGACGATGGTCTCGCCGGCGACCTTCCGCCACCCGGCGGTGCTGGCGAAGGCGGCGGTGACCGCCGACCACGTCTCCGGCGGCCGAGTGGAAGTCGGGATCGGGGCCGGCTGGTGGGAGCGCGAGCACGAGCTCTACGGCTTCGACCTGCCGGAGATCGGGCCGCGGATGGAGGCGCTGGAAGAGCAGATGCGGATCCTCCGGGGCCACTGGGGCGAGGGGCCCTTCGACTTCGACGGCAAGCACTACTCGGCGCGGGAGCTCGACGCGCGGCCGAAGCCGGTGCAGCGGCCGCTGCCGCTGATCCTCGGTGCCAAAGGCGGGCCGCGCAGCCTGCGGATCGGCGCCCGCTGGGCCGACGAGTACAACACGGTGATGGCGACGGCGGAGGAGGTCGCCGACCTGCGGGGGCGCCTCGACAAGGCCTGCGAACAGGAGGGACGGGACCCGGCGACGCTGCCGCTCTCGATGATGACGGGCTGGCTGGTCGGGGCCGACCGCGAGGACCTGCTCGACCGCGCCTCCCGTCTCTCGGAGTGGAAAGGCGAGGGAGGCGACGGCGAGGCCTTCATCGCCGGCCTGCGCCCGAGCACGATCCTCGGCACGGTCGAGGAGGCGATCGCGCAGCTGCACGAGCTGGCGGCGGCGGGGCTGACCCGGATCATGGGCCAGCACCTGCTCCACCGCGATCTCGAGGCGGTCGAGCTGATGGGGCGGGAGGTCGCGCCGCGCCTTTAGGCGTTTTTACTCGGGGTCGGCGGTGCCGTAGATCGTCCGCAGCCAGATGTCGACGAGGACGTCGATCACACGCTCGTCCTCGATTGCCGGGGATTCGTCGAAGAAGGTGGCGTACTGGACACGTTCGTTCATCTGCACCAGCGCGGTGGCGAGGTCGCGGGCGGGCAGGCCGGAAGGGACGGCGCCGCGGGCGCGCTCGAATTCGATGATCGCAGTGGTGTCCGCAACCCAGCCCTCGAGGATGTCGGCCCAGAGGCGGCGTGCCTCTTCGTTGGTCGCTCGCAGTTCGGCCCCCGCCGTGGCCACTCCCGGTCGATCGCGGAAGGCGGCATACAGGTCTCCGATCGCCTGTCGGATCCCCGCTCGGGGGTCTTTGGCGACCATCTCCAGCGTCTCCTCGCGGGTGGCCGCCGCGGCCGGGACGAATCGTTCGACGATCGTCATCACGACGGCGTCCTTGGAGGGGAAGTAGAAGTAGAAGGTGGGGCGGGAGATGCCGGCGCCCTTGGCGAGGTCATCAACCGAGATCTCGCTCAGAGGCCTCTCTTCCAGCAGGCGCTCGGCGGTCTCGAGGATCGCCCGCTCGCGATCGTCGCCGCTAACGCGGGCGCCGCGCCGTCCACGCGCTTTGGGTTCCGCTCCGGCTTTCGAGGTCGCCTCCATCGCCCTCACTTTACATTGCGTCGACGATTTCGACAAGATGTTGATGTTCTCGACACAGTGTTGATACAGTTCGGCTCATGAGCAAGCGCGTGATCATCACCGGCGCCGCCAGTGGCATCGGCGAGGCGACCTCGAAGGCGCTGCGCGAGCGCGGGGCGCAGGTCGTCGGGCTCGACCTCAAGGGCGAGGATGACCTGATCGGCTGCGACGTCCGCGACCAGGAATCGGTCGACAAGGCGGTCGCCGCCGCGGTCGAGCGCCTCGGCGGCGGTCTCGACGCCCTCGTCAACTGCGCCGGCATCGGCTTGCCGCAGAGCGCGGCCGAGCGGCCCGGCCCCGACGCCCTCAGCGTCCTCGACGTCAACCTGCTCGGCACCTGGCGGGTCACCGCCGCGGCGCTGCCGGCCCTGCGCACCTCCCACGGGCGCGTCGTCAACATCTCTTCCGGCCTCGCCCACATCGCCGTCCCCTTCGCTACCGCCTACGGCGCCAGCAAGCGCGCCGTCGTCGGCTACTCCGAGCAGCTGCGGGCCGAGCTCGGCGACGAGGTCACCGTCACCACCGTCTACCCCGGCTACATCCGCACCCCGATCCACGACGCCAGCCAGAGCGCCGGGATCGGGCTCGAGGGGATGGTGCCGCCGGAGCCGCTCAGCGCCGCGGTCGAGACGATCGTCCGCGCCCTCTACGGCAAGCCGGCCCGCGACCTCGCCACGACCAAGCTCGGCGCCCGCGCCTACGCCGCCCTGCGCTTCGTCCCCAAAGGCCTGGTCGAGCGGGCGATCCGCCGCCAGATGCGCTCCGGTGCCAGGCGCGGCCTCTTCAAGTCCACCGCGATGACGAGCGACCTTCTCGCTCGCCTCGAACGCTAGCTAGGAGATCTCTTATGCCCAACTCCCCCGAACACGTGGACGTCCTCATCGTCGGCGCCGGCCTCTCCGGCATCGGCGCCGCCGTCCACCTGCAGAAGAACTCCCCCGGCAAGAGCTACGCGATCCTCGAGTCCCGCGAGGCGATCGGCGGCACCTGGGACCTCTTCCGCTACCCCGGTATCCGGTCCGACTCCGACATGTACACGCTCGGCTACTCGTTCAAGCCGTGGCGGGACCGGGACTCGATCGCCGCCGGCGAGAAAATCCGCAACTACATCCAGGAGACCGCGCGCGAGCACCGGGTCGAGGATCACATCCGTTTCGGCCACAAGGTCGTCTCCGCCGAGTGGTCGAGCGCGGACTCGCTGTGGACCGTGCGGGCCGAGCGCGGGGGGGAGACGGTCGAGCTGACCTGCGGCTTCTTCTACGGCTGCACCGGCTACTACCGCTACGACGAGGGCTTCACGCCGGAGTTCCCCGGCCGCGAGCGCTTCGAGGGCGAGGTCGTCCACCCGCAGCACTGGCCCGAGGACCTCGACTACCGCGGCAAGCGCGTGGTCGTGATCGGCAGCGGCGCGACCGCGGTGACGCTGATCCCGGCGATGGCGCCGGAGGCCGAGCACGTCACGATGCTGCAGCGCTCGCCCGGCTACGTCGTCACCCTGCCGGGCCAGGACCCGGTCGCCAAGGGGCTGCGCCGCTTCCTGCCCGACAAGGCGGTCTACGGGATCGTCCGCTGGAAGAACGTCCTCACCCAGATGGCCTTCTACCAGCTCTCGCGCCGGGCGCCGCGCTTCACCCGCAAGGTGATCCGGCGCATGGTCGAGCGCCAGCTGCCGGCCGGCTACGACGTCGACCGCGACTTCGAACCGCGCTACAACCCCTGGGACGAGCGCGTCTGCCTCGTGCCCGGCGGAGACCTCTTCGAGGCGGTGAGCTCCGGCAAGGCCGAGGTCGTCACCGACACGATCGAGACCTTCACCGAGAAGGGGATCAAGCTCAGCTCCGGGCGCGAGCTCGAGGCCGACGTCATCGTCACCGCGACCGGCCTCAACCTCCTCGTCCTCGGCGGGATCGAGGTCAAGGTCGACGGCCGGCGCCAGGAGTTCAAGGACCTCGTGGGCTACAAGGGCATGATGTTCGGCGGCGTCCCCAACCTGGCCCTTGCCCTCGGCTACACCAACGCCTCCTTCACCCTCAAGTGCGACCTGGTCTCTCAGTACATCTGCCGCCTCCTCAACTACATGGACGCCCACGGCTACAAGGTCGCCACCCCCCGCGACCCCGCCCCCACGGCCCCCCGCGTCCCCTTCATCGACCTCAAGTCCGGCTACGTCCTCCGCTCTCTCGACCAGCTGCCGAAGCAAGGCGAAACCCGTCCCTGGCGCCTGCACCAGAACTACGCCGCCGACATCCGCCTCCTCAAGCACGGCCCCGTCGATGACGAGATGGACTTCTCCCGCGGCACCCCCGCCCCGGCCGACCCCGAGCAGACCACCGACTTCGCCGCCGTCGCCTAGCCGGCCCGGTAAATTGAAGCCAGCGAGGTGGCAGTAGCTCAGTTGGTAGAGCTCCGGCTTGTGGTGCCGGCGGTCGCGGGTTCGAATCCCGTCTGCCACCCCTTTTCGAATTCCCTGCAGATCGGCATGTCAGGGTTCCGGCGGACGTTTAAACCGGGACCCAAATTCCGCTCCTGATCAGGCAGTAACTGCCTGATGGACACTGGATAGGCGGGGATGGGCAGCGATGGGCACGGATTCTGTGACACAGCGGAGATAAGGGCCCACGGGGTAGGTCAGGTCAAATCTCGTGCTCTTGGGGGACGGTCGACCGACTGATCAGAGAACGCGTTGACCGCCTGGAGTAGATCGATTAGGGCTTTCCCCAAGGGGATTGACCCGTCCATCCAGACCCGCCCACTTTCGTCCTCTTCGAGCACTTCGAGCGCCCGAAGTGCTCGAACTATCTCGAAGACGGTCGTTCGTCCGCATCCCAGCGATTGGGCCAGTCCTGCTGGCTTCCAGCCGGGCGAGGAGTCTGGTTCTGCCAGGGCGGCTAGAACCCGACGCTTTCGATTTCCTCCAAGAAGCCAGTCGGGAACTAGGCCGGATTTGGGTTTCTCATTTTCTCCGTAAAAGGGGGGCATAGATCTCGTCCGATAAGAGCAGTACGGTTTAACCGTACTATGGCGCTCAAGCTTCTGGAGGGCGGGCGGGAATCCAGCTTCTTGGTGGAGGAGCCGCCCCGGATTGATCTGAACGTGTCTCCGCTTCGTCCGGGCTTGGCACATGAGCACTTGCTCTTGAATCTGGAGCGACAGGACTTTGAGGAAGTTGAACGTGCTGCGTTCAGGGACGGCATCCCGACTGGTCTTTGGGCTGCGGTTGCAATTGAGTCGGAGCGCGCGCTGGGTTCCGTAACCGGCGCATCGGGAATCTCTCGAGAGAGACTGGTCGCCCACCTTCGGGAGGCTTCGCTTTCGAAAGACCCCGGTGTGGACCGTGTTCGGCAGCACGGGCGTCGTTTGACTGCCTTCGCCCGCGAGCTTCGTCGGGGATCGGCCGCAATTTCTTCGCAGCCGACTAGCTCACTGGAAGTTCCTGTGGCGTATCACACGCTCGTTGCTTGGGATCTGGAGGCGGGAGCCGCAGGAGTGTCGACTGCCGTTTGGGCTGCTTGCCTCCTGATGGGCGTGCCGGCCGGTCGAACGCTTTGGGAGGCGTCAGCCGCCGAGGGGGGTCAGACGCTTAGCGAGTGGATCGCCATTCAGGCAGCTCGTCTAGCGAGCTGCTGAAGGGCACTGGCCCAGCCACGGGTCGTGGGCGATGGGCTGCGGGCAAGGCGCGCCGCATATCGGAGACCCTCTTTGGCTGCTTGCTTTGCGGCACCGTGGAACTCATGGAGGTTGTGGATTCGAGTGGCTAGATGCTCGCTAGTGGGACCATCTGGGGCGGGACACCCAGGGGCTGGGCAGCGACGATCCGGCTTAGCTGCGCTCGCGCTAATTCCAATACCGATCCTTGGAACCTCCCACAGCAACTCGCCCGCTCCTCCGCCGCCGCCGGAGGGATGAAGATCTTCCGGAACCTTCCGGAAGCGCCATGCGTTGGTTGCAAACCCGTCAGCACCAGTCGCGATAAGTACTGGTCCAAGCCGGCCGACGCAATCTCCGACGACTCGACAGCCGGCTTGAGTGCCGGCTTCTATGACCCCCGCATAGGCGATGACCTCCTCCGGCGCGGCTAACTCGGGGTCGAAGCGCCGGACGCGAACAAATATGACCTGAGCTCTACAGTCGGCTATTGCCGTGGCAGTCGCTGCCGCATTACCGTTGAGGAGATCGCTTCGCAGCACCTGGAGGTAGGCGACAACGATCCGGTCTCCTGCTAATTCGCCAGTCCGGCGCAGCATGCGACGGTTTACGTCCCATCGAGGGTCGTCCAATCCGGTTACCTCAAGGTAGGGGGCTACGAGAGCTTTGCTTCCGGTTTGATGCAAGGTATTCGCCTCGACTAACGCGTCAAGTGCCTCCGGATGTCGTAGCTGGTCAGCAGTAAGCGGTAGGGGAAGTGCTTTGGCGACGGGGCGATTGGCAGCGCGTGGCTGCTGACGTTGGATGGAACTCCGCTGCTCTAAGCGGGCGGTATCCGGATCAACGCTCCAAGGCACTCCACGATCATCTAGAGCTTTCGCAAGAAGGTCGCGATCTTCTCCCTGGCGCTTGTGGCCCTCTGGATAAGCGGCGAGATACCGATCGCTTACGACGGCGGCATCGAATGGCAGCGGCGAGTTGAGCGCGCGAAGGAAGTCCCATTCGTCGGACTCGCAGCGCAAGTAGAAGCGTCCTCTGGACATAGCTGACCCAGGGTAGGGACGCCAGCGGATGGCTTTTGGTGAGCATGAATCTTGCGTGCGCGGGGTCAGGCCTCTTCGGCCAGTCCCAGCTTGACTGCAATGTCTTGGGCGCGGCGCCAGAAGGAGGTGTCTTTGGTTGGCTGGTGGCGGAGGAACCACTCGGCCGCCATTTCGAAGTCGATGTCCTCGGATAGGGAGCTGCAGAGGAGGGTGGGACCGGCGGGTGCGATGAGCGCTGCGAGGACTCGGCGGTGGCTTCGGACTAGATCCTCGGCGCGATGGGGGGCGCCGACGGTGACGAGGAAGTCGATGGGGTCGCTCCGCGGATTGGGGTTGACGACGAATGACTTGCGGGCGAGATCGGGATCGGAGAGCACCGTGTCGATCTCCCAGGCGATCCCCGAGGTTTGGCCGGGAACGATGATGATCGACGCCGCCCTCTTCAGCAGCTTGAGTACCGCCGTCTGCCAGTCCGCATCGGGCCGCAAAGGGTGGTGGGCGGCGCCGACGGTCTTCGTCCGTCCTGCGTTCGGTTGGGCGATGGCGAGGACTTCGCCGTTGGCCCAGAACAGCCAGGTGACGACGTTCTCGAGGAAGTCTCGCGGTCTCGGCAGGAGCTGCCCCGGCTCGGCTTCGCGCCTCGGCCCTGGATGGGACAGGACGGTGAGAAGCTCGGAGCCGAAGGGCCGTAGGAACACCGCAGCCGGCGGCTTGCCGAAACGGCGGGGATCGATCCGCGTCTCCGCGCGCATTGCCCGGCGCTGGGTGGCGCGCACCAGTCGTGCCCCGACCAGGGCGAGCAGGGTGCCGGACGTGAAGAGAATGGTGCCGATCAGCCAGAGAGGAAGGTGGCTGTCCTGGACGTACAGGCCGGGGATTCCGGTGATCAGATTGTCGCTGTTGTAAGCGAACGGCAGGCCCGAGACGCCGATCAAGCCGACACCGAGGATCGAGATCGCGGTCCCGGGAGCCCCATGGAAGAAGTTGTAGATCACGCCGCGCTTGTGGCGTGGGAAGTGGTAGGCCCAGGCTCCCTCGTTGAATGCCACGGTGACGTTTCCAGCGGCAGCGAAGAAGGCGAGGCGGGCGGCCTTCTGCGAGCGGTTGACGATCCAGATCGCGACGGCGAGGCCGACGAGAGAAAGGATCAGGTTGGAGATAAGCAACGCGCTTGCGACCAACAGGAGGAAGGAGGAGAACCTGACCAGACCGCCGATGCGGATCGCCAGCGCATAGGCTGCCGCGTACCTGGAGAGGTCGACGATCCCTGAGGGATCGTCGCCATCGGGCTTCGGCGCTCGTAGGCCGCGACGCCGCACCCCGAGTGCTTCCCTGCGCTCAGAGCTGGTGCACAGAGTGAACGCGGCCGTCGCCGTCCAGACGGAGACCAGCGGTGCGATCGCGATTGCCATCGTCGTGAGCATCGAGGGCAGCAATCTAGTCAGCGGTACGTTTAGGGTACGCGCCAATCTGACCGCTTTAGCTTTGACCGATTCGGATTTGCCGGCTCTGTTTCGCGCGGCCGATGCAAGCTCGCTCGGCGGGCAGCGTGCGTATCGCTGGGGGATCGGGGCGATCCTCGCTGCCTCGGTCGCGATCGCGGTGCTCGGGGCGGTCGGGGCAGGCGAGTTGCACCTGGCGGTCGGGGTCGCCGCCGCGATCGTCTTCGTGGCGGTGCTCGTCGTCCAGGTCGAGGTTGCTCGCCGGCGGCCCGACGAAGCCTGGTACGACGGCCGGGCTCTGGCCGAGTCGGCGAAGTCACTCGCCTGGCAGTACGCGGTGGCTGGCGGGCTCTACGGTCGCGGGGCCGACGAGTCGGAGGCCGCGTGCGACCGGCGCTTCGTGGGTGATCTGCGCAGTCTCCTCGGGGACATCGGGGGGAGTCACCTGGCCGGCGTCGCCGGCACCGGGCCGCAGGTCACCGCCCCCATGCGTGAGCTCCGCGGCCAGGATTTGATGACCCGGCGCGACACCTACCTCTCCGGGCGCGTCGGCGACCAGCGGCGTTGGTACGACGCTAAGGCGCGGCACAGCGGTCGCCGCCGCCGCTTCTGGCTGGGAGTGGTGCTGCTGGCGCAGGCGGTGGGCGGCGCCGGGGCGGTTCTGGCCGCCGCGGGGGTCGTCGATTTGGATTTGCTGGGAATCGCTGCTGCCTTCCTCGCGGCCAGCGTCGGCTGGGTCCAGCTGGGCGACTTCGGGACGCTGTCCAGCGCCTACTCGGTGGCCTGCCACGAGCTCGGCTTCGCCGAGGAGGAACTGCGGGCGATCGACAGCGAGGAGGCGTGGGTCGAGGCGGTCACCAACACGGAGCAGGCGATCTCACGCGAGCACAGGATGTGGCGGGCGGCCCGAGGTTCCCGCGGGGCCGATGTCTGAGCGCGCCTACGACGCCTTCGTCTCTTACAGCCACGCGGAAGACCGCGGGGTCGCGCAGCGGTTGCGGGCGGGGGTGGAGAGGTTCGCCAAGCCCTGGTACCGGCCGCGGGCGCTGCGGGTCTTCCTCGACGTCAGCAGCCTCGCCGCCGAACCGGCGCTCTGGCCATCGGTCGAAAGGGCGTTGAGCAGCTCCACGTGGTTCGTCCTCGTTACCTCCCCGAGCGCCGCCGGCTCGAAATGGGTCGACCGGGAGATCCGCTGGTGGCTCGCCAACCGGCCGGTCGAGCGGCTGCTAATAGTCGTCGCCGATGGCACCCTCGCCTGGAACGATGCCGCCGGCGATTTCGACGCGGCTGCTTCCTCGGCCCTGCCTCCGGCACTGCAAGGCGCCCTCCCGGAGGAGCCGCGCTGGGTCACCGTCCCGCCCGGCGCCACCGAAAATCCCGAGCCCAGCGAGGCCGAGATGCGAGAGACCGTGGTCAGCGTCGCCGCGACCATCCGCGGGATCGGCAAGGAAGAGCTGGAGGGCGACGCGGTGCGCGAGCGCCAGCGCACCAGGCGCTGGGTGGCGGGGGCGATTTCGAGCCTCAGCCTGCTGCTGTTGATCGCGGTGGTCGCCGGCGTGGTCGCGCTGAGCCAGCGGGCGAGTGCGATCGACCAGGCGCAGGTCGCCCTCTCACGTCAGGTCGCGACCCTCTCCGAACGGGTCGCCGGGCGCAGCCTCAACGTCGCGCTTCAGCTCGCCGCCGCCGCCTACCGGATCGACGCCAACCCGCAGACCCGGGCGGCGCTGATCAACGCCGACACGACGAGCCCGAGCCTCGTCGGGTTCCTGCGGACCGGGAGCCCGGTCACCCGTCTCGCGGGCAGCGCCGACGGGGAATTCGCCGTCGCCGGGCTCGAGGACGGGAGGGTCCTGCACTGGCGCTTCGGCGAAGACCGGCCGCGCTCGATCCTCCGGGTCGGCGGCGAAGTCCTCGATGTCGCGATCAGCCGGGACGGCTCGACTGTCGCTGCGGCCGGAGCGGACGGCGTCACCATCTGGCGCGATGGGCGGGTGACGGCCCAGATGCCGGCGCCGGCAGATCTCGAGCCGTTCGCCGTCGCCCTCTCGCCCTCGGGCCGCACCGTCGTCTTCACCGCGACCCCTCCCGAATACGGCGAAGGGTCCGACGCGGCGGTCATCGCCTCCACCGAGCGCCCAGACGAGAAAACCGTTCACTGGGACTCGGAGGCGGCGTCGATCAGCCTCGCCTCCGACCGGCGAGCGCTCTTCGTCTACTCCGGGATGTGGGAATGGAAGGACCTCGACAGCTGGAGCGGGAGCAGTGACGGCATCGGGATGGGCGCCCACGACTTCGCCAGCGACGCTTCCGCCGACGGGCGCTTCTGGACCGTCACCAACGGGGGCGAAGCGGTCGAGGTGTGGTCGACCGAGCGCGACCCGATCGCCGGACCGGCCGGCGCAGTCGAAGTGCCGCTGGCCGAAAAGACCGGGCTCGCCCTCAGCCCGGACGGTTCGAAACTGGCTGTCTCCGGGTCGGGCGAGGTCTACGTCACGGCGGTGACGCCGGTCGAAGAGTCGTGGAAGGAGGAAGCCCGTCGCCAATCGAAATTTGGCGACGGGCCGGTGGTGCTTGCGGGGCAGGAAGCTGACCTCCTGGCCTTCGCCGACGACACTCACATGCTGACCGCCTCAGGGGAGGAAATCGGCGTCTGGGACACCGAGCAGCTCGATCGCCTCGCCGACGCCGAACGGGCGCCGCTCGCCAGCCGATGCACCTTATGCGGCGGCCCGACGCTGAGGATCTCGCCGGACGGAGAGCGCGTGGCGGCGATCAGCGGCGAAGGAGCTTCGGCCTTCATCCAGGCACTGGTGGGCACCCCGCGGCGCGAGGTGCTTCCCGGGGATGGCTTCGACTACTCCTACGGCGCTCCGGTCTGGGCGGCCGACAGCGAGCTTGTCGCCTTCCCCGAGTGGGGAGTCGGGGGAGAACTCGACCTCTCGTCAGCCGGCGACTTCCCGGCCGACGTTCGAGCCTGGCCCGGCGGCGGTGGAAGCGGCGAACTGGGGTACGGCGAACTAACCAACGCTGCCACTCCCGACGGACGCAGCATGCTCTTAGTCGACGAAACCGACACCGTCCACCGGCAGAATCTCGAGACCGGCGAGGTCGAAGACGTCCTGCCGGGGCCCGCGGTGTATGCCGAAGCCGAATCGACGCCCGGCTCGGCGGCCCTGAACGCCAAGGCGGATCTGCTGGCGATGCCGATGGAAAACGGGGTGACGATTGAAGAATTGCCGAGCCGCCGCGTTGTCTCGCACCTGCGCCTCGCCGGCGCCGATCCGAGCGCTGTCGAATTCGCCCAGGTCACCTTCGCCGGCCCGAGGCTCCTAGTGCAGCGTGCGGACGGCGGCCTCGAGGTCTGGGACGAACGTGGAACCGAGCTGCAGCGGACGATCGGCGACGGTTACGGGGAGGGAGCGGCGGGCAACTCTGCGGGCACGCTCGTCGCGATGTCTCGCGACGACGGCACGATCGCGCTCTTCGACCTCGATACCGGCGTCCAGATCGGCTCCTTTCAGACGCCCGGCCACTCGACCTACTTCAAGTCGGGAATCGCCTTCACCCCGGACGGCGAGCGCCTTGTCACGCTGTCCGAAGCGCCGAACGAATACAAGACCGGCGTGCTGGTTCAGCGCGACCTGTCGGACAGGGGTCTTATGCGCGCGGCATGCCGGGCCGCGGGGCCGCCGCTGACCGCAGCGCAGTGGCGCTCTTTCGTTGGCAGCGATCCGCCGGTTGACCTCTCTTGTTCGTGAGGCCCCTAAGTCATAGATGCGATGTAGTTCGGTGGGCGACCTGACCTTTAAACCGAGGCAAGGCCCGATCGGCAGAAATCCGCATTTCTGCCAGTACACTCCGACAATCGCCGAATCTCGCCGCATATCGAGGTCCGGCAGCGGTCAACGGAGGCGGGCGCAAAACCGCTTGTTATGCGGGATTCGCCGTTGGCGCCGCCAGAGGGCGGCCTAATTGTGGTGCCGGCGGTCGCGGGTTCGAATCCCGTCTGCCACCCCTCTTGAAGTTGCTGCAAATCGGGCAGGTTTCGGTTCTGTAGTCATTTCTTACAACCGCGTCGACTTCGAACCGATCATCCGCGAGTACGCGATGTCTGCGGAGCCCAGAGACCTCGCCAGGGCGTCGGCGCCGCGATCTCGGGTTTCATCTATCGAGCCGGCATTTTTGCGACCCCTCGTGATCCGGGCTGAAAGGACCTTGGTCGCCGCAAGGCTTACTGTTTGATCGAGGTCAACGATCGTGGGGGAGGCAGTCGATGCGGCGAAATGAGCGGGGTCAGCTAGTGCGGCTGGTGGTCGGCTTCCTCGCCCTGAGCGGGGCTATCGCGTTCCTCCTGGCGCCGGCCGCATCTGCGGCGGGCGGATGGTCGGAGCCACAGCGGGTCGATCCTCGGTTCTCGCCTATCGAGGCGTCGTGCCCTTCGGCGTCCTATTGCATGGTGGTCAGTCCTGACGGCAGCTTTCTGACCTACGAGGACGGGGTTTGGGGCACGCCGGTGGAGATTCCCGGGATCGACCTGTTGTCCGTGTCCTGTCCATCGGCCTCCTTCTGCGCCGGGGTGGACGAGGAGGACGCGTTCATCTACAGCGGCGGATCGTGGAGCGGGCCGATCGACCTCGGGCCTTCGATGGAACTGATTCGGTCGATCTCCTGTTCGTCCAGCTCGTTCTGTGCCGCGATCGACTGGGATGGGCACGTCGTCACCTATAACGGCAGCAGTTGGAGCTCGGCGGAGAGCATCGACCCAGCTGGGTTTCCCCAAGGCGTGTCCTGCGCCTCCTCGACCTTCTGCGTCGTGGTCGACCACGAAGGCAATGCCCTGACCTTCGACGGCACTTCTTGGAGCGAGCCGAAACGGATCGACTGGAACAACAACATTCTCGAGGTCTCCTGCCCCTCCGCTTCCTTCTGTGTAGCGGTGGATTCGTACGGGTCCGCTCTCGCCTTCGACGGCGATTCCTGGAGTGAAACTGCTCTCGCCGATTTCAGTGGGCTCGAATCGGTCTCGTGCTCGTCTTCCTTCTGCTTGGCGATCGACGGTTCCGGTAACGCCTACACCTACGACGGCGGCTGGGGGGACGCGGTCAAAATCAGCTCCCGTAACGGCCTTACCTCCGTCTCCTGCGCGTCGGTGTCGTTCTGCGCTGTGCTGGACTACGGCAACGCGAAGGCAAGGACTTTCGACGGCAACTCTTGGACGGCGCCGGTCGCTCTGGGCGGAGGCTTCGAATCCGTCTCCTGCTCCTCCCGGTCTTTCTGCATGGCGGTCGACCGCACCGGGCGCGTCTTGCGGTACGAGGGCGGCTCCTGGAGCGCCCCCAAACCGGTGGATGGCGTGGAAAGCCTGACCTCCGTGTCGTGCACCTCGCCGTTGTTCTGCGCGGCGGTCGACGATGCCGGGGAGGCCGTGACCTACAACGGCAGCTCTTGGAGCGAGCCGGAGTCGATCGACGGGATCGGCTGGATCAGGGAGGTCTCCTGCGCGTCGGCTTCCTTCTGTGCTGCCGTCGACTTCGAAGGGAACGCCATCCTCTACGACGGCGACTCCTGGAGTGCTCCGGCCAGCGTCAACGAATCGCTTCCGCTCACCTCGATCTCCTGCCCGTCCTCATCCTTCTGCGCCGCGGTGGGTTATCAGGGGCACCTGCTCACCTACGACGGCAACGAGTGGAGCGAGCCCGAAGTAGTCACCGGCTGGGCGCTCAACTCGGTGTCCTGCTCCTCATCGTCCTACTGCGTCGCGGTGGAGTTCATAGGACGAGCCCTCACCTATGACGGGAACGCCTGGAGCGGACCCACCTTTGTGAGCGGGGAAGAACCGACCTCGGTCTCCTGTCCCAGGGATTCCGCCACCTGCACGGTGGTGGCGGAAAACGGCTACGCCCTCAACTTCGACGGCATCTCGGCGAGCGAGCCGCTGAAGATCGCGCAGGAACGGCTGGTCTCGGTCTCCTGCCCCTCGTCGTCGTTCTGCGCGGCGGTGGATGGGAGGGGCAATGCCCTGGTCAACGATCCGCTGGCGGGGTCGAACGAGAGCGGAGGAGGTCCTCCTGCCACGGCCGCGCCGGTCGAAGAGCGTCGGCGAGGAAGCGCGAAGACCGGCCGCCTCATAGTCCGCGGCGCCTCCGCGAAAATCGCCCTCAGTTGCCACGCGTCGAGCGCCACTCGCTGCCAGATCGTGTTGGTGATGCGAGCGGTGAGGAGGCCCCACCTGCTCGTCGGCAGGAATGCGGTGACGGTGGCCGGCGGTAAGCGGCGGTTCGCGTCCCTCCCGCTGAATGCAAGAGGCAGACGCCTCCTCTCGAAACGGGGCAAGCTCAAGGTGCGCCTCCGTGTCAATCAGGTGGTCTATGCCAAGAGTTCGCTGATCTCCCAGCAGACGTTCGTCTTCACGAAGTAGCGGACTTCGCCATCCAGATCGGTTCGCTCCGGATTCCTTATCCGCCGCTTCGCTCGCGGTGCTTGCAGCCGGGCCAGCAGCAGGGGCGGCGCTGGCCTTCCTCGAGCTCTTCCCGGGTTCGGCGGATGCGGCGTTCGCGGGTGGCTTGTTTCTTGGCGTCCTCGACCCAGCAGATGAACTCGTTGCGTGCCAAGGGCGTGATGTCGCTCCAGGCGGCGAGGGCCGAGGCGCTGGTGATCAGCGAGTCGCGGAGGTCTGGCGGGAGGGAGTGCACCACTCCGCCCGGGATTGGCGGAACCATGAGGTCAGCGTAATCGGCTCGCGGCCCGGAACCGCCGCCCGGGCGGCTGGTCGAGGTCTGAGCGGGTACGGGTACCCTGGCCGCATGAAGATGCGCGCCGCCGTGCTGGAGGAGTTCGGGGAACCGCTGGCGGTGCAGGAGGTGGAGCTGGCCGAGCCGCGGGCCGGGGAGGTGCTGGTCCGGCTGCACGCCTGCGGCGTCTGCCATACCGATCTCTACACGGCCTCCGGGGCCGACCCGTCCGGCTATGCGCCGACCGTGCTCGGCCACGAGGGCGCCGGGGTGGTCGAGGCGGTCGGGCCGGATGTCGGCTCGCTGGCGCCGGGCGATCACGTCGTCACCCTCTTCTCGCCGCAGTGCCGGGAGTGCGCCCACTGCCTGGACGAGCGGACCAACCTCTGCCTGGCGATCCGCGAGGAGCAGAACAGGGGGCACCTGCCCGACGGGACGACGCGGATCTCCCGGGACGCGGAGGAGATCCGCAGCTTCATGGGCTGCTCGACCTTCGCCGAGTACACGGTGATGCCGGAGATCGCGCTGGCGAAGGTCAGCCCGGAGGCCCCCTTCGAGCATGCCTGCCTCTTCGCCTGCGGGCTCTCGACCGGGCTCGGCGCCGCGATCAACACCGCCGCCGTGCGGCCCGGCAGCAGCTGCGCCGTCTTCGGCGCCGGCATGGTCGGCCTCGGCGCGGTCGCCGGCTGCCGCCTGCAGGGGGCCGATCGGATCATCTGTGTCGACCTCTCGCCGCAGCGGCTGGAGCTGGCGCGCGGCCAGGGCGCGACCGACCTGATCGAGGGCGGGGAGGCGGCGGTCGAGCGGATCCTCGAGCTGACCGACGGCTTCGGCGCCGACTACACCTTCGAGGCGACCGGCAACGTCGCGGTGATGCGCCAGGCGGTCGAAGCGGCGCGGATGGCCTGGGGCCTATGCACCGTCGCCGGCGTCGCCGGCAAGGGCGAGACCCTCGACGTCGTCCCGCGCCTGCTGATCACCGGCCGCCGCATCGCCGGCTCCTCCTTCGGGGGCGTCAAGGGCCGCGAGCAGGTCCCGGTCCTCGTCGACCGCTACCTGGCGGGAGAGATCGACCTCGACCCGTTCGTCTCCCACCGGATCGGCCTCGACGAAGTCAACCGCGGCTTCGAGCTGATGGAGGCCCAGGACGGGATCCGCAGCGTGATCGAGTTCGCGTAGCGGGTTGCGGGCCTCGCGCTAACGCAGCTCGTCGAGCGTCTTGACCTCGAGGTCGAAGGGCTCGTCGGCCGCGCGCCGTCGCCGATAAGGCGAGACGGTGACGCGGTGGGTTTCGCCGCAGGGGCAGGGGACCTCGATCGGGGTGGTGTCGGAGGAGGGGTCGGTGTCGACTTTGAGGCGGCGGAGGGTGCCGGTGGTCTTGCAGCCGAAGGAGATCACCCAGCCGAAGTCCTGGGGCTCTTTGCGTTTTCCGGTGCGGCGGGGTTGGGGCATGGGGCGCATCCTCTCTATTTCCGGGGACGCTTGCGTTGGGGTGGGTGCTCCGGCTAGCTTGGCCCGATGGCACTGGGGACGCGCGTCGCGATCTTCGGGCTCTTGCTGCTCGCCGCGGACCGATGCGGCCAACGCCCTCTACGTCGCCGACGCTCCCACGGGGGAGATCGTGGTGCTGGGGGCCGACGGCGGCGTTCTGCACAAGTGGGGCGCCAGGGGCCAGCCACGACCTCGCCGTCGGCAGCGACGGGTCCGTCTACGTGGCGGCGATGCGGGAGGTCCAGCGCTTCTCCGTCGACGGGACGCCGATCTCGAAATGGAGCGGCCCCGGCAACGGCTTCGGGGAAATCTGGGGGATCGACACCAGCCCCTTGGGCCTCGTCTACGTCGCCGACACCTACGGCAACAGCATCGACGTCTTCACCGCCGACGGGGCCTTCGTCACCGAATGGGGCGGTTACGGGACTCGCCGACACGGGGCACCGGACGACCACGCGCTTCGCGACCTTTCGCTTCCGCTCGCGCGTGCAGGGAGCCCACTTCGTCTGCCGGCTGACCGGCGAGCTGGTGCCGCAGAAGCTGCGCAAATGGCGCGCCTGCTCCTCGCCGAAGCGCTACGCCCACCTGCGGCCGGGCCGCAAGGCCTTCCACGTCAGCGCGGTCAACGGCACCGCGGTCGGCGGCGAGAGGAAGTACTCCTGGCGCATCCTCTAGCGGCCCGCGCCAACAACCACACGACTCATGCCTCGCTGCCGAAAATACTCGACTATTTGCAGGCAATTTGCGCAGCAGGCGCAGGGAGTGTTTGCCAGAAGTTGTCACTCCTGAGCTTTTGACATCGCCACTCCCCCGTGTCTACCTTCTCCCGGGAACTCGACGGGATGGTTTCAGAAACCGCCGTTCTGGTTCCTAGGTAATGCCAGGGAAAGCTAGGTCGCGTCAGGGCACGTGGCCTTCCGAGGAGGGGATCAGGTGATAGGGATCGTGCAGGGACGCTCGGCCAAGGGAACCTCAGCAATGGGAAATGTCGCAAAGGCGGTATCAGGGGTCTTTCTTGCGCTCGTGGCGGCGGCGGTGTTCGCCGCTCTTCTCGCTCCCGGTGCATCTGCGGCTTGCTCGAACGAAGCCTTCCGCAACGGAGCGTCGGCTCAATTGCCGGACTGTCGTGCCTATGAGCTCGTGACCCCCCCGAAGGTGAACGGGTTCCCTGAAGACGGAACGGGGTCCGGCGCCGAAAGCTTGAAGTTCAGCAGTCCGCCAGTGACCCAGGACGGGAACAGCTATCTCTGGACCGTCAATGCCACGGGTCTTCCGGGGACCGGCTCGAGCGGCTTCGCCAACCTTTACCAGGCGCGGCGCTCGGCAGGGGGATGGACCAGCTTGCTGCTCAGTCCCAAGGCTTTCGAATCCGAGGGATCCAATCCCGGCAGTGCAAGCCGGGATCAGGCCTATGCCTCCATCGAGGTCGAAGGGTTCCGCGGCGGCAACCTGGCCTTCTGCCTTTCATGTTCGATCACCTACGTCCGTTATCCCGACGGGAGCTTCCACTTCCTGGGCGAGGGGACCGTTCCGACCGGCTCTGATTCGGACGGCTTCGAAAACGGCTTCATCGACGACCCTCATCCCTCTGTGCGCTGGATCGCCCCCGGGGGGGGTCATCAGATCTTCACGAGCACGGTTCAACTGATGGCCGCCGTCCCGGTCGATTTTTCTCAGGTCTACGATCGGACCCCTTCTGGTCTCGAGCTCGTCTCGATGCTGCCCGGGGAGGCTCCTCCCGTTACGGCCTCGAGCTTTGCCGGATCTTCTGTGAATGGGGAGACCGTTCTCTTCATGAACGAAGGCAATCTCTACGCGCGGCTCGACAACGCCGAGACGATTGAACTCGCCTCAGGCGCCGGGGGGGAAATCCTGCCGGGTGGAGTCAGTGAGCAGGGCTCGAAAGCCTTCTTCGTTCAGTCGGGGAACATCTACTGCTACGACTTCCAGGCAGAAGAAGTCATCTCGGTGGCGACGCCCGGAAACGCGACTTTGGCAGTGGTCTCCCCTGACGGATCCCATGCCTATTTCGTCTCAGAAACCGAATTGATCCCCGGCGAGGGAGCGGCGGGGTTCCCGAACTTCTATGTGTGGGACGGGACCTCGGTCCAGTTCATCGACACGCTTTCTTTCAGCGACCTTGCGCACCCGAACTTCCCGGCATCGGGTCTGGGCTACTGGACCCCGGGCTTCGAGGCTCGGCCCGCTGCTCTGAACGCGAACCGCCTCGAGGACACGGCGCGGACGACGCCGGACGGCAGCGTCATCGTCTTCGAGTCTTACGAACAATTGACCTCCTACCCAAATGAAGGGCACATCGAGATCTATCGGTACGACAGCACCAGCGGCGAGCTTGCCTGCGTCTCCTGTGGTCAAAGCCCTGCTGCTTCCGCCGACAGTGAATTCGTGCACGTGCCAACCGAATTCGGGATTCCCCGGGCCTATCCGATGAACGAAGTCGCGAACCTGAGCGAGGACGGCGAAAGGGTTGTCTTCGAGTCATTGGATGCTCTCTTGCCGCAGGACGTCAACGGCACCCGAGACGTCTACCAGTGGGAGGCGGGATCTCTGGGCCTGATTTCCACGGGTCAATCCCCTCAGCCCAGTGGTCTTTACGCGGTCACCCCGAGCGGGGACGACATCTTCTTCTTGACCGGCGAGAAGCTTGTTGGCCAAGGCCAAGAGGCCGGCAAGTTTGCCGTCTACGACGCGCGGGTCAACGGCGGGTTGGCCTCACAGCAGGCGGTGCAGCAGCTGGATTGCATCGGCGAAGCGTGTCAGGGAGAACCGGCTGGGCAGCCCGCCCTCGCCACGCCCGGCTCTGCGGTCACCAAAGGCAAAGGCAACGTGAGGCCTCGGTGCCGTCATCACCGGAAGGCAAAGAAAGTCAACGGCGCTAATCGCAAGCAGAAGAAGCGGTGTCGCCATGCGCGGAGGCGGGGGGCGGGCAAATGAGCCTCCGTCCCTCGATTCCTCATCGCTCCTTGCACACGACTGTCAACTCGGAGACTGCTCAGATGACCCCTTTTTCCAACCATCAGCGTCGGCCCGTCAGCAACTTCATCGGCCTTTGCGTTGCCGTCCTTGCGCTGGTCGCCTTTTTCCTGTTCTCGGCTCGCGCCGAGGCGGCGACCGAATATGGGATCGAATCCGCTGCCGCATCCCTCTCTACGCTGCAGGCGGGGAGGCATCCCGACCTGACGACCTCGATCAGCTTCAAAGCTTCGGCGGGGGACCCGGTGCCCGATACCGAAAACCTCGAAATCGACTTTCCTCCGGGCCTTACCGCGAATCCGCGGAAGTTCCCGACCTGCTCGCTCGCGCAGTTCAACAACCCATTCATCAATCCTTGCCCTCAGGATTCCCAAATCGGGATCGTGAACGTCGAATTCGTGGGCGGCAGCTCTTTCAAAGAGCCGCTCTACAACCTTCCGGCTCCGGAAGACGAAGTGGCTCGGATCGGGTTCATCGGGTTCGTCTATCCAACGACTCTCGATATCGACCTTCGTTCGGACAGTGACTATGGCCTTACCGTCAAGTCACTGAACATGCCCAGCGTCCTGCATATCGCTCGCCTGGAAACCACCACGTGGGGAGTTCCCGCCGATCCGATCCACAACTCGGAAAGGATCATGCCAATCGAAGCGGTGTTCTGTCCGGAAGCCAACCCGTCTCAGGAACCCTGTGCGGGCGGTTCCCGCTCCAGCGGTCTCTCTCCGGAACCGTTCCTGACTAATCCGGCGAGCTGCCAGCCGATGGTCTTCGACTTCGCTACCACCTCGTATCTGGATCCTGGTCAGGTCTTCACGAAATCAGCGGATGCAGGTGAGATCGTCGAATGCGAGAAGGTGCCGTTCAAACCGCGGCTCTCCATTGCTCCGACCAGTCGCGAGGCAGGATCTCCTACCGGTTTGGAAGTTGCTCTGGACATGCCTTCCGAAGAAGCGGTGAACACCGTCAACTCCTCACCGCTCCGCGGCGCCAGGGTGGTGCTACCAGAGGGTATGACTGTCAATGCCAGCGCCGCGGACGGTCTCGAGAGCTGCAGTGCCGAGCAGGCCGCCTATCAGGATCCGGGCCCGGCAGGATGCCCCGCTGCCTCGAAGCTGGGAACCGCGGAATTCCAATCCCCCGTTCTCAAGCGTCCTATCGAGGGTGGCATCTTCCTGCGCACGCCGGAACCGGGCCATCTCTTCAGGCTCTGGCTCGTTTCCAATGACCTGGGTGTCAACCTCAAGGTTCCGGCGGAGGTTGAGCTGGATGAAGGGACCGGCCGGCTAACGACGGTCGTTCAGGAAAGCCCACAGCTGCCGGCGGACAAGGTCGTCCTGCGCTTCAACGGGGGCGCTCGGGCTCCTCTCCGCAACCCGCTCACCTGTGGGACCTCGAACGCGACCTACGAGCTCAGTCCATGGTCGGGTAATCCACCTGTCACGGGGGTCGTGCCGATCACCGTCGACCAGGGCTGTGGTGGCGACCAGTTCAGCCCCCGGCTTTCCGCGGGGACGCTCAGCCCGACCGCTGGGAGCTTCTCCCCGTTGATCTTCGATATCGGGCGTGAAGACGACGAACAGAACCTGGCCACGATCGATCTTGTCCTCCCCAAGGGTCTGACCGCGAAGCTCGCGGGGGTTCCGCTGTGTCCTGAGGGAGCCACTTCCGCCGGAGCCTGTCCAGAGTCCTCCCGCATCGGCCAGGTCAAGGTTGCTGTCGGTGCGGGCACCCAGCCGTTGTGGGTTCCTCAGTCGGGGAAGCCTGCGACCGCCGTCTTCCTGGCCGGCCCGTACAAAGGCGCGCCTTACAGCGCCGTGGCAACTGTGCCTGCCCAGGCAGGCCCCTTCGATCTCGGGTTGGTCACGGTCCGTTCCGGGGTCTATGTCGACCCCGAGACCGCCCAGGTCAGCGTCAAGTCGGATCCGCTTCCCCAGATCTTGCAGGGGGTACCGCTCGACTACCGGCGTGTGCGAGTCGAGATCGATCGTGAGGGGTTCACGCTGAACCCCACCTCGTGCGCCGCGCAGGCCGTCCGCGCCTCAGTCCTCTCGAGTGGAGGCCTGACCGCAACTGCCTCTGACCGGTTCCAGGCCTCCGACTGCGCCAGCCTCGGCTTCCGCCCCAAGCTGAGCTTGCAGCTGAAGGGGGGAACCCAGCGAACCGACCACCCGGCGCTACGAGCGGTCCTGCAGGCGAAGCCGGGTCAGGCGAATATCCGCCGCGTCAGCGTCGCCCTGCCGCACTCCGAGTTCCTCGAGCAAGCCCATATTCGGACTGTCTGCACGCGCGTGCAGTTTGCGGCCGATGCATGCCCGAAAGGATCCATCTACGGCGAGGCACGGGTGGTCACGCCCCTGCTCGGCCAGCCCCTCAGCGGCCACGTGTATCTGCGCAGCTCATCGCACGAACTGCCTGACCTGGTGGTCGATCTCGAGGGTCAACTCGAGATCACGTTGGCAGGGCGGATCGATTCCGTGGATGGAGGTATCCGGACCACCTTCTGGTCCACTCCAGATGCCCCCATCAGCAAGTTCGCCCTGAACATGAAGGGCGGGCAGAAGAGCTTGTTGGTCAACAGCCGGGATTTGTGCTCACATCCGAGCCTCGCCACGGTCAGCATGAAAGCGCATAACGGCAGAGAAGCACGAATCAGGCCCAAGCTTAGAGCTAGCTGCTAGTTGCCTAAGCAGGAGAGTGCAGTGTGAAGAAAGGCCGCCAGTTAGGCGGTCTTTCTTCTTCTATGCCCACGAACAGCGTGCCCGATGTAACGGGTAGATCGTGTCACACTCAACTCCCTTGGAGTAATCGATTAACGGTGATAAACACTGGGTTACGCAGAGCCAATGTGCTCTGGCTATCTATCCAAGGAGATAAAGATATGAAGATCAAGATTCTCGGTCTCGCGGTTGTCGCGGCGCTGGCTCTCGTAGCCTTCGCGGCCGCGTCGGCTTCAGGCAAAGTGTGTTCCAGTTCAGGAGCCGGTGAAGCATGTGGCGGCACGCACGGGAACGTTTACACCGGTGCTATCGAAGCCAGCCTCAAAACCGGCACCAGCGCGACCCTAACAGCGACAAACTCGTCGGGCGGCACGGTCTCTACCGTGACATGCACCACCTCCGTAGTGAAAGGCTCCGTCACCAACGGCAGCACCGGTGCGGGCAATATCAATAGCTTCACCTTCTCGAATTGCTCCTCCGCCGCTTGTCCGAACGGCGTCACCGCCAGCACCACCGCTAGCGGGTCGAACCTGTGGCCGGCGCAAGCCACCACCGGCACCGCCCCGAACGGGACCCTCAGCGTCGAAAACATCGACGGCGAGTTCATCTGCGGCACGATCATCGGCAACATCACATGCCGCTACACCGCAACCAAAGCGACGACGACCGTAACCGGTGGAACCCCGGCTACCGTCACCGCGACCAACGTCGCCCTGACCCGCAGCTCGGGCCCGGAAGCGACCTGCGGCGCCAAAGCCGACTGGAGCGGTACCTACACGGTCACAACTCCGAAATCGCTGTTCCTTACATAGTTCAGCAAGCCGTAATACATAGTTAACGGCTAGCAAGCGCGGCCGCTCCTGCGAGGGGGTGGCCGTGCTTCTTTTTTGATCCTCCGGGGGAGAAGCCGGGGCTCTCGGATGACTGGCTTTACACGTAAGGGTTGACACACGTTAGGCGGCTTGAATGGTCAAGAAACGGTGATACAAAGTTCTTATTCGGAACTACAGAGGTTCCGTCAACGAATACATCTAAGAATGAGGAGAATATGAAGATCAAGATCATCGGTTTGGCTGTTGTCGCGGCCATGGCCCTTATGGCTTTTGCAGCGTCTTCCTTTGGTAATGCCAAAGTCTGTTCTGGCGAAGGAGCCACAGCAGAATGCGGTGGAACCCACGGAAAAGTGTACGACGGAACAATCCTCGCGACCCTGAAAACCGGCACCAGCGCGACCCTGACAACGACAAACTCGTCAGGCGGCACGGTCAATACCGTGACATGCCTCACTTCGACAGTGCACGGAACCGTTGTTGGAGACACCGGCACGGGCACCATCGACGAGTTCACCTTCGCCAACTGCTCGTCAGCCGCTTGTCCCAATGGCGTAACCGCCAGCACTACGGCGAGCACCACGAACACCTGGCCGGCGACAGCGACTAAAGGCACGGCCCCGAACGGCACCCTCAGCGTCGAAAAAATCGACGGCGAGTTCATCTGCGGCACGATCATCGGCAACATCACATGCCGCTACACCGCGACCAAAGCGACGACGACCGTAACCGGTGGAACCCCGGCTACCGTCACTGCGACCAACGTCGCCCTGACCCGCAGCTCGGGTCCGGAAGCGACCTGCGGCGCCAAAGCCGACTGGAGCGGTGTCTACACGATCACAACTCCGAAATCGCTGTTCCTTACATAGAGATCGGAGATCAGCCCTCGAGGCTGGATAGTTGAGGCATAAGCATCGGCCGCCCTCTAAGCAGAGGGCGGCCGTTCAGTTGCGAGGAGGAGAAATGAAGATCAAGATCATCGGGCTGGCTGCTGTCGCAGCGATGGCCCTAACGAGCATATCGGCGTCATCCGCAGCAGCCAAAGCATGTTCCGCCACCTTGTCCAGCGGGGAAGCCTGTGGGGGAACTTATGGCTTTGTCTACACGGGGACCCTTGAAGCCAGTCTCAAAGCCGGGACGAGCTTTACGTTTACAGCCACAAACTCCTCCGGCCAAAGCATCTCCACCATTACATGCACGACTTCGACGCTAAAAGGCTCTGTCACTGGGAGTACTGGGGTGGGCAGCATCAATGCCATGACGCTGGCCAATTGCTCATCTGCGATGTGCGCGAACGCCATGAGCTTCACCACGACCGCGAGTGCGACCAACCTTTGGCCTATTCAGGTCACTACTGGAACGCCGCCAAATGGCACGCTCGCAATTGAAAAATTCGATATGGAGATGATCTGCGGGACCCTCCTCGGCAACATTACATGCCGTTACACGAGCGCAAAAGTTATGGGGACCGTGGGTGGCGGGGCACCGGCGCACGTTACTGCGACGACCGTGCCCTTAGCGACGGTTAGTGGCCCCGAAGCGGTCTGTGGATCCAAAGCAGATTGGAGTGCGACATACGTTGTTACAAACCCGAAATCTCTCTACCTGACTTAGCTGTTACCAGACATCCAAGGGAGTTAGAATATGAAGTCAAATACCATCTGCGTTGTTGCGCTCTCCGCTCTGGCCCTGATTGCGGCAACCGCACCATCCGCCCCAGCGAAAGTATGCTCCGCATCCGGATCGGGCGAAGCATGTGGCGGGACTCATGGGTTTGTCTACTCTGGGACTGTGGAAGGGAGCCTGAAAACTGGAACCAGCGCGAGCCTGACAGCGACAAACGCCGAAGGCAAAAGCGTTTCCACCATCACATGCGTCAGCTCGTCTGTGAAGGGCACGGTCACGGGCAGCACCGCAGTGGGAAATATCACTAGCGTAACCTTTGCGAATTGCTCGTCGGCGGTTTGCCCGAATGGCATTACGGCCAGCACCACTGCAAGCTCGACGAACCCCTGGCCGGCTTCGGCCGTGACCGTGACCGCTCCCAATGGAACGCTCACGGTTGAAAAACTCGAAGGGGAGTTCGTCTGCTCCACGATCATTGGCAGCGTGACATGTCGTTACAGTGCCTCGAGTGCTTCGGGCACCGTCAGTGGTGGCTCACCCGCAACGGTGGGGCTGCCGGTGGGATTGGCGAAAATCACGGGCCCTGAAGCAGTCTGCGGCTCCAAAGCGGACTGGACGGGCACCTACACCGTTACAGCCCCGAGCTCTGTCTACCTGACATAGCCCGGCTGCATCGCGGCCAGCCGCCTTTACTTCAGGCGGCTGGCCGGTTCAGCGGCTACATCTGACCGCATTTCTCGAGTCCATAGGCTTTAGCGGCGGCGTTTGCCTCCTTGAAGGCTTCGCCGGAAAGGAACGCCTCCGGATTGGCTTCCGCCTTCGATGCCCCGTCTTCGTATTGAGCAAGGATGCGACTTACCGCTGCTTCGTCCCCCGCGGGAGTGCCAAGTTCCGTTAGTTCATCCACCATGTTGTCAACGGATCCTGCTACCTCTTGGATGAATGCCTTCTGCTTTTGAGGGTCGAACTTGGTCGCTTCTTCTTCCATTCCTTCTTTCAGCACCTGCTGAAAGGCTGCATCCTGGGTTTTCACGGTTTCCCAGCAGATCGCGTTCCCCTCTTTCAGGAACTGCGCTTTGGTTATGGCAGCGGTCGTCTCTCCATCACTGCTGCCGCAACCGACGCTGAACGCGGTTATGGCAGCCAACGCGAGTGCCACCAAAGCTAGCTTGTTGTACATAAGGTCCCCTATTGTTCGGATATACAAGGTGTAGTCAAGTAGTCTAAACTGAAACCATGAAATGGGGAACGAGGCTCTCCTTTGTGGTGCTTACTCTGCTCGTTGTCGGCTGCGGCGGAAGTGGTTCAGCGGGCAATGGAGGAGACAGCGAGAATGGAGTCCCCCGTCCCACCAGCGAGTTTGTGATTCCAGGTGGGGACAACACCATCCAGTACTTTGGACGTGAGGGCAGCGCCAAGGAGCGCGAAGAAGCCTCGCAGGTGGTCATCGCATGGGATCGAGCGCGAGCGGCAGAGAAATGGAAGAAGGACTGCAGCTACCTCTCGCGACCGTACATAGATCTCGTGGTCACAGACGCTGAAGGGACCTCGAAAGGAAAGGCGACGAATTGCGTAGAGGCGCTCGAGTTCTTCGGTCCCCTTGCTTCAGGAGAGTTTGGGCAGACGACCACGGGCCCGATCGACAGCCTGAGGATCTCTCAGAAGACGGGTTACGCGCAGTACCACGGCCGCAAGGGGATCGACTGGATCGTTCCGCTTGAAAAGGAAGACGGTAAGTGGAAGGTCGCCGTTACCGCGCCTGTCGATCGCCGGAAGTAGATTCTTTCCACGCGTCCGCCATCGTGATCCGTTCGATCATCGCCGGGTGGCTGCCATAGAGGCCGTCGATCCAGAAGGGCGGGTCGGGGTCGCTGAGGCTCTTGGTCGCGAGCTGGCGGAAGGAGGACTTGGCCGCGGCGGGGTCGTGGGTGGCTTCGAGGGCGGCCCAGTCGGCGGCTGCCTCTTCGCGGCGGTAGGCGGTGTTGAGGAGGGGGGCGGCGATCAGCTGGGTGACGGCGAGGACGAGGATGGCGAGGGGGATCGCCTCGGGCTGGGCGAGGCCGCCGCGGCGGCGGGTGAGGTAGGCGGTGAGGCCGAGGGCGGGGAGGAGGAAGAGGGCGAGCCAGCCGACGCGGTGGAGGACGTCGCGATGGGCGACGTGGCCGATCTCGTGGGCGACGACGAAGCGGACCTCGGGACGGCTGAAGTCGTCGTCGAGCAGGGTGTCCCAGAGGACGATCGTCGTGCTCGGGCCGATGCCGGTCGTCTCCGCGTTGGGAGCGTCGGTGAACTGGTGGACTTCCTGGACCCGCAGCCGTGCCTCGTCGGTGCCCTGGATCCGCTCCAGCTCTCGCGCTTCCTCCTGTAGGACAGGGTGGCGCACCGGCTCGGTGTTGGGGATCAGGTAGGGGCTGACGAAGACGTAGAGGAGCGTCAGGGCGAGGAAGACGGGCACCGCGGCCAGCCACCACCAGCGGCGCAGGACGCCGGCCAGCCCCATCATGATCCCGATCCCGAGGCAGAGGAAGACGAAGGTGCCGCCGAGCCCGAGGAAGCTGAACAGCAGGTGTTCGAGGTAGCCCTGGTGGGAGACGTCGTGGCGGCGCTGCCACCAGACGGCGAGCAGGTCGAAGGGAACCTCGGCGAGCCAGACGACGGCGAAGCCGAGCATCGCCAGCAGCATCCCGGTGCCAACCCGGCCGGCAGCGGACTCGCGCACGAGGCGCGGCCCGCGCCGCGCGTAGACCGCGAGCACGGCGACGAGGGTCAGGGAGCCGAGGATCCCGAGGATCCCGAGGAAGCGCTCGTAGCTGGCGCTGCGCTCGAGGAAGGAGTCGCTGAAGTAGCGGTGGGGATCGAGGCTGGGGAGATCGAGGTCGGGCAGCTGCGTCGCGTCCCAGAGGGCGAAGGCAGCGACGACCCATAGCACGGCGCCGGCCAGCAGCGCCAGCCGCGTCAGGCCCGTTCGAGGCAAGGGCCGCTATAGGGGTAGGCGCCGGTCAGCAGCAGGAGGTAGGCGTTCGCCTGGGCGAGGTAGCGCAGCGCGTAGGCGCCGGCGTTGCGCAGGCCGAGCGGCATCCGCCCCGTGAAGAGGGCCGCGAACCAGCCGAGCACGGCGACGACCAGGAGCAGCTGGGCGAAGATGCCGGCGAGCAGGAGGGCCGGGACGGCGAGGACGAGGCGGAAGCCGACGGTCCAGCGGTTCTGGCGCTCGCGTTCGGCGACATGGAGTTCGACCGGGTAGGTCCCTGGTCCCCCGACGAAGCCGGGGAACGGGTTGCCGACGAGGTAGAGGAAGGCGCCGACGTGGAGCTGGTAGCGGACGTACATGGCGAGGAAGCGGTGCGCCCAGCTCGGGGAGGTGCCGGTGAAGAGGGTGGCGAACCAGTTGACGATCGCGACGAGCAGCGCCACCACTCCCCAGAGCGAGAGCCAGACCAGGTGCGGGACGGCGAGCGCCAGCCGGAAGAAGACGGTGAGGCGGCTGCGGCGCAGCTCGTCGGTCACCTCCATCCGCACCGGGTCCGAACGGGTCGGCAGCGGCCCGATCACGGTCAGCGGGTCGCTCGAGGGATAGCGGTCGGTCAGCAGCAGCAGGTAGGCCCAGGTCTGGGCGCCGTAGGCCAGCGCGTAGGCGATCAGGTCCCGCAGCCCGCGCGGCATCCGGCCGCGGAACATCGCGTAGAACCAGGCGAAGATCGCGGCGAGGGCGAGGGCGCTGAGGAAGCCGCCGCCGCTGGAGCGGAAGGAGTCGAGGAAGCTGCCCGAGCCGACGAGGACGCCGGCGATCAGCAGCGCCGGCAGGACGAGGACGAGGCGGAAGCCGACGGTCCAGCGGTTCTGCCGCCCGGGCGGGTCGATCGCGACGTCGACCGGATAGCCCCCCTTGCCGTCGAAGGCTGGCAGCGGCTCGGCGGCGAGGTTCATGAAGGCGTAGACCTGGGTCGAGTAGCGGATGAAGCGGGCGAGGAAGGTGTGGAGCGGGGCGGGGGACTTCCCTTCGAACAGGGTCGCGAACCAGTTGACGAAGGCGACGCAGGCCGCCCCGATCGCCCATACCGCCAGCCAGATCAGGAACGGCAGGCTGAAGATGGCGCGGAAGAAGACGGTGCCGCGGCTCCGCTTCAGATCGTCGCTGAGGACAAGGCGCACCATCGACTGGATCGGCTACTGGAGAGCCGGCTGGAGACCAGTGTTCCCGCTGAGGAGGACGTCTTCGCGGATCCCGTCGAGGCGCTGGCTGATCCGCGAGACGACCTTGATCGCGAGGAAGACGGCGGCGAGGCCGCAGAGGCCGCCGATCAGCTCGAGGAAGGTCCCGGATTCGATCCGGGAGAACCCCGTCTGAACCGGGCCGAGCGCCACCAACCGGTTGTAGCCCGAGGCGGTCATTCGCTGGCCGATCTCCACCAGGAGCCCCTGGGTCAGGAACAGCCCCCACCACCACTGGAGCAGGCGGGGGATCCCGATCTGGCGCCACTGCGCCGAGACGTCGATTCCCCGCTCGCTGCCGCGCCAGACGTCGTTGGCGATCTGCTTCGGCCGGATCATCCCGAAGATCGGGATGAACCAGGCGCCGATCGCCCAGCCGGTCCCGTAGCGCACGCCCTGCACCCCGAGGCGGTGCAGGTTCTTGTAAGCGCGGAAGAACCAGGCGATGAAGACGCCGGCGGCGATCAGCACGAAGAGCCCGTAGAAGCTGACCCAAACGGAGTACGTGCCGTAAGCGGCGGTGATGTCCCCGCCCCCTTTGACGATCGAGCGCAGGTGCAGAGCGGCCACCGTCTTGGCCAGCAGCAGCGCTCCGACCAGGCCGAGGCAGACCATCGCGCCCCAGGCCAGCCCGCTCATCTCGCGCGGGGGGTCTTTCGGGTCGGCGACCCGGTGGGAGGCGCGCGCGACCGCTGGCCCTGCCGGTTCCATGGCGCTGCTATCGGCGGTGACCACTGACTTCATGAGGCCTGGACCTCGGGGATATATTCAAAAACATCTGATCAACACCGCCGAATGGGGCGTCGGCAGCGTGGCGTGGCAAGGGCAGCGGTCCCAACTACAGGAGAAACATCATGAAGTGGAGGCGCATCTCAGCGGTCCTTGCCGTGGCGGCGCTCTGCCTTGCGTTCGCCAGCTCCGCCCTCGCGACCAAGTACGTCGCACTCGGCGACTCGTACTCGTCGGGCACCGGCACCCGGACCTTCTACGAATCGACCTGCCAGCGGTCGGTGTACGCGTACCCGTACCTGCTGCACAACGCCCATCCCGAATGGACCTTCGTCAACGCCACCTGCTCCGGGGCGAAGACGGGCGACCTGATCAACACCCAGGCTGCGAGCCTGACCAGCGACACCAACTGGGTCACCTACACGATCGGCGGCAACGACGCCGGCTTCTCGAGCGTGATCACCACCTGCGCGCAGCCCTCGTGGGCGTCCAACTGCGACGGCGCGATCAACACCGCCCAGTCCTACATCCAGAACACGCTGCCGGGCCGACTCGACCTGGTCAACAACACGATCAAGTCACGCTCGCCGAACGCGAAAGTGATTGTGCTCGACTACCCGAAGCTGTTCAACGGCGAAGACTGCAACGCCCTCACCTGGTTCAGCCCCAGCGAGGAGACGCGGCTCAACCAGACGGCGGAAATGCTGAGGACGGTGGTCAGCGCCGCGGCCTCGCGGGCGGGCGCCAACTTCGTCTTCCGCGACGTGATCCCGCCCTTCGTGGGCCATGCGGTCTGCGACGGCGGCGGTGGTTCCAGCACGGAGTGGATCAACGGCCTCTCCAACCCGACCGGCGAAAGCTACCACCCGAAGGTCACAGGTCATGCGGATGGTTACTTCCCGGTGGTGAAAGGGGTGACGGGCTGAGGATCAGTGGGTGGGGACGCGTCGATTGGCGTCCCCACGCCTTTTCGGGTCTGAACCGGGTCTTTTTCGGAACTCCGAAAACTCGCAAAGAGCAGGGCTTTCGCTGACAGTTGAGTTCAACCTTATGGTCTTGACGACCCTGAAGTCATTTTCTGTGCGGGCGCTTGATGGCAACTGCAAGCCCGCCCGAAATCTACTTTGGTCGTGCCCTTAAGAGGGAACGAATCGATGCTGGACTTACCCAAGAGAAATTGGCGAACTCGATCGGTATGAACCTAAGCGAGATCTCGGTTTTCGAGGCCGGTCGGCGAAGCCTCCAGCTGAGGACGATGAAGCGGCTGACCGATGGCCTTGGCATTCCTCTCTCTCAGATCTTCGAACGGGCGGAGGAGATCGAGGCAGAAGATGCTTGAAGCGGACCGCTTGCAATCGGGCCACGATTGTCCCCGTCCGAGCCGACCCCCCGTGGCACCCTGTTCTCATGAGATGCCGACTCTCGATGCTCGTTGCCGTCCTGCTCGCCTTTGCCCTGCCGGCGAGCGCCGCGGCCGCACGCATCTCCGGCGAAGGCAGCCTCGGTCGCACCTTCTCCGGTGACGGCCGCCTCCTCTCCGACCTCGACGAAGGCAGCAAGGACAAGGGCAGCACCGTCATCTCCTACGGCGAGCGCATCCTCGCCGCCGGCTACTCGGCCAAGCACCCGTTCGGGATCCGCCTGGCGGTGGCGGCCTACCGACCGGACGGCTCGCTCGACCCAGGCTTCGGCGACGGCGGCGTCGTCCTCAGCAACGTCGAAGGCGGGATGGCGGCGGAAACGATGGCGATCGACTCCTTCGGCAACATCGACGTCGCCGGGCCGAGCAATCCGGAGCGGCCGTTCGGGCCAACGCGGGTGGCGCGCCTACTGCCGGACGGCCGCCTCGACCCGAGCTTCGGCGACGGCGACGGGATGACCGAGATCCCAGTCGACATGACGGTCGCCGCCGTGCGGACCGACCGCTTCGGGGGCGTCCTCCTCGCCGGGGCACATGGCGAAGGCGGTTGGCCGGACGGCGACCGCGCATTCGCCGTCTTCCAGCTCACCCGCGACGGTGCGCCCGACCTCTCCTTCGGCGAGGGCGGCCTAGTCACGCTCGATCTCTCTCCCGCGGAGCACGACGGCGCCAACGACATGATGCTCGACGGCTTCGGCCGCATCGTCCTCGTCGGCGGCGCCTACTTCCCCAAAGAAGGGCCGACCAACGGCACCACCGGCCGCTTCGCGATCGCGCGGCTGCTGCCGGACGGCACGCTCGACACCACCTTCGCCGGCCGCGGCTTCAGGATCCTCCCGATCCGGGAGTCCGGGGCCTTCGCGACCGCCGGCGCCCTCGACGTCGCCGGCCGGGCGATCCTCGCCGGCAGGTCGGGCAACCAGCTCGCCTTCGCGGCCCTGCGCGGATCCGGCCGTCTCGACTCCTCCTACGGCAGCGGCGGCATCGCGCTTCACCACCTTCGCGAAACGCTCATCCCCGCCGACCTCGCCGACGACTCGCACAAGCGAGTCCTCACTGCTCTGGAACCAACCGGCAGCCCCTCGACCCCGCGCCGCGGCCTGATCCGCTGCTGGCGGCTTCGCGCCGACGGGTCCCTCGACCCGCGCTTCAGCCGTGACGGCCGCGTCAGCGTCCGCCTCGGCCGCTATCTCGGCACCGCCCGCTCGGTCGCCCTGCAGCCGAACGGCGGGGTCCTGCTCGGCGGCTGGGCCAAGCTGCCAGGCACGACGGACACGGACTTTGCACTGGTTCGGCTGCGCGGCGGCCTCTGATGGGTTGCAGCCGCTGACAGGCGCAGTACGGTCCCCTTCAGCAATGGAGACCCGGGACGTACACAACATCGCCCTAGGCAACGCGATCCGGCAGCTGCGGAGGGAGGCCCGGCTGGCGCAGCAGGAGCTCGCCGACCGCGCCGACGTCCCGGTTGAGAAGCTGCGCAGCGTCGAAGTCGGGTCGATCGACGCCGACTGGGGAACCCTGCGACACCTCGCCTACGCCTTGGAGGTGGAGTTGCCGGACGTCTTCCGGATGATCGAAGCGGGCTAAGGGGAGCTGCCCGCTTCTTCTTCTTCTTCTTCTTCCCCGGCAGCGGATTCGTCTTCGACCTCGCGCTGGATCACCCCGCCTCCTCCGGTGTCTTCGCCGCCGACTTTTTCGGTGACGGTGCTCGTGACGGTTTCGACCGTGGTCACAGTTTCGGGAGTGCCGGTGGTCGTGACGGTGGTGGTCCGATCATGGCCTGGGTCCCGGTCGCTCCTGGTTTCGGCGACCGGTTGCTGGGCAGGGTCGTCGGCGACCAGGATGCCCGCCGCGACGCCGACGCCGAAGAGGACTGCGAACAGGACGATGAGGGAGGGGGTGGGAGGCCAGATGGACCGCTGACCGCCCGGCGCCGGAGCTTCGTTGCGCAACTTCGCCCGCAACCGGTCGCAGAGCGTCTGCATGTTGCGGTTGGTCGCCGCCAGGCCGCGACTGTCGCCGATCCGCTCTCGGATCTCGCGCGCCTGGCGCAGGCAGTCGTCGGCGCCCCCGAGGTCGTCGGCCGCCAGCCGCAGCGTTCCCAGCTCGTGTTTGGCCCAGGCAACCGCCGTCTCGTCGCCCACCTCCTGGCCGGCCCGCAGGGCGATCCGCAGCGTTTGCAGCAGGCTCGCCCAACGTTTCAGCAACATCAGCAGCGTCGACAGCGAGCGTGCCAGCTGGATTGCCTTTTTGTGCTTCTTCGTGCGGTCGAGGCGTTCGAGGCAGTCGAGCAGCGTGCCGACCTCCAGCGCCAGTTGATCCGGGTCGAGGGGGCCTTCGGCGGCGCCTTTGCAGAGCGCCGCCGCCTGCTCGATCTTCGTCGTCGCTTCGGCAGCTTCGTCGATTTCGGTTGCGAGAGCCGGAGCGCGTTCCTCCGCTTTCGGCTCCGGTTCCGCCAGCGCCTTCTGCAGCGCCCTTTCCTCGCTCTTTCGCTCGCCGTCGCTCTGCTCGAGCAGGGTTCCGCCTTCTCCGCTCACCCTGAGCAAGTAGGGGCCGACCGCGATTGAACCAGGATCCCGATCCATCTCCCCCGAGTGTCCTCTTGCTCAGCCGGGTGAGCAAGAACTCTCCGGTTCGCTAGCGAGCGGAGTAAGAGGAGAACGAGGCCGCCCGTAAGATCGCCGCGTGATCAAGGCCGTTACCTTCGATTTCTGGAACACGATCGCGACGGTGCCGCCGGGGGCGATGAGAGAGGCGCGGCAGCGGGGAATCGTGGCGGCGCTAGCAAGTAGCGACTTCGAGGTCGAGGCGGACCTGCTGCTGGAGGGGCTGCGGCAGGTCGGGCTCGACTGGGAGCGGGCCTGGGCCGAGGGCCGGCACCTGCCCCCGCACGAGGCGGCGGCGGCGCTGGTCCGCCACCTCGGCGTAGAGGGGGCGGCGCGGGAGATGGTGGCGGAGGCGTTCCTCGGCGCCGGGCGGGAGGTCCCGCTCGAGTTCGCCCCCGGGATCCACGCCTGCCTGGCGGAGCTGCGGCGGCGGGAGGTCCGGCTCGGGATCGTCTGCGACGTCGGCTTCAGCGGCGGCGAGCTGCTGCGCGAGCTGCTCGACGCCGAGGGCCTGCTCGGCCACTTCGACGGCTGGGGGTTCTCCGACGAAGTCGGCCACTACAAGCCCTCGCCGCGGATCTTCGAAGCGGCGCTCGGGGCGCTGGGGGCCGAACCGGGGGAGGCGATGCACGTCGGCGACCTGCGACGCACCGACGTCGCCGGCGCCGCCGCGCTGGGAATGAGGACCGTCCGCTATCGCGGCATGAACCCCGAGGGGGACGAGGAAGACGGGACGGAGGCCGAGTTCGTCATCGACAGCCACGCCGACCTCGCCGCCCTCGTCGATCGTTTGAGTTAGCGCTGAATCAGACCGGCAGCTCGTCGTACTCGAACCAGTCGAGCCCGGCGCTGCCCGGGTCGAGCAGCTGCTTCGGAGTCATCGTCGGCCAGACGATCGAGAAGAGCTGGTCGTCGAGGCGCTGGCCGGGCGGTCCCTCGCCCGCCCCCGGCTGATACTGGCGGCCGTGCTTCGCCATCCAGCCTTCCCAGATGCGGTCGATGTTGCAGTGGTTGAGCCAGAAGACCGGGTCGTTGGGCGAGCTGCCCGGCGCCATCTCGCCGCCGACCCAGACGTGGACCCGGTTGTGCATCTGAGGGCCTTGGGAGGCGGTGGGACGTTCGAGCGGGTCCGTCCAGCCCTCGGCCTTGTTGCGGAAGCGGAGGGAGTCCTCATTCCAGGGAGGGTTGTCGTACCGATCGTCCTTCAGCGTCGCGGCCTCCTCGGCGGGGGTCGGCAGCCCGAACGTGCTTTTGGCGGTGCGCCAGATGGGCCGCGGGGCGCCGACGTAGATGCGGCCGTCCTGGCTGCTGTTGTAGAGGCGCACCCGCAGTTCGCCGGCCGTCCCTTTGTCGATGGTTCCGCTGGGCGGGCCGAGCAGCGACCAGATCGGTGCTTGCAGCTGGTCGCTGCCGCTGAGGGCGCCGTCGGCGGCCCAGTCCCAGTAGGGGAGGCCGAAGCCGGGATCGCCGCTGACGGTTTGGATCGCCTCCTCCAGCCGCCGCAGGAAGAGCCGGTGCCAGGGCAGGAACACCGGGCCGCGGTGAGCGCGGTTGCTCCCCGGCCAGTTCATCGCGGTGACGTGCCACCAGGTGAAGAGGTCCCACCAGCTGAGGGGGCGGGCCAGCTCGGCCTCCGTGCCGAAGAGCCGCGCCCGCGGCGCTTCCTGGACGGTACGGCTCTGGTTCAGCTGCGTGGGGGTGATGCCGGTCGAGAGCTGGCTGAGCGCGACCGCACCGCGGAGGAAGGTCTCGGCGTGGGAGGTGGAGAGGACGTTCTCCCGAGCGACGGCCATCAGTGCTCCTCCTGCCGGGTCTCCTCGACCATCGCGCGGATCTCCTCCGGCGCCTCATAGGACTGGTCGATCACCGCCCGCAGTAGGTCGCCTGCGGAGGGCACTTGGTAGGCGGGGAGGTCGTGGGAGATGACGGTCCCGTCGGGGCGGACCTGGAGCGATTGCGTCCACGGCTCGCCGTCGATCGTCACCTCGTAGTGGGTGACGATCTGGACTGTGTGGCCGCGGTATTCGAACTCACGGACCGAGGGGCCGCCGTGGTGGTGGTCATGGTCGTGGCCGTGGTCGTGCTGGTGATCGTGGCCGTGCCCGCCATCCTCAGCGGGAGCCTCGGCCCCCTCGGGCTCGTAGCCGCGGGCGGCGAAGCGGGCGGCGAGCTCGTCGAGAGAATCGGAGCCGGTGGGGTCGGGGGGAGTTGCCATCGAGTACCTCCTAACGGGGACCCGACGACCTTACTTGTAGATATTTGAGTTTTTTAGCCTCTTTGTGTAGGGGCCTGCACGGAGAACGCAGTCATCTCACGGGGCGCGCCCTTGGCGCTGAAGCGGCGCTTCTTCGCTGCTGCGCCGGCCGGGAGGGCCTCCAGGGCGCTGTCGGAGACGAGGATCTCGCCGGGCTTGGCGGCGTCGGCGAGGCGGGCGGCGCTGTTGACGTCGACGCCGAAGTAGTCGCCGCCGAGCTTGCGGGGACGGCCGAGGTGGATGCCGGTGCGGAGCCGGGGGCGGTAGCCGCTGACCTCGATCGGCGCCAGGCGCTCGTTGGCCTCGAAGGCGGCCTCGACCGCGCTCGGCGCATCCCAGAACGCCGCCATCAGCCCGTCGCCGAGCCGCTTCACGACCTCACCCTGGCGCTCGAGGACGGGCGGCTCGATCGCCGCGGCGACCTCGCGCAACAGTTGTACCGCCGCCGCGTCGCCTGCTCTCAGCGCCCAGCTCGAGAAGCCGACCAGGTCGGTGAAGAGGATCGCGACGTCGACCTTGCCGCGGCCGCGATCCTGGGACTCGGCCAGCCGCTGCCAGGCCTGCAGGGCGGTGAGGCCGATCTCGCCGGCGAAGCCGGGCCGGTCGCCGCGCAGCGAGACCAGCTGCTGGGCGGCGAGGTCGGAGGGGCGGCCGCGCGCGGTGGAGAGGTGGTCGACGAAGTCGTCGTCGCCGAGCGTGCGCTCGCGCGCGCGCCGCGCCCAGCCGACCAGCTTCGGGTTGCGGTTGAAGCGACGGGCGGCGGCGGCGAACCGCTTGCCTGAAGTCTCGCTCACCGGCGCAGACTCGCAGAGATCAGCGGCTCTTCAGCAGACGGCCGACCGCCTCCATCATCTCCTCGGTCTTCTCCTCGCGGTCCTTGGCGCTCTTGGCGCCGACCACGCAGTGGCGGGTGTGTTCGTCGAGCAGGGCGAGGGCGACCTTGTCGATCGCCGCCTGGGCGGCCGAGATCTGGGTGAGGATGTCGATGCAGTAGCGCTCCTCCTCGACCATCCGTTCGATGCCGCCGATCTGCCCGCCGATCCGCCGCAGCCGGTTCTTCACCTGCTCCTTGTTGTCGATGTAACCGGGGTCGGTCTCCGCCATCTCGTTCCTTCGCTCGGGGAAGTGGACGTCAAAAGTATACCCCCTCTGGGTATGTGCTACGGTTGCTGCATGAATACCCCCCACCCGTATCAAAGGATCTTGCTCTTCGTCGTTGGGCTCGCCGTCGTCTTCGGCGTTTCCGCTGCGCTCGGTTCGATGGTCGAGCCGGCCGAGACGGAAGGCGGAACGGAGGAGAGGATGGCTACTCACATCGCCGACGAGGAGAGCGTGCACGAGGCGACTTCACATGAGCCCGCGGGCCTGGGGGTCTCTGCCGACGGCTACACGCTGCGTATGAGTTCGACCCAGTTGGAGCAGGGGGAGGCGCGCGAGCTGCGCTTCGCGGTCGAGGACGGAGATGGCGCTCCCATCACCGAGTTCGACGAGCTGCACGAGCGGCGCCTGCACCTGATCGTGGTTCGCCGCGACGGCGCCGAGTTTCGCCACCTGCACCCGGAGATGGACGCTGCGGGAACGTGGACCGTGCCGATCGAGTTCGGCGAGGCGGGCGTCTACCGTGCCTTCGCCGACTTTTCGGTTGACGGGGAGCAGCAGACGCTGGCGGCCGACCTCTTCGTCTCCGGCGGCGCGTTCGAGGCGCGGCCGTTCTCGGCGCCGCGGCCGGTCGCCGAGACGGACGGCTACGAGGTTCGCTTGCGGGCGGGCGAGGCGACGGCCGGCGAGCCGGATTCGCTCGCCTTCACGGTCAGCAGGGACGGCCGTCCCGTCGAGGACCTCGCGCCTTACCTCGGTGCCAAGGGCCATCTGGTGGCGCTGCGCGAAGGCGACCTCGCCTTCCTCCACGTCCATCCGGAAGAGGGCCTTGGATTTGCCGCGACGTTCCCCAGCGCTGGGCGTTACCGCCTCTATCTTCAGTTCAGGCATCGCGGCGCTGTCCACACCGCAGAGTTCACGCTCGAGGTGCCGCGATGAGCCAGCGGTTGGAGCTGCCGATCGAGGGGATGACCTGCTCCTCCTGCGCCGGCCGCGTCGAGAAGAGCCTCAACCAGCTCGACGGGGTGGAGGCGACGGTCAACTTCGCGACCGAGCGGGCGACGGTCGCGTTCGACTCCGCCCAGGTCGGGCCCGAGCAGCTGCTCGGGGCGGTGGAGAGCGTCGGCTATTCCGCCTCGCTACCGGGCACCGAAGCCAAGGGCGATGAGTCGGAGGAAGCCGATCCGACCGCCGACCTCCGTCGCCGGCTGGTCTTCGCCGCCGCGCTCTCGCTGCCGGTGCTGCTGCTGGCGATGATCGAGCCGCTGCAGTTCGTGAACTGGCAGTGGCTCTCGCTGCAGCTGGCGACGCCGGTGGTGCTGTGGGCGGGCTGGCCCTTCCACAAGGCCGCCTGGCAGAACCTCCGCCACGGGGCCGCGACGATGGACACGCTGATCTCGCTCGGCACCCTCGCCGCCCTCGGTTGGTCGCTCTACGCGCTCTTCTTCGGCGACGCCGGCATGCCGGGGATGAAGATGCCCTTCGAACTGGTCACCGAGCGTGGGGCCGGCGCCGACGAGATCTACCTCGAGGTCGCCGCGGTCGTCACCACCTTCATCCTCGCCGGCCGCTACTTCGAGGCGCGGGCGAAGCGGCGGGCCGGGGCGGCGCTGGAGGCGCTGCTCGACCTCGGCGCCAAGGAGGTCGCCTTGCTGGACGACGACGGCGCCGAGCGCCGGGTTCCGGTCGAGGAGCTGAAGGCCGGCGAGCGCTTCGTCGTCCGCCCGGGCGAGAAGGTCGCCGCCGACGGCGTCGTCGAGAGCGGTAGCTCCGCTGTCGACCAGTCGCTTGTCACCGGCGAGTCGTTGCCGGTCGAGGTCGGCCCCGGCGACGAGGTCGTCGGCGCGACGATCAACGTCGGCGGCCGCCTCGTCGTTCGCGCCACCCGGGTCGGCGAGGAGACGGCATTGGCGCAGATTGCCCGCCTCGTCACCGCGGCCCAGTCGGGGAAGGCGCCGGTGCAGCGCCTCGCCGACCGGGTCAGCGCCGTCTTCGTCCCGATCGTGATCGCCCTCGCCGTCGGCACCCTCGGCTTCTGGCTCGGCAACGGCGCCGGCGCGGCCTTCGCCTTCACTGCCGCGGTTGCGGTCCTGATCATCGCCTGCCCCTGCGCGCTCGGCCTGGCGACGCCGACCGCCCTGTTGGTCGGAACGGGCCGCGGCGCCCAGCTCGGCCTGCTGATCAAGGGCCCGGAGGTGCTCGAGTCGACGCGGCAGATCGACACCGTCGTCCTCGACAAGACCGGGACCGTGACCAGTGGCGAGATGTCGGTGGTCGGAGTCCACGCCGCGCCGGGAGTCGACGAGGCGGAGGTGCTGCGCTACGCCGGCGCGGTCGAGGACGCCTCCGAGCACCCGATCGCGGCGGCGATCGCGGCGCGGGCGAAGGAGGAGTTCGTGCTGCTGCCGGCGGTCGAGGAGTTCGCGAGCGAGCCGGGCGTGGGAGTCCGGGGGGTAGTGCAAGACCGTTTAGTCACCGTCGGCCGCGCCTCGGATCCGTCGCGGGGAAAAATTCAGCGTTCGCTGAAAAACAGCCCCCATAGGGGCGCAAATTCAGCGTTCGCTGAATTTGGCCTGGAGGCGGCGCGGGGCGAGGCGGAAGCGCGCGGGCAAACCGCGATCGCGGTGGGCTGGGACGGCGAGGTGCGCGGTCTCATCGTCGTCGCCGACACCGTGAAGCCGACCAGCCGCGAGGCGATCGCGGCGCTGCGGGAGCTGGAGCTGCGGCCGGTGCTGCTGACCGGCGACAACGAGGCGACCGCGAAGGCCGTCGCCGCCGAAGTCGGGATCGAGGAGGTGATCGCCGAGGTGCTGCCGGCCGAGAAGGCCGCGGTGATCGAGCGCCTCCAGGGTGAAGGCCGCACCGTCGCGATGGTCGGCGACGGCGTCAACGACGCTCCGGCCTTGGCCCAAGCCGACCTCGGTCTCGCGATCGGCACCGGCACCGACGTCGCGATCGAGGCCTCCGACATCACCCTCGTCTCCGGCGACCCCCGCGCCGTCCCCGACGCGATCCGCCTCTCCCGTCGCACCCTCACCACCATCAAGGGCAACCTTTTCTGGGCCTTCGCCTACAACGTCGCCGCCCTGCCCCTCGCCGCCGCCGGCTTCCTCAACCCCCTGATCGCCGGCGCCGCGATGGCCTTCTCCAGCGTCTTCGTCGTCACCAACTCGCTGCGCCTGCGCACGTTCACGCCGCGACGCGGCTGAACCACTTCCCTAACCGCTCCTTCGTGAACACATCCTCTTTCGGCCGCAGCCGACGGCTGAGGGCGTCGCGGAGGTCCTGGCCGGCCTCGGGATCGGCGGCGAGGCCGCGGAAGATCGGCTCCGCCGTCTCGGGCCTGGCGAAGCGGGCGAAGTCGAAGGACCACTCGTAGTGCTCGCGGGCGCGTTCGTCGCGGTAGGCCTCGTAGCCGGCGAGGGTCTCCTCGGGGCCGGTCAGTTCGCCGGCCACGTGGAGGGACTGCTCGATCGCGTCGGAGATGCCCTGCGCCGTGGAGGGGTTCTTGAAGTGGCCGGCGTCGCCGATCAGCGCCCAGCCGGGACCGGTGCCCTGGCGGAAGAAGCCGCGCAGCATCGTCTCCGGGGCGACGCGGACGCCGCCGACCGGCTCGGCCCGCTGCAACCAGGCGGGGTCGAACCAGTCGCTGTAGTGGTCCAGCATCTCGACGAAGGTCCGCTGCCGCTGGGCCTGGTCGCCGCGGGTCAGGTCCGGGTGCAGGCCGAGGATCAGGATCGAGAGGTCGTCCTCCATCGGAGACCAGACCAGCGAGCCCTCCTCGATCACGTCGATTTTGAACTGGTCGGAAGGCGGCAGGCCGCGCCAGTAGGTGAACATGAAGGCCAGCTCCGATCGCATCTGCCGTTCCTTCTCGAGCCCGAGCAGGCGGGCGACGGTGGAGACGCGGCCGTCGGCGCCGAGCACCCAGCGGGCCTCGATCTCCTCGCCGTTCTCGAGGACGACACCGTGGACGGGATCGCTCTCGACGCCCGCGCCGAGCAGGCCGGCGACCTTCTCGCCGAAGCGCGTTTCCGCCCCGGCGTCGACCGCGGCCTCGAGCAGCGCCGGGTCGAGCACCGGACGGGTGATCACCGCCATCCGGTCGAAGCCGCCGATCGGGGTGAAGCGGCCGACGGCTTCGTGGCCGAAGGTGCGGATCGCGTACTCGACCAGGTTGACCCGGTGCTCCCGTTCGATCCGCTCCAGTGCCCCCAGCTCGGCCAGGCGCGCCAGGGTGTTCGGGAAGAGAGTGTGGGTCGAGAGGGTGTCGGCCGGCGGCGGCTCGCGGTCGAGGAGCAGGACCTTCCAGCCCGCTTCCGCCAACCGCGTCGCCGCCGGCGTCCCGGCGCAGCGAGCGCCGACGACAACCGCGTCGTAGCTGCTGCGCCGGCCGCTCACGCGCTCTTCTTCCCGACCGCGATCAGGTACTCCTTTTCGAAGCGGGCGTCCTCGGCGCCGCCGCGGTTCCACTCCTCGCAGAAGTCGCTCACCACCTGGTCGAACTCCTCGGCGCGCCCCTCTTTCTCGGCGTTCGCCCGGGCTGCGATCGTGGGCCCGTAGCGGCCCTTGAAGTGCTCGCCGTAATCGCCGGGACGCTCAAAGGCGGTGATGTCGAGCATCTCGCGCTGCAGTTGCTCGAACTCGACCTTGCCGGCGAAGAGCCCCCGCAGGTGATCCTCGCTTCCCCACAGCGGCGGCGGCTGCGCCCCCGGGGGAGGGGGCGGCATGAACTGGCCCATGGCGCGGAAGAGGGCGCCGATCATCCCCTCCGGGGTCCAGCTCAGCAGAGCGATCGTGCCGCCGGGGCGGCAGACGCGGACCAGCTCGTCGGCGGCCTTCTGGTGGAAGGGCGCGAACATCACGCCGATCGAGGAGATGACGACGTCGAAGCTCGCGTCCTCGAACGGCAGGTCGTGGGCGTCGGCCTCGACCCACTCCAGCTCAACCCCCTCGGCCTCGGCGCGGGCGCGGCCGGCCTCGAGCAGCTCCGGGGTGAGGTCGCTGGCGACGACTTCGGCGCCGGTCTGGGCGGCGGGGATCGAGGCGTTGCCGGTGCCGGCGGCGACGTCGAGGACGCGCTGGCCGGGCCCGATCCCGGCGGCCTCGACCAGGCGCGGCCCAAGCGGGGTGAGGAAGGTCTCGACCATCGAGGGGTAGTCGCCTGAGGCCCACATCGCGCGGTGTTTCTGTCGCAACTCCGGGGGCGGGCTCTGGGTGTCGGTGCTGGGGGTCACTGCTGGATCTCCTTCATTTGGATTGCTTGGTGATCCTTTTCTACGCCCGCGCCAGGGGTGGATCAACTTCAAGATCTGCAGTTAGGCCTCTAGACTCGAATCCGGATGCCGGAGAGCTACGGACAGTTCTGCCCGGTCGCGCAGGCGGCGGAGGTGTTGACCGAGCGCTGGACCCTGCTGGTGCTGCGCGAGCTCTTGATGGGCAGCACCCGCTTCAACGAGATCCAGCGCGGGGTGCCGCGGATGTCCTCGTCCTTGCTCAGCAAACGGCTACGCGAGCTGGAGCGCTCCGAGCTGCTCACCCGCGAACCGCTGAAAGGGGAGCGCGGCTACGCCTACCGGCTGACCCCGGCCGGCGAGGCGCTCGGGCCGCTCGTCGTCAGTCTCGGGACCTGGAGCCGCGAACACCTGAAGCGCGAGATCAGCGCCGAGGAGGCCGACCCGGCGCTCTTGATGTGGGACCTGCGGCGCAGCGTCAAGCTCGAGAAGCTGCCGCAGGAGCAGGTCGTCGTCTTCTTCCGCTTCCGCGACGCCGAGGAGGGCAAGCGCGCCTGGTGGCTTGTCGCCCATGCTTCCAACGCCGACCTCTGCTTCACCGACCCCGGTTTCGGCGTCGACCTCCAGATCGACGCCGAGACGCGGGCGATGGCCGAGGTCTGGGTGGGGAAGAAGGAGCTGGGGGCGGCGATGCGGGCAAAAACGCTCCGCGTCACCGGGCCCGAGCACCTGGCGCGAAGCCTGCCCGACTGGCTCGGCTTCAGCACCTTCGCGTACCCGGACCCGGCGGCCGAGATGGCCGCCCGGCTGGCCGCTTAGGCGGCCGGCGTTTTTCCCCCGTAAGCGGGCTGCGTCTTCAGCTGCTTTGGGTCGCCACTCCCGGCGCGTCCCGCTCGACCTCGATCCGGGGGAGGATCCGCTCCAGCCAGTCGGGGATCCACCAGTTGCGCTCACCGAGCAGCTGCATCACCGCCGGCACCAGGACCATCCGCACCAGGGTCGCGTCGAGGAAGATCGCCGCGGCGAGGCCGATCCCGAAGAGCTTGAGGAAGACTTCGGGCGAGGCGACGAAGGCGAGGAAGACGACGACCATGATCGCCGCCGCCGCGGTGATCACCCGGGCCGTCTTCGCCAGCCCGTCGGCGACCGCGCGCCGGGTGTCGTTGTCCTTCAGGTACTCCTCGCGGATCCGCGAGATCAGGAAGACCTCGTAGTCCATCGAGAGCCCGAAGAGGATCGCGAACATCATTACCGGCATGAACGGGGCGATCGGGACTTCGTGGTCGATCCCGATCAGTTCGCCGACCGCGCCGCCCTGGGCGACCAGGGTCATGACGCCGTAGGCGGCGCTGACCGAGAGCAGGTTCATCACCGCTGCCTTCAGCGAAATGAAGGGGGAATGGAAGGCGACCAGCAGCAGCAGGAACGAGAGCCCGACGACGCCGGCGATGAACCAAGGCATGCGGTCGGTGATGTAGGTGCTCTGGTCCTCGAGCGCGGCGTTGACGCCGCCGACCAGGGCGTTGACGCCCGAGTTGCCGAGCGCGGCCGGGATCACCGTCCCGCGCAGGTGTTCGACCAGTTCCGAGGTCGCCTCGTCCTGTGGCGAGGTGGTCGGGACCACGGTGACGATCGCGGCCGTGCCGTCGGAGTTGAAGCGGGCAGGCGGCACGTAGGCGACTCCGTCTTCGTCTTTGAGGTCGGCGACCAGGGCGTTGACCGCCCCCTTGGCGCCGGCGTCGGGGAGTTCGGCGGCGATCACCAGCGGGCCGTTGGCGCCGGGGCCGAAGCCCTCGCTGATCAGGTCGTAGGCCTGGCGGGTCATGGTGTCCTTGGGGTCGTTGCCGGCGTCGGGGAAGCCGAGGCGCATGCCGAGCGCCGGGGCCGCGAGCGCGAGCAGGATCGCGGTGGCGACGATCGCGGCAATCCAGGGGCGGCGCTGGACCGCGTGGCTCCAGCGGGCGGCGGGCGATTCGCCGTCGCCTTCGACCTTGTCGAGGCGGCGGCCGAGGATCGGGATCCGCAGACGGTCGACGTTCGGCCCGAGATAGGAGAGCAGCGCCGGCAGCAGGGTGATCGCGGCGACCATCACCACGAGCACCGCGAGCGAGGCCGAGATCGCGACCCCGTACATGTAGGGGAGGCCGGTGATGAAGAGGCCGAGGATCGCGATCACCACGGTGGAGCCGGCGATCAGGACGCTGCGGCCGGCGGTGGTCACCGCCTCGACGACCGCGTCGTGGCGGTCCTTACCCGACTTCAGGGCGGTGCGGAAGCGGGTCAGGACCAGCAGCGCGTAGTCGATCCCGACGCCGATCCCGATCAGGCCCGAGACGGCGAGGGTCCAGTCCGGGACGTCGATCACGTTGGCGAGAAGGACGATCAAGCCGCCCCCCGAGATCCCCAGCCCGAGGAGGGCGATGACCAGCGGCAGGCCGGCTGCGACCAGCGAGCCGAAGGCGATTACCAGCACGATCGCCGCCGCGAGGAAGGCGATGCCCTCTTCGTTGCCGCCTTCCTGGGCGCGGACGATCGGGTCGCCGCCGAGCTCGATCCGCAGACCGTCGCCGCTGTTGTCTTCGGCCGCCGAGACCAGCGTTTCGCCGTCCTCCTTCGGGACCTCCCAGCCGGGCACGGTCAGCGGCAGGGTGGTGGTGGCGATCGTGCCGTCCTCGGAGACGCGGATCGCTTCCCGCTTCTCGATGTTGTCGACGCCTTCCGCCTGCTTGAAGAAGGCGTCCACCTTCTCCATGACCGCGGGGCTCATTGCCCCGGAGGGATCCTCCCAGACGACGTTGACTTCCTGACCCGAGTAGCCGCCGAACGCGCTTTCGGTCAGCTCGCTGGCTGCCTTGGAGTCCGAGCCCGGGGTGTTGTAGTCGGCTTCGTACTCTCCGGCGAAGGCGGAGCCGAGGGCGATGATCACGACCGCGGAGACGATCCAGAGCAGGACCATGGTGCCGCGGCGGCGGTAGGAGAAGTCGGCGAGGCGGGCGAGGCGGCGGGTCATGGGATCCCTCCTGTGAAGATTCTTAACGACTGGAATGGTTCAAGCTCGAAACGATTCATATCAGAAACGACAGGGTAAGCTTCCCCTCACGATGAGCGACCGTATCAACGGCGACCGCGCCCCCTCGACGCTGGCGTTCTTGCTCTCCCAGGTGGGGATCCACGCCTCGCGGCAGTTCGCGGAAAAGATCGCCGCGGTCGACCTCAACCCGCCGCTGTTCCGCGTCCTCAACCTGGTCGACGCCGCCGAGGGGCAGTCCCAGCAGGCGATCGGGGCGGCGATCGACGTGCCGGCCAGCCGCATGGTCGCCCTCGTCGACGAGCTCGAGCAGCGGGGGCTGGTCGAGCGCCGCCCCAACCCCGACGACCGGCGGGTGCGCGCCCTCTACCTGACCCGCAAGGGGCGTAGCGCGCTCGCCCGCGGGCGCGAGATCGCACAGGAGCACGAGAAGGCGCTGACGCGGGGCATGAACAGCGCCGACCGCAAGCGCCTGGTCGGCCTGCTGCAGAAGATCGTCGACGAACAGGCGATCGGCAAGGGCGTCCACCCGGGCCTCAGCGGTACCAAGCCGGTTGCGGATAGTTCCTGAACGGGTAGTCCAATAAGAGGGTAAGGGGTTCTCGACAGGCGGAGGGAGGAGCGGTCGTGGCTGCAGCAGTCAATCGGCGTCGGATCGCAATCGTCGGCCTCGCCGTCGTCCTCGGCCTCGGCCTTTACTTCGTGCTTGCCGGCTCCCCCGACGCGGGGCGCCCGACCTGCGCCGGCAAGAAGGCGACGATCGAATCCAACGATCGCCACATCCGCGGCAAACGCGGGCCCGACGTGATCGTCGGCGGTGGCGGCCCGAACCGGATCTTCGGCGGTGGTGGCAACGACACGATCTGCGGCGGCGCCGGCCGCGACTGGATCGACGGGGGCCGCGGCAAGGACACGCTCAACGGCAAGGCGGGCGCCGACCTCCTCCTCGGCGGTCGCGGCTCCGACGAGGTCCGCGGCGGGGACGGTCGCGACCGGGTGCGCGGGGAGAGCGGCAACGACGTCGTCAGTGGCGGTCTCGGTGCCCGCGACCAGGTCGACGGCGACATGGGCGACGACACCGTCAGCGGCGGCCGCGGGAGCTTCGACGCGATCGACGGCGGGATCGGCCGGGATCGCATCGACGGCGGTCCCGGCGCCCACGACACCGCCTCCTACCGCAGCGCCGGTGGACCGATCGAAGTCGACCTCGAAGGCGGCCGCGTCAGCGGCGCCGAAAACGAGCGGCTGGTCGGGATCGAGGCCGTGATCGGGGGGCCTGGCAGCGAGTGCTTTGGTTCCGGCCAGGGCGCCAGCTGGTGTGGCTCGAACAGCCTCGCGATCTCCGGCAGCGCCGGCCCCGACGACATCGTCGTCGGCCTCCGCGACGGCGAGCTTCTCGTCTCCGGCCGATACGGCCCCTCGCTCCAGGTCGGCGGCCGCGTCGGCTCGATCCTCGTCGCGCTCGAGGGCGGCGACGACCGGATCGAGGTCGAACGCTCGCTGGGGCCGGAGGTGGAGGTGACGATCGACGGCGGCGTCGGCAGCGACTGGCTGCGCGGCGGCCGCGGCGGCGACACCATCTACGCCGGCGACGACGGCGACCCCGACCGGCTCGAAGGCGGCGCTGGGGACGACGCCCTCTTCGGGGTCAACATCCTCCATCCCCGCCACGGCAGCGGCGCCGCGACGATGATCGGCGACGGCGGCGACGACCTCCTGATCGGCGGCCAGCCATGCGAGGGCGACCTCTTCGCAGGCGGCCGCGGTGCCAACGACAGCGCCTCCTTCGCCCGGGTGAGAAACGAAGGCGTCCACGTGGAGGCGAAGATCGGCGGCGCGGTCAGCGACCCTGAGGTCAGCGGCTGCACGCCGGGGCGAATCGCTACCGGCACCGAGAAGATCGAGGGCTCGACCGGACCCGACGTCCTCGTCGGCAACGGCGCCGCCAACGTCCTGCTCGGCCGTGGCGGCTCTGACCAGCTCGACGGTCGCGGCGGCGAGGACCGCTGCATCGGCGGCCGCGGCGCCAACCGCGCCCAGCGCTGCGAGTACGTCCGCAACTGAGGTTGCAGGCGGGTTTTCCAGCCGGCACGAGTCGATTCCCCTCCCTACGGTCTTGGGTAGGGTCGGCGCGTATGCCGGCTTTCTCTTGTGTCCATGCCGAATCCGACCGCAAAACCGCGCCGGCGCTGGCTTTCCTCGCTCCTGGCGATGACTCTCGCCCTGCTCGCGAGCTGCCTGCTGACGGCCGCGACCGCGCCGGCGAAGAGCAACTCCGAGAAGCTGGAAGCGGTCGAGGAGAAGATCGGCAAGGCCGAAGAACGCGAAGGCCTCCTCACCTCCGACATCGCCGCGATGGGCGACGAAATCTCCGCCCTCGAAGGCCAGGTATCGGCGCTGCGCAATCAGGAGGCAGCGGCTGAAGAAGAGCTGGCCGCGAAGGAAGCCGAGCTGCAAGAAGCTGAAGCCGAACTGAAGGAAGCGCTGGAACGCCTCGACACCCTGAAGGCGCGGCTGAAGCGGGCGCTGGTCAACCTGCGCGAGCGGCTGGTCGCGATCTACACCTACGGCACCACCGACATCACCGAAGTCATCCTCAGCTCCGAGGACTACGGCGACATGGTCGCCCGCACCGCCTATTTCGACGCGATCAACGAAAGCGACGAGGCGCTGGCCGAGCGGGTGCGCTCGCTGCGCGACGAAGCGAAGAAGCTGGTGCGCCAGCGGAAGATCGCGAAGCTGACGATCGAAGACGCCCGCGACGCGATCGCCGCCAAGGAGCAGCGGTTGGAAGCGACCCGCTCGACCCTGGAGTCGCGCGAGGGAGCGCTGCTGTCGGCGCGGTCGGAGCGGCGGCAGGCGCTGAAGAGCATCGAAAACGACGTCGACGAGCACGAGGAAATCGCCGCCGACCTGCGGGCGCAGATCGCCCAGGAAATCGCCGAAGCGACCGGCGGGGTGGCGCTGCCGGCCGGACCGATGCCGAGCCCCAGCGCCGCTGGCTTCATCTGGCCGGTCGAAGGCACGGTCACCTCGGGCTTCGGCTATCGCTGGGGGCGGATGCACGAGGGGATCGACATCTCGGTGCCGGAAGGGACGCCGATCCGCGCCGCCGCCGACGGCACCGTGATCCTCGAGCAGTCCGAGTACGAAAGCGGCGGCTACGGCAACTACACCTGCGTCGATCACGGCGGCGGGCTCTCCACCTGCTACGCCCACCAGTCGAGCTTCGCCGTCTCCACCGGCGCCAGCGTCAACCAGGGCGACGTGATCGGCTACAGCGGCAACACCGGCCACAGCACCGGCCCCCACCTCCACTTCGAGGTGCGGATCAACGGCGCCCCGACCGACCCGCTCGGCTACCTGTAGCCGAGCCTAGGGCTTCAGGCGCCGGTGCTCCCAGGCCCCGTCCCGCTTCACGTAGAGCAGGCGGCGATGGAGCCGGTCTGGGCTGCCATGCCAGAACTCGACGAGGTCGGGGTCGAGGCGCCAGCCGCCCCAGTGCGGTGGACGGTGTAGGGGCTCGTCCTCCGCGGCGAGCGCCTGCGCCGAGTGGCGCAGCTCTGCTGGATCTCCAAGAGGTTCCCCTTGCCTGGAGGCGAGGGCACTCGCCTGCGCCGCTCGGGGTCGTTCCGCGAAAAGCGCATCGGACTCATCCTCGCTCAGCTTCCGCACCGGCCCCTCGACCGTCACCTGCTGCAGCGTCTCGCGCCAGTAGAGCGTGCCCGCGGCACGTGGGTTGGTGGCGAGGTCGCGTCCCTTGCGGCTCTCGTAGCTGCCGGCGAAGACGAGGTACGGCGTCGCCTGCTTGAGGAGGAGGATGCGACTCGACGGCCGCCTCTCCGCATCGGCGGTCGCCAGCGCCAGCGCCCGCGGCTCCCGCACTCCGCGTTCGTCGGCGAGTCGCAGCCAGCGCTCCAGCAGCGGCAGCGGGTCCTCGGGCGGGGCGTCGAACTCCGGCAGCTCGAGCGTCGGATCACCGGAGAGCGTTTCGACCGGCTCGGCCATGGCGCCATCCTCGCACGCGGTGAGATTTCCCTGCATGTGGGTAGTTCCAGGATGACCCCAACCTGACGGAGGTGATGACGATGACCAAAGACCACGGTCCCAGCGTCAAGAACGACAAGCAGTACGAGGGCCTGCGCAAGAAGGGGATGAGCAAGGAACGGGCGGCGAAGATCGCCAACTCGCCCGGCGCTTCGAAGCGGGGCGGGAGGAACTCCTCCTAGCTCAGAGCTTCAGCTTGAGCAGTTCGCAGAGGCGGTCGACGACCGGCGGCGCGTTGCGGGCGCGCGGCAGCCGCGGCGGGCGAGGAGTTCGGCACCGTGGTGGTCGATGAACTCCAGTGCCTCGAGGTTGAGCGAGGCCGGTTCCCCGTCGCCGCCTGCGAGGTCGAGGACGCGTTCGAGCGCGTCGCTGGAGAAGAGGTCGACTTCGCCGCTGAGGGCGAGCTCCTCGCCTTCGCCGAAGAGGTGGAAGGGAACGATTTCGGCGGCGGCGTTGGCGGCGGGGTGGACGGCCGCCAGATCGGCCATCAGCTGTGGCGGCAGCGCCTCGCGCCGGTAGCCGCAGAGCGCCGCGAGGGATTTAGGCGCGAGCAGGCGGTCGGCTGCGCTCTCCCAGCGCAGGTGCGCCTCCCAGGTCTGGGGCGCTGTGACCAGATCGGTGACCTCGGCGGCGACCCGCAGCCCCGAGCACCCCTCGGCCTGGGCGGCTTCGGTGGCCCCCAGGTAGATCGCCATCTGCGCCTCGGGGTCGACCGGCTCGCCGACTCGGTAGAGGTGCCCGAGCTCGAACAGCTGCAGCATTCCCGAGTCGAGCATCCTGCCGACGTCGCCGAGCGGCGCCAGGCGCTCGCGCTGCTCCTCGAGCGATTCGCTGCCGACGTAGGCGAGGCGCTGGCCGTGACGGAGCCCGTCCTCGAGGAATTCGATCGCCGCCTCGACGAACTCCTCGGGCCGGTCGAAGCCCCAGCAGGCGTGGCCGTCGCTTCCCAGGCCGGCAGCCGAATCTATGCACCCATGCGCCCTCATCAGCCCACTATCTCACCGGCTTGGCTGCCTGACTAGGGTCCTCGTAACCGGCCGGCTTGAAAGGATGCGCGCGTGCCATCCCAGCCCGTACAGGGTGCCTATGAGGTCGCGCGCGGAATCGTGGCGCCGGAGAAGATCGACGACGCACTGCGGCTGCTCCACCTCGACCTGCTGCAGCGGGGCGCCTCGGCCGAGGAGCTGAGCGAATGGCTTTGGGGGGCGCACTGGTTCCCGCATCTGAGGGAACGGCCCGAGATCCTGGCGCTGGCGGAGTCGTTGCCGGACGAGTGGCGGACGGGGCGAATCTGCGACCCGCAGATCCTGCTCCAGTTCCCGCACACCGGGCCCGAGCCGGAGATCAGCTTCCACCTCGACCAGGAGCCGGCCTGGGCGGAAGGACGTACCTACCTGCGGATCGTCGGCGTCCCGCTCAGCTCCTGGCGGGGCGACAACGGCGGCCTCCTGATCGAGACCGCGGAGGGCCCGGCGCCGGTCGAGGCCGATCCCGGCGACGCAATCATGATGACCCCCGACCTGCCGCACTCGGGTGGGATCAACCACTCGGGGCGGCTTCGGTATGGCGTCTACTTCCGCTGGCTCGCCGACTAACGGCTCAGCGCATCGCTAGGAAGGCCTGCGGCCCAAAAGCACCTGCCAGAACCTCTTCCAGGTGAAGGGGAGCATTGACGGTTGCATTGGGCTGGGCGTCTTGGGCTCCAGCCGTGCTTCGGAAGGTGCGATTTTTCCCACGGTTGCTCCCTAGGTGGCGGTTGCTATCGAGATGATCCAGAAGATGACCTCAAGGGTCAACAGTGCGCTCGCGGTCTGGAGTAGAACGGCAAGCTGGAAGATGCCGGCACGATTTTCGATGTAGCTGCTGTGCATGTGGAGTGAGAGTTCGCGATGAAGCCTGTGGACCGGCACCGGTTCTTCTCCTCGGAGGTAGGGTCCGAGGGCGTCTCGTGGGTTAACGCTGAACTCCCATGAGTGAGGCCACAAGACAGCGAGAGAAGCAATGGCCACTCCCATGAAGGCGATCAGGGCCATCCAGCTAGCGAGGCTCATGTCGCCCAGCCCGAAGGATTGAGCCCCGAGGAAAGACGTAGTGATCGCAGTAGAGGAAAACAGGAGGCCGGCGCGGGTGCGGAAGCTTTCGATTTCCGCCTGCTGCTCTACAAGGGCGCGGACCGCCTCGTCGTAAGCCACGCGATAGAGAATGTCTTTGTCTGCGACCGCCATAGCGGCAGTGTGGCACATCGTCAGGCGGAACGAATTGTCAGCGGCCCGAGCGGGTCGCGGCGAGGAGCTCCATCGTCCGCAGGTCGCGGGCGTGGTCATTCGTCTCGTCGCGCTCGCAGATCCAGATCTCGTGGCCGGGGCGTTCGGTCACGCGGAGCCCGGCGGAGCGGGCCATCGCTTCGACGCAGGCGGTGTCGGCGGCCCACCAGTTGGTCGGGTCGCCGGCGAGCTTGTGCTCGACGAAGGCGGCGCGCGGCCAGCCCGGCTCGGCGAGGCGCTTGCGCTCGTCGATCTCGACGTCTTCGGGGGTGCCGGCCGGCTCCACGCCGGGCATCGTCAGCGTCTGCAGGACGAGCTTGCCGCCGACCTTCTCGGCGACGACGTCGAGCGCCAGCAACGGGTAGCGCAGGTGGTAGAGGACGCCCATGAAGAGGACGACATCGAAGCTGCCCTCGACGTCGACGAGGTCGTAGACCGAGCCCTGGCGGAACTCGATCCGGCCGTCTGGGTCGAGGTGCTGGGCCGCCCAGCGACCCTGCTCGAGGTAGTGCTCGTCGAGGTCGAGCGCCAGCACCTCGGCGCCGCGGGCGGCAAGCTGGAAGGCGTAGAAGCCGGCGTTGCAGCCGATGTCGAGGGCGCGGGCGCCGCTCAGGTCGGCCGGCAGGCAGCCTGCGATCTGCCGCCACTTGAAGGCGGGGAAGTCGCCGAGCGGGTGCTCGGGCGCGGTTTCGCGGCCGTCAGGGAGGTGCAGGTTGTGGAACCACGGGCCGAGCTCGGCAACCGCGCCGGGGACCTCGAGCGTCATCGCACTGCCACCCCTTCGATCTCCCGTTCGAGCAGCTCACAGCGTTGGGCGGCGGTGTGCTCGGCGAGGACCCGCTGCCGCGCTCGCGCGGCGATCGCCGCGCGTTCGTCCTCGCCGACCTCGGCCAGGAAGTCGACGACGTCTGTCCCCTCGTCGGCGATCAGGATCTCCTCGTCGGGGACGAAGATCTGCTCGAGGCCGTCCCAGCGGTCGCTGACGATCGGCACGCCGCAGGCCGCCGCCTCGAACAGGCGCACGCTCGGCGACCAGCCGGCCGCGCGCATCTGCGCCCGGGTGACGTTGAGGGTGAAGCGCTGCGAGGCGTAGAAGGCGGGGTGGTCGCCGGGGGCGACGTGATCGATCCGCTCGACGTTCTCCGGCCATGCGACCGAGTCGGGGTACTGCGGACCGGCGACGGCGAAGTCGGCTGCCGGCAGCCGCCGCGCCGGTTCGATCAGCAGCCGCTCCAGGGCCGGCTGGCGGTCGTCGCTGTAGGTGCCGAGGTAGCCGAGGTCGAAGCGCGTCTCCGCCTCCAGCGGCTGGTACGCGTCTGGGTCGACGAGGCAGTAGAAGGCGAGCGGGCGGCGGGCGCCGAGCTCGCTCGCCAGGACTTCGAGCGTGGGGCCGCCGGTGAAGGAGAGGTAGAGGTCGAAGCGGGGAACCAGCTCGAGGGAGAGGTACTCGCGGTCGCCGCCGCGCAGCTTCTCGAGGGTGACCGGGGTGTCGATGTCGTAGAAGGCGGTGGCCCCGCCAGCGGTTTCGATCGCCCACTCCGCGATCGCGACGCCTTCGGGAACGAAGGAGCCGACGACGACGAGGTCGGCGGCGGCGACGTCCTCGGCGTGCTCTTCGCGCAGCTGCTCGACCGAGTCGTAGAGCGCGGTTCGGCCCCAGGGCGGCTGGGGCAGGTCGCGGTGCTCGGCGTACCAGGGGACGTCGCGCTCGAGGAAGAGGACGTCGTGGTCGCGCTCGCTCAGCTCCCGCACCAGCGCCCTGTAGTTGGTCGCGTGGCCGTTGCCCCACGAGGAGGTGATCGAGAGGCCGAGGAAGACGACCTTCACTTGACCAGTACCCCTTCCAAGACCGTCTCCACCTGCTCGGCGCGGCGCTCATAGGTGTGCTCGGCCAGCACCCGTTCCAGCGCGGCCTCGCCGATCTCGCGGGCGCGTTCGGGGTCGAGGCCGGCGAGCAGCTCGGCGACCTCGGCGCCGTCGCGGGCGACCAAGACCTCCTCGCCCGGCGTCAGGAAGTCCTCGATTCCCTCCCACGCGTCGCTGATCAGGCAGGCGCCCGCCCCTGCCACCTCGAAGACCCGGGTCGCCGGCGACCAGCCGTTGGCGGCCATGCTCTCGCGGCTGGCGTTGAGGACCGCGAGGGCGCTGCGGTTGAGCGCGTTGTGGTCGCCGGGAGGGACGTGGCCGAGGTAGCGGACGTTCGCCAGACCCTCCACCCGCTCGTCCCAGCCGTTGCCGCCGAGCAGGAAGGAGCGTTGCGGCAGCGCTTCGACCACCCTGAAGAAGAACTCCTCGACTCGCACCTCGCGGTCGGGCAGGCGGTTGCCGAGGAAGGCGAGGTCGCAGGCGAGGTCGGGTTGGGGCGGCTCGGGATGGTGGGTCTCGGGATCGAGCGCGTTGTAGATCGGGACGCAGGCGCGGGCGCCGAGGGCGGCGTAGCGGTCGATCACCGGCTGGCCACCGCCGTAGGTGAGGACGAGGTCGTATCGGCCGATCAGCTCGCGCAGCGGGTTCTCCGCGTCGGCTTCCATCGCCGCCAGGGTCGCCGGCGCGTCGACGTCCCAGAAGACCCGCAGCGCCGGGTCCTCGCTTTCCGCCACCGCCTCCTCCAGCGCGGCGTCGAAGGCGCCGACTCCGCTCGCCTTGACCATCACCTCGGCTCCCGCCGCCGCGTCGGCGACCACCTTGCGCACCGTCCGCTCCTCGCGCGCCTCGTAGACGACGACCTCCGCCCACTCGGGGTCGTCGATGTCGCGGTGCTCCTGCCGTTCGAAGGCGTCGGGTTCGTAGAAGGCGACCCGGTGGCCGCGGGCGTCGAGGGCGCGGACGATCCCCCGGTAGTAGGTGCAGGCCCCGTTCCAGTAGGCGGAGACGAGGCTCGACCCGAAGACGGCGATCTTCATCCCGCCAGCTCCAGCTCCGAGGCGCCGCGCAGCTCGTCGTCGATCGCCAGGAGCTCGTCGACCCGGTGGGCGCAGGTGTGGCGGGCGTGGATCGTCTCCAGCCCGCTCCGCCGCAGCTTCTCCGCCAGCTCGGGGAATTCGAGGATCGCCTGCATCGCCTCGCGCATCTCGGCCCCGTCGCGGGCGACGAGGTAGTCCTGCCCAGGTCGGAACAGGCCCTCGCAGTCGTCCCAGGGCGAGCAGACGAGCGGGATCCCGCTGGCGAGCGCCTCGAAGGGGCGGATCGTCGGGATCCCCGGCAGCGCCTCGACGTAGGGTCGGCGGGGGACGTGGACGGTGAGCCGGTGACGGGCGAAGAGCTCCGGGACAAGGTGGTTGGCGACCCAGCCGCGGTAGCGCAGGCCGCTGAGGGCGATCCGCAGCCGCGCCGAGCGCGGGTAGCGGACGCCGTGGATCGAGCCGCGCAGGCGCAGCTGTCGCGCCGGCCGCAGGAGGAACTCGCGCAGCTCGCGGTCGCGCTCGTCGTCGCCCCAGTTGCCGATCCAAACGAGGTCGGCCTCGGGTTCGAGCGCCGGTAGGGGGTGGAAGACGCGGGTGTCTGCGGCCTCGTGCCAGGTCCAAGCCCGGGCGGCCCAGTCGCGCTCGAGATAAATGCGGCGGATCACCTCGCCGTAGGCGAGCACGCCGTCGTAGTTGCCGAGGTCGAAGCGCTCCATCTCCTCGGGGGCGGTGCAGGCGCGGTGGTGGGTGTCGTGGAAGAGCAGGCGGTAGCCGCCGTGGCGGGCGCGGTGCTCGCCGACCTGCTTCACCAGCGAGGGTTCGTTCCACTCGTGGACGATTACGAGGTCGGTTGCTTCTAACTCGTGCTCGAGGTCGAGCGTCTCGGGGCCGTACTCGTGGGCGACTCGGTCCGGGAAGACGCGCCGGAACTCGCGCAGCGGACGGGTGCCGTGTTCGCGCTCGAGGTTGGCGCGGCTCCAGCTGTCTGCGGGTTCGAGCACGACGACCTCGTGGCCGCGGTCCCACAGCTCGGCGGCGATGCCGCGGAGGAAGTGGGCGTTGCCGTGGTTCCAGTCGGAGACCAGGGAGTGGGAGAAGTAGACGACCTTCACGCTCGCACTCCGGCTTTCGCGGTCAGGCGCTCGTAGAGGCGGTGGTAGGCGTTGGCGGCGCGGTCGATCGAGTAGGAGGCGGCTCGGCGTTGCGCCCGGTCGGCCAGCGCGGTGCGCAGCCAGCGGTCGCCGGCGAGCCCCGCCAGCGCCTCGCGCAGCTCCTCGGGGTTACGCGGGTCGACGAAGATCGCCGCGTCGCTCCAGAGCTCCCGCAACGAGGAGATGTCGCCGAGCACCAGCGCGCAGCGGTCGGCTGCGGCCTCGAGGATGCCCAGGCCGAAGGGCTCATATAGAGCCGGGGCGGCATAGATTGTCGCCCGCTGTCGCAGCTCCGCCAGCCGCGGCGAGCTGAGGACGCCGGTGCTCGTCGCGTACCTCGTCGTCCCTTCGCCGCCGAGCTCGCCGGCCACAACCACCGGCCACTCCAGTCCCTCTGCCGCCGTATCGAGCGCCGCCAGGTTCTTCGCCGGATCCCAGAACCGCCCTGACCCGAGGATCAGCGCCTGTTTCTCCGTGCCGACGGGACGATTTCCCTCCATATCGGGGTATTTCCGTCCCGTCGGCATGGGGGTGCCGTTGTGGATGACGGTGGCGCGGCCGGGGTCGATGGCGTGGTCGCGTTCCAGCTCGCGGAGGATTGCCTGGGTGGGGGCGACGATCGCGTCGGCGGCGGCGAGGCCGGCGCCGATCTCGCCGCGGTAGCGATCCCAGGTGGACGATGCCTCGGCACCGTGGACCGCCCGCCACCAGGAGAGAACGCAGGAGTGGGCGACGACGAGCTTGGGGGCGCGGAAGGGGAGGGAGCCGTGGGAGTAGGAGCAGAGGTGGACGAGGTCGGGGCGCTCCTCATCCTCGAGCGCCAACAGCCATTGACCGGCGGTGGCGACTTCGTCCCAGGGGTCCTCCATCCACTCCAGCCGGTAGCCGCTCTCGTGCACCCGCCCCGGCAGCGCCTCCCGCTGCTCGCGGCGCAGCCGCGGGCCCATCGTCGCGACGACGACCTCGTCGCCCTGCGCTTCCAGCGCCGCCGCCAACTCCGCCGTGTAAGTGAGGACACCGCCGACCGTGTCGGTGCTGATCAAGACCTTCACCGGCCCGCCTCCGCGTAGACGTCGTCGATCGTGCGGGCGAGCAGCTCGAGCTCGTCGGCGGCGGGGTCGTATGAGGGGTCGATGGCGAGCCGCTCCGCCCAGGCGGCGATCGCGCGGCCGCCCCACGGGTCGGGGGGCTCGACCAAGATCTCGCTCGAAGTCCCCTTCCAGAGCTCGGCGCGGAAGTCGTAGAAGGAACCGTGGACGTTGCGAACGCTGACGGCGCCCTCGCTGCCCCAGGCGGTGCACTCGAAGGCACACTCGCCGCCAGCCGGCTGAAACCAGGAGCAGGCGAGGCGCGCCCGCACCTCGCCGAGGGCCAGCTCGGCGCTTGCCTGGTCCTCGACCTCGTGGCCGTGCAGGGAGAGCGTCCGCGCCGTTTTGACCGCAACCTCGTCGGCCCCGGTAAGCCACAGCGCCAGGTCGACGAGGTGGGTGCCGAGGTCGATCAGGCAGCCGCCGCCGGCCAGCTCCGGGTCGGTGAACCAGGGCTTGTCGGGGCCGTAGGCGTTGTGGAAGGCGAGGTCGAGTGAATGGAAGCGGCCGATCTCGCCGGCCTCGATCGCCTTGCACGCCGCCCGCAGCGCCTCGACGTGCCGGTAGGAGAGGTCGACCCCGAGCAGCCGGTCTGCTTTGCGTGCCGCCGCCAGCACCCGCCGGGTCTCCCCGGCGTTCCGCGCCAGCGGCTTCTGGCAGAAGACGGCGAGGCCGCGTTCCAGCGCCGCGGTCGCCTGCTCGGCGTGCAGCGCGCTCGGGGTGGCGATGACGACGCCGTCGAGGTCGCGCTCGAGCAGGTCCTCCAGGGTCGCTGCCCGCTCCGCCCTCGGGGCCGCCGCGGCCGCCGCCGCAAGCGCCTCGTCCTGCGGGTCAGCCACTGCGGCGACCTCCGCCAGGCCCCCCTCGCTCAGCGCCTGCATCCGATGGCGGCCGATCCAGCCGACGCCGAGGAAGCCGAGGCGGGGGAGGGTGGTCACGGTCATGCCATCACCAGCGCCTTGATGAAGCCCTCGGGCCGCTCGACCGCGGTGTCGAGGGCGACGTCGAGCTGGTCAAGCTCGAAGCGGTGGGTGTAGAGGGGCGAGGGGTCGAGCCGGCCCGCGGCGACCGCGACGGTGGCCTCGCGGATCCCCTTGACGTAGAGGGCGGGGTCGCGCTCGTGGGCGTTGACGACGTCGAGGCCGCGCCAGTTCCAGAGCTGCATGTCGACCTGTCGCGAGCCGTCCTGGTGGAAGCCGGCGATCACGAGGCGACCGCGGGTGCGGGTCAGCGGCCCAGCGACGTCGAGGGTCGACTGCACGCCAGCGGCCTCGATCACGACATCGCAGAGCTCGCCGCCGGTCAGCTCCTCGACCCGCTCGCTCACCGGCTCCTCCAGCGCGATCGTCTCCGCCGCGCCCATCGCCGCCGCCGTCTCCAGGGCTGAACTCCGGCGCGATATAGCCAGGACCCGCGCTCCGGCCGCTGCCGCCAGCTGCACGATCACGCAGCCTAGAAAACCGGCGCCGACCACCGCGACGGTGTCGCCCTCCCGGATGCCGCTGCGGCAAACGACGTTGACGGCGCAGCCGAGTGCCTCGCCGGGGAACGGCCCGGCGCCCTCGGGCAGCGGCACCAGGTCGGCGGCACGGGCGACGTCGTAGTCGGCGTAGGCGCGGTAGACGAGGCCGGCGACCCGATCGCCTTCGCGCAGCCCCGACACTCCCGACCCGACCGCATCGACCACGCCCCAGCCCTCGTGCCCGGGCGCGCCCGGCGGCCGCGGGTACTCGAACCACGGCCGGCCGACCCAGACCGGCAGGTCGCTCCCGCAGACCCCCGATCCCTCCAGCCGTACCCGCACCTCGCCTTCGCCGGGCACCGGCAGCGGCACCTCGACCAACTCGGCCGAGCCACTCTCGCGGATGACGGCCGCGCGCGGCATCAGGAGGCGGGGGAGCGGGGGGCGTTCACCTCGTCAGCCCCCGCGCGACCAGCTCCCGGTGGGCCGACTCGACCGAGTCCTCGGCCGTCTGGTCCTGCAGCCACTCGGCCAGCTCCGCCATCCCGTCTTCGAGCCGGACCCGCGGCTCGTAGCCGAGGACCTCCCGCCCCAGCGAGATGTCGGCGAAGCAGTGACGGATGTCGCCGACCCGGTACTGGGCGGTGATCTCGGGCTCGATTCGGCCGCGGCCGGTGACCTCAGCGAGGCGCTGAGCGATCTCCCGCACGGTGACGCTCTCGCCACTGCCGACGTTGACCGCCAGGCCCGCCGCCTGCTCGCGCTGCAGCGACAAGGCGCAGGCGGCGGCGATGTCGTGGACGCTGACGAAGTCCCGCCGTTGCTCGCCGTCCTCGAAGATCAGCGGTGGCTTGTCGTTCAGCAGCCGGACGCCGAAGATCGCCAGGACACCGGTGTAGGGGTTGGAGAGCGCCTGGTCGGGGCCGTAGACGTTGAAGAAGCGCAGCGCCGTCGTCGGCACTCCGTAGGAGGAGCCGAAGAGCAGGCACATTCGCTCCTGGTCGTACTTGTTGAGGGCGTAGACGGAGGAGAGCGAGGGGGTCTTGGTCTCCGGCGTCGGCTCGAAGACGAGCTCGCGCCCCTCGCGGTCCCGCGGCTCCCACTCGCCGCTTTCGAGCTGAGTGCTGTTGCGCTCAACCGCCCAGGCGAGATCGCCGTCGACCGTCCGCGCCTGGCCCTCGCCGTAGATGCTCATGCTGGAGGCGACGAGGAGGCGGCGCACCTCGTGCTTCATCAGTCCCTCGAGCAGGACCCCGGTGCCGACCGTGTTGACCGAGCAGTAGTCGTCGATCTCATACATGCTCTGGCCGACCCCGACCCGGGCCGCCAGGTGGACGACCGCGTCGACCCCGTGCAGCGCGTACTGGACGGCGGCGGGGTCGCGGACGTCGCCGACGATCAGCTCGACCTCGTCCTCGAGGTAGGCGGGGCGTTCGCGCTCGGGATGGACCTGGGGGTCGAGACGGTCCAGAGCGCGAACCTCGTGTCCGTCCTGGAGGAGGCGCCGGGCGAGGTGGGAACCGATGAAGCCGGCACCGCCGGTGATGAGAATTCGTTCGGACACGGGGTGGCCTTCCGCTAATGGATGAATGTCTTGATCTACCCATAGGTACCTTGCTGTTCTTGTGCCTAAACAGAAGCCGCCGCTATTGACACCCTGTGGCTGTGAATGAGTCGAAATCGGCAGTCCGGGCGGTGGTGAGGGGCCGCGTCCAGGCCGTCGGATTCCGCGAAGCCACGGTTGCGGAGGCGCAGCGGCTCGGCGTGCTCGGCTGGGTCCGCAACTCCGCCGACGGGAGCGTCGCGGTCCACGCCGAGGGACCTGGGTCAGCGGTGGAGCAGTTGGTCGAGTTCCTCGGAAAGGGTCCCCGGGCGGCGCTGGTCGAGGCAGTCGAAACCGATAAGGCAAAGGTCGAGGGACATGAGCAGTTCGCCGTCCGCGGCGTCAGCGCCGGCGTCTTCGTCGTTCAGGAGCACTGGGCGACCGCGCACCATTTCGACCTCCGGCTCGAGGTCGCTGGCGTGATGCGCTCCTGGGCGGTGCCGAAGGGACCGTCGATGGACCCGGCGGTGAAGCGGCTGGCGATCGAGGTCGAGGACCACTCGCTCGCCTACAACGACTTCGAGGGGGAGATCGACGGCGGCAGGGTGGAGATCTGGGACCGCGGCACCTACGAGCAGGGCGGCCGCGTCCCCTGGCCCGACGCGCTGGAGCGCGGCCACGCCGTCTTCGTCCTCCACGGCGAGAAGCTCGAGGGCGGCTTCGCCCTGCAGCGGACCAGGGGCGGCGCCAAGCCGCAGTGGCTGTTGATCAAGCGAAAGGACGAGTTCGCACGGCCAGGGTCCGGCTAGCCGCGTACGGCTCAAGTCATTGGAAAAAGCCGCCGATGTACCCGCGGTGGACAAATCGTCTAAACGACCCGATCGATCGTGCCAGATCGCCTTTGGCTTTCTCGGCCTCCTCGGAGGCCTGTTGTCGTTCTACGCGGCGGTGATCATCTGGGAGCTCGGCGACGCTTCCTTGCAGGACGCCGTGGGGCGCTGGGTCTACGACGCCGTCGTCCTCGGAGCCGCCGCGGCTGTGCTCTGGCGCGCCCTGGCCGTCGAGGCGGAGCGCAAGGCGTGGCTGGCGCTGGGACTGGGGATGCTGCTCTGGGCGCTGGGTCAGACCTACTACTCGGTCGTTCTCTACTACGCCGAACCAGCTCCGTTCCCCTCGCCAGCCGATCTGCTCTTCCTCGCCTTCTACCCGGCCAGCTTCGTGGCGATCGTCCTCCTGATGCGGGCCCGTGTGGAGCATCTGGAGCCGCTGGCCTGGGTCGACGGGCTGATCGGGGCGCTGGCGGTCGCCGGCGTCGCCGCGGCGCTGATCTTCCCCTCGGCTCTCGAAGCGCTCGGCGGCAGCCCGCTCGGCGTCGCCGTCAGCCTCGCCTACCCCTGCATGGACGTCGTCCTGCTCGGACTGCTCAGCGGCGCCTTCGCCGCCTCGAGGTGGCGGGCGGGCGGCACCTGGCTGCTGATCGCCCTCGCCCTGCTCCTTTTCGGCGCCTGCGACATCGTCTACCTCTCCGTCCTCGGGCAGTCGACCACCGCGCTCAACCTCGCCAGCGTCGGCTGGCCGCTCGCCTTCATCCTCCTCGCGAGCGCCTCGTGGCTGCCTGCCACCGAGGCCGGCGTCGCGGTCGCCTACACCGACAGGCGCCGGATCGTCGTCCCGATCGCGATGGCCGTGGTCGGGATCTCGCTGCTGGCCGCCGGCAGCTTCGTCCACATCGGCCCCGTCGCCGTCGCCCTCGGAGTCGCCTGCCTGGGAGTGGTGCTCGCCCGGCTCCTCTTCTCCTTCAACATCAACAAGCGGATGCTGCTGGCGAGCCAGGACGAGGCGATGACCGACTCCCTCACCCGCCTCCCCAATCGCCGGGCGCTGATGGCGGACCTAGACCGTGCGGTCTCCGCCAGCCCACCGGAGGCGATGGTTCTCGCCCTCTTCGACCTCGATGGCTTCAAGGCCTACAACGACAGCTTCGGCCACCCGGCCGGCGACGACCTGCTGCGCCGGCTCGGAACGCAGCTCGCGGAGACGGTGGCGCCGCACGGCCGCGCCTACCGGCTCGGCGGCGACGAGTTCTGCATCCTCGCCGCCACCCGCGAGCTGCCGGCGGAAGCGATCTGCAAAGCCGCCGAGGAGGCGCTCTCCGAACGTGGCCAGGGATTCGAGGTCGGCGCCTCCTGGGGCAAGGTGCTGATCCCGGTCGAGGTGGTGACCGCGACCGACGCGCTGCGCCTCGCCGATAAACGGATGTACTCGAAAAAGGGCATGCGGGCCGGCTCGGCCCAGAGCCAGACCCGCGGCGTGCTGTTGCGGGTCCTGCACGAGCGCGAGCCGGAGCTGGAGCGCCATCTCGACGGCGTCGGCCACCTGGCCTCCGCCTTCGGGCGCACCCTCGGGCTCGAGGCCGAGGAGCTCGACGTCCTCGTGCGGGCGGCGGAGCTGCACGACATCGGCAAGATCGCGATCCCCGACGAGATCCTCCACAAGCCGAACTCGCTCTCCGACGAAGAGTGGGCGCTGATGCGCAAGCACACCTTGGTCGGCCAGCGCGTCCTCGACGCCGCGCCCGCCCTCGGCCCCGTCGCCGCCCTCGTCCGCTCCACCCACGAGCGTTGGGACGGCTCCGGCTATCCCGACGGTCTCTCCGGCCGCGACATCCCCCAAGGCTCCCGCGTCATCCACATCTGCGACGCCTACGACGCAATGATCGACGGCCGGCCCTACCGGCCGTCGATGAGCAGCGAGCAGGCGCTGGAGGAACTCCGCCGCGGCGCCGGCACCCAGTTCGACCCCGACCTCGTCAAGTGCTTCGCCGAGAAGGTCGTGCCGGCGCTGGAGGTATCCGAAGCTACGGTTTAGCCGTGACGGTGACGGTCGACGAGCTGCGGGTGGCGGATTCTCCTGCGTCCTGGGAAAAATGTGGGTTTGCGGTCGAGGAAGGCGTGTGTGTCGCCGGTGATACGCGAATTCGACTGGTTGAAGGTGGGGGAAGACGCGGGATCGCCGGGTGGTCATTACGGGGACTCGAGGTGTTGCAGCTCGACGGGTTGCCGACCAGCGAAAGTGATCAGCCGCCGCCACCCGAGGCACCCGCGCACCCCAACGGCGTCACCAGTCTCGACCACGTCGTCGCGATCAGCCCCGACCTCGACCGCACCGTCGCCGCCCTCACCGCCGCCGGTCTCGACCTGCGGCGGGTCCGCGAGGAGCCGACGCCGGCCGGGGCGCCACGTCAGGCCTTCTTCCGCCTCGGCTCGGTGATCCTCGAGGTCGTCCAGGAGCCGCCGGAGGCAACCGAGCGCGCCGGCGGCGACCGCCCCGCCTTCTTCTGGGGCCTCGCTTTCGTCGCCCCGGACCTGGAGCGGACCGCCGCCTTCCTCGGCGACCGCGCCGGCGAGGTCCGCGACGCCGTCCAGCCCGGCCGCCGCATCGCCACCCTCCGCAGGAGTGCCGGACTTTCCGTGCCGGTCGCGTTGATGACCGAGTCCGCGAGAGGCGTCGAATAGCGACGCTTCTCGCGGCCTCGCGCGAGACTGCCGGCTGCCATACCCTGTCCGCATGGGAGAGTTTCGCTACGAGGGGCACCGGATCTCGTATGACGAGTACGGGTCGGGCAAGCGGCTGATCGTCCTCGTCCACGGGCTGCTGATGAACCGGCACATGTTCGACCGGCTGGGGCCGGAGCTGGCGGAGCGGGGCAACCGGGTGGTGACCGTCGACATGCTCGGGCACGGGCGCTCGGACCGGCCGGAGGACCTGCGGCTCTACTCGATGCCGCTGTTCGCCCGGCAGGTGGTGGCGTTGCTCGACCACCTGGGCGAGGAGAGCGCCGTCGTCGGCGGCACCTCCCTGGGATCGAACATCGCCCTGGAGATGGCGGTCCGCTACCCCGACCGGGCGCGGGCGCTCTTCATCGAGATGCCGGTGCTGGACAACGCGCTCTCCGCCGTCGCCGGTCTCTTCGCGCCGGTCTTGCTGGGCTTGAAGTTCGGGCGACCGCTTTTCGAGGGTCTCTCGTTGGCGACGCGGGCGATCCCGCGAACCCATCACCTGATCGACATCGGGCTCGACTGGGTGCGGCAGCGGCCCGGTCCCTCGCAGGCGGTCTTCGAGGGGTTGCTGCTGGGGGAGACGGCGCCGCATCGCGAGGACCGGGTGAAGATCGAGCACCCGACCCTGATCGTCGGCCACCATCGCGACCCGCTCCACCCCTTCAGCGACTCGGGAATGCTGCTGGAAGAGCTGCCGAACGCACGCCTGGTCGAAGCGAACTCGATCCTCGAGTGGCGGCTCGACCCCAAGCGGCTGAACGACGAGCTGAGCGACTTCCTCGAAGAAGTCTGGGCGCCGAAGCTGCGCGCCGTAGCGGGATAAAAAGGCCGACGGGACGAAAACGGTCCTTATAGGGACGTTTTCGTCCCGTCGGCATCTCCCTGTCAGAATCCTGGCCAGTGAGCCAAACTGCCGACGACAAGCGGGTGGAGCGGGACGCGGAGTTCTCGACGATCTCCGGGCAGGAGATCAAGCCGCTCTACACCGAGGCCGATGCCGCGCCCGACGCCGAGGAGCGGGTCGGCGCGCCCGGCTCATACCCCTTCACCCGCGGGCCGTACGAGTCGATGTACCGGGGGCGGCTCTGGACGATGCGCCAGTTCGCCGGCTTCGGCACCGTCGAGGAGACCAACGAGCGCTTCCACTACCTGCTCGACCACGGCCAGACCGGGCTCTCGACCGCCTTCGACATGCCGACCCTGATGGGCTACGACTCCGACCACCCGCGCAGCCTCGGCGAGGTGGGTCGCGAGGGAGTCGCCGTCGACACGTTCGCCGACATGGAACGCCTCTTCGAGGGGATCCCGCTCGGCGGCGTCACCACCTCGATGACGATCAACGCGCCGGCGGCGATCCTGCTCGCCTTCTACGTCCTCGTCGGCGAGAAGCAGGGCGTCCCCGCTGAGAACCTCGGCGGCACGATCCAGACCGACATCCTCAAGGAGTACATCGCCCAGAAAGAGTGGTGCTTCCCGATCGAGCCGGCGCTGCGCCTCGTCACCGACATGATCGAGTGGTGCACCGAGAACATGCCGCGCTGGCACCCGGTCTCGATCTCCGGGTACCACATCCGCGAGGCCGGCTCGACCGCGCAGCAGGAGCTCGCCTTCACCCTCAAGGACGGCTTCACCTACGTCGAGCGGGCGATCGAGCGCGGCCTCGACGTCGACGACTTCGCGCCCCGGCTCTCCTTCTTCTTCAACTCCCACATCGACTTCTTCGAGGAGATCGCCAAGTACCGAGCGGCGCGGCGGATCTGGGCGCGGGAGATGAAGGAGACCTACGGGGCGACCCGGGAGGAGTCGATGCGGCTGCGCTTCCACACCCAGACCGCGGGTGTCTCCTTGACCGCGCAGCAGCCGCTCAACAACATCGTCCGCACCGCCCTGGAGGCGCTGGCGGCGGTGATGGGAGGGACCCAGTCGCTGCACACCAACTCCTTCGACGAGGCGCTGGCGCTGCCGACCGAGGAGGCGGTGCGGGTGGCGCTGCGGACGCAGCAGATCATCGCCACCGAGACCGGCGTCCCCAACACCGCCGACCCGCTCGGCGGCTCCTGGTTCGTCGAGAAGCTGACCGACGAGATGGAGGAGGCCGCCTACGGCTACTTTGCCCGGATCGACGAGCTGGGCGGGATGGTCGAGGCGATCCGCCGCAACTTCCCCCAGCGCGAGATCGCCGACGCCTCCTTCCGCTACCAGCAGGAGCTGAACGAACGGCGCCGGATCGTCGTCGGCGTCAACGACTTCACCCAGGACGACGAAGAGCCGACGCCGATCCTGAAGATCGACCCGGCCCTGGAAGGCAAGCAGCGCGACCGTCTCGCGGCGACCCGCGCCGCCCGCGACGGCGCCGCCGTCGAGTCCGCCCTGGCCGAGCTGAAGCGCGCCGCGGCCGGCGAGGGCAACCTGATGCCGCCGATCATCGAGGCCGCCCGGGCGCAGGCGACCGAGGGCGAGATGATCGCGGCGATGCAGGAGGTCTTCGGCACCTACACCGAGTCGCCGGTCTTCTGAAAGGGTTCCGCCCCACATGACCGACGCCATCGCAGACACCGCCGCCCACGGCCTCTACTCGATCCCGCAGGACCTCGTCGACTTCCGGGAAACGATCCGCCAGATCGCCCGCGAGAAGATCGCGCCGCGGGCGGGGGAGATCGACCGCGAAGCCTCCTACCCGTGGGACGTCCGCAAGCTGCTGGCCGAGCAGGACATCCTCGGTCTGCCCTTCGCCGAGCGCTACGGCGGCACCGGCACCGGGACGCTGATGCTGCAGATCGGGGTCGAGGAGATCGCCCGCGCCTGCGCGACCAGCGCCCTGATCCTGATGGTGCAGGAGCTGGGCACCCTGCCGATCCAGCTGTTCGCCTCCGAGGAGCAGAAAGAGAAGTGGCTGCCGAAGTGCGCCAGCGGTGAGTGGTCGCCGGCCTTCGCGCTCTCCGAGCCCGAGGCGGGGTCGGACCCGGCGGCGATGCGGACCAGCGCCGTCCGCGACGGCGACGAATGGGTGATCAACGGCCAGAAGGCCTGGATCACCAATGCCACCGTCGCCGACTTCTACGTCGTCTTCGCCACCACCGACCGCGAGAACCGCCGCACCAGTGCCTTCATCGTCGAGAAGGACCGCGACGGCTTCGACCCCGGCCAGCTCGAGCACAAGCTCGGGATCAAGGGCTCGCCGACCGGCTCGCCGAGCTTCACCGACGTCCGCGTCCCGGCCGAGAACCTGATCGGCGAGGAGGGGATGGGCCTGCGGATCGCCCTCGGGACGCTGGAGCGGACCCGGCTCGGCGCCGCCGCCCAGGCCGTTGGGATCGCCCAGGGGGCGATCGACTACGCCCGCGACTACGCCAAGGAGCGGATCGCCTTCGGCAAGCCGATCATCGAGTTCCAGGGCCTGCAGTGGAAGCTCGCCGACATGGAGACCGGCACCGCCGCCGCCCGCGAGCTCCTCTACAAGGCCTGCGCGATGGCCGACCGCAGCGAGCCCCTCCTGCCCAAGTACTCCTCGATGGCCAAGCTCTTCGCCTCCGACAACGCGATGAAGGTCACCGTCGAGGCGGTGCAGGTGCTCGGCGGCTACGGCTACGTCAACGAGTACCCGGTCGAGCGGATGATGCGCGACGCGAAGATCACCCAGATCTACGAGGGCACGAACGAGATCCAGCGCGTGGTGATCGCCCGCTCGATGGTCTGAGCGACTGCCTCTTTAGACGCACGGTTTTATTTGACTGGCCAGCTGGCCAGTTCTTACCGGGCGTATTCCGCATCGCGAAGCGGTTTGACGGCATTGGAATACATGTCCAATGTGACACGAAATCGCGATAAAGTTGCAGTTGGATCAAGCCGAGAGGCATTTGGGAGAGATCTCGCAAGATCCGGGTAACCGATGTGGCAGGCCGACAATCCGTCTGGACCCCCAGACAGGAGTGAGTGACCGTTTCCGAGCTTAATCCGGCAGAGCTGCGACCCCGTGTCCACGGGCGTTCCGTGCTGGTCGGAACGGAGAAGTTCCACGTCCGCGGGGTCACCTACGGCACCTTCCGCGGTGAGGACGGATCGTCGTTCCCTGCGCCCGAGCGGGTGCGGGAGGACTTCGCGGCGATGGCCGCGGCCGGGATCAACGCCGTCCGCACCTACGTCCCGCCGCCCGCCTGGCTTCTCGACGCCGCGTTGGAGCAGGGCATCCGCGTCATGGTCGGCTTCGCCTGGGAGCAGCACGTCGCCTTCCTCGACGACGAAGAGCGGGCGCACCGGATCGAGCGCCGGCTCGCCGACGAGGTCCGCGCTCTCGAGATGCACCCGGCGATCCTCTGTTACTCGCTCGGCAACGAGATTCCGGCCCCGATCGTGCGCTGGCACGGCAAGCGGGCGATCGAGGACTTCCTCGAGCGACTGCACTGGGTCGCCAAGTGCGTCGACCCCGAGGGGCTCGTCACCTATGTCAACTTCCCCTCGACCGAGTATCTGGAGCTGCCGTTTCTCGACCTCAGCGCCTTCAACGTCTTCCTCGAGGGGGAGCGGGACTTCGAGGCCTACCTGGCTCGACTGCAGAACCTCTCCGGCGACCGGCCGCTGTTGATCACCGAGCTCGGTCTCGACAGTCGCCGCAACGGCCTCGAGGAGCAGGCGCGCAGCCTCGAGTGGCAGGTTCGCAGCGCTTTTTCCACCGGCGCCGCTGGCACCTTCGTCTTCGCCTGGACCGACGAGTGGCACCGTGGCGGCCACGACGTCTTCGACTGGGACTTCGGCCTCGTCGACCGCGAGCGCGCCCCGAAGCCGGCACTGGCCGCGGTCAGCCGCGCCTACGCGTCCGTGCCGTTCTCGAACCGCGGCCCCTGGCCGGCGGTCTCGGTCGTCGTCTGCACCCACCACGGCTCCGCCACCCTCGACGAGTGCCTGGCGCGGCTGGGGAAGCTCAGCTACCCGGACTACGAGGTGATCGTCGTCAACGACGGCGCCTGCGGGGCCTGCGCGTCGATCGCCCGCGCCCACGACGCGAAGCTGATCGAGACCGAGCACCGCGGTCTCGGTCACGCGCGCAACAAGGGGATCGAGGCGGCGCGGGGGGAGATCGTCGCCTTCCTCGACGACGACGCCTATCCCGACGCTGATTGGCTCCACTACGTCGCCGCCCTGCTGCGGGCGAACGGGCACGCCGGCGTCGGCGGCCCCAACATCCCGCCCGAGGACGACGGCTTCGTCGCCGAATGCGTCGCCGCCGCTCCTGGCGGCCCGATCCACGTCCTCGTCTCCGACCGCGAGGCCGAGCACGTCCCCGGTTGCAACATGGCCTTCCGCAAAGACGTGCTCGAAGAGGTCGGCAACTTCGACGAGCGCTTCCAGGTGGCCGGCGACGACGTCGACCTCTGCTGGCGGCTGCAGAAGGCGGGGCGGACGCTCGGCTTCAGCGCCGGCGCCGTCGTCATGCACCGCCGCCGCGACTCGATCCGTCGCTACCTGCGCCAGCAATACGGCTACGGCAAGGCCGAGGCGCTGCTGGAGCGCAAGTGGCCGACCCACTACAACCGCGCCGGCGCCTCGCGCTGGTCGGGGCGGATCTACGAGGCACCGGCGGCGCAGACGCCGCGCCGCCGCTCGCTGGTCCGCTACGGCACCTGGGGCAGCGACCTCTTCCAGTCCGTCTACGACTCGCCGCGCGCCATCTCCGGAATGTTGCAGGCGCCCGAGGGCCTGCTGCTGGTGGCGCTGTTGGGGGAGGTCGCCGCCCTCGGCCTGCTCTGGCCGCCGCTACTGGTCGCCGCTCCCGCCTTCTTCGCGGCAATCGCCTGGATCATGGGAGCCGCGATCTCCAGCGGCTGGCGCGCCCACCACGACGTCCCCGGCCGGCCACGCGGGGAGACGTTGAAGCGCCGCGCCACCACCTCGCTCCTCTTCTTCCTGCAGCCGTTTGCCCGCCTCGCCGGCCGCCTCCGCAACGGGCTCTCCCCTTGGCGCCGCCGCGCCCAGGCGCGCCCGTCCCTGCCCCGTCCGCGCAGCGTCGAGGTCTGGAGCGAACGCTGGCGCGAGCCGCAGGCCTGGGTCGAGCAGCTGCAGGACAACCTCGCCGCCGCGGGCGGCTTCGTCCGCAGCGGCGGCCCCTTCGACCGCTGGGACCTCGACCTCCGCGCCGGCGCCCTCGGCGGCGTCAAGATCCGCACCGCGGTCGAGGAGCATGGCGAGGGCAAACAGCTGCTGCGGGCCAAGGTCTGGCCGCGGACCACCGCCGCCGGCCGCCTCGTCGTCCTGATCCTCGTCCTGCTGGCGACGATCGCCCTGCAGCAGCATCGGCCCGAGATCGCGATCGCACTCGCGGTCGGCATCACCCTGCTCGTCACCTTCGGCGTCGAGGGGATGGCGACGGCGACGCGGCTGGCGGTGGCGGAGGTCGAAGGCTTGGCGGAGAAGGGGGAGGAGGTGGCTGCCGAGGAGGTCGCCGGCGAGCCGGATCCCAAAGCGGTCCCGGGTCCGGTGCCGGAGGCGGTGGTGCGATGAGTCCCAAGCTCCTGCGCCGCCGCCGCGAGAAGGACGAGGAGAAGAAGGGCCCCTGGGAGCTGTGGAAGTCCCTGCCGCGCGTCCGTCCCTACCTGCAGCCCTACCGCAAGTACCTGATCTGGGTGATGGCGCTGACGCTGGCCACGGTGATCCTCGGGCTGGCCGAGCCATGGCCCCTGGCGGTGATCCTGAACCAGGTCCTGACCAACGAGCACCCGACCGGCATCACCGAGGCTATCTTCGGCAGCGACCCGACCACCTGGGTCGTCCTCGTGACGATGGTCGTCGCCCGCTTCCTGATCATCGTCCTGGGCAACGCCACCACCGTCCTCAGCAACTTCTTCGGGGCCAAGACCGAGCAGAACATGGTCATGGACCTGCGCAGCGACCTCTTCGCCCACGTCCAGCGGCTCTCGTTCACCTTCCACGACGAGCGACAGACGGGCGCTCTGATGAGCCAGATCAACCTGCAGGCTGCCTCGGTCGGCAACATCGTGATGGTCGTCCCGCCGATCATCGAGGCATTGCTGACCCTGGTCGGCATGCTCGTCATCGCGCTGCTGATCGACTGGGAAGTGGCGCTGCTGGCGATGCTCGTGGTGCCGCTTCTCTACTGGTCCTTCGGGCTCTACGGCTCGCGCATCGTCCCCCGCCTGCGCAAAGTGCAGCAGCTGGAGTGGAAGTCGCTGTCGATCGTGCACGAGTCGATGGCGATGCTGCGGGTGATCGTCTCCTTCGGTCGTGAGGACTACGAACATCAGCGCTTCCGGGAGCAGGGGAGGACGGCGGTCGACGAGAGGGTGAAGCTGACGGTCGGCCAGAGCATGTACACGCTCTTCGTGCAGACGGCGACGGCGGCGGGGACCTCCCTGGTGCTCGGCGTCGGCGCCTGGCATGTGATGCAGGGCAAGATCGCGATCGGAGAGCTGATCGTCCTGATGACCTACATCGCTTCGGTCTACCAGCCGCTGGAACAGATCAGCACGACCGTCGGGATGATCCACGAGGAGCTGGTCCAGTTCAACGCCTCCCTCGACCTCCTCGACATGGAGCCCGAGGTGAAGGAGAAACCGGACGCGATCGAGCTCGAGCGCGCACACGGGCACGTCGTCGTCGGCGGGTTGGGCTTCGCCTACAAAGGCAGGCGGGAAACCCTCAGCGACGTCACCTTCGAGGCCCTGCCAGGGGAACGGGTCGCGATCGTCGGCCACACCGGAGCCGGCAAGAGCACCCTGATGAGCCTGCTGGTGCGGTTCTACGACCCGGCCTCGGGGGTCATCCAGATCGACGGGGTAGACCTCCGCGACCTGAAGCTGCACTCGCTGCGCGAACAGATCAGCCTCGTCCTCCAGGAGCCGCTTCTCTTCTCCGGGACGATCGAGGAGAACATCCGCTACGGGCGACTGGAGGCCACCGAGGAGGAGATCGCCGCCGCCGCCCGAGCCGCCAACGCCCACGAGTTCATCGAAGGACTGCCCGACGGCTACCAGACCGAGCTGGGGGAGCGCGGGGCACAGCTCTCGGGGGGCGAGCGCCAGCGGATCTGCGTCGCCCGCGCCTTCCTCAAGGACGCGCCGATCCTGATCCTCGACGAGCCGACCTCCTCGATCGACTCGAAGACCGAGGGGGTCATCCTCGACGCGCTCGACGACCTGATGGAGGGCCGCACCTCGTTCATGATCGCCCACCGCCTCTCCACCGTCCGCCACGCCGACCAGATCCTCGTCCTCCAGGCCGGCCGCGTGGTCGAACGCGGCCACCACGACGACCTCGTCGGGCGCGGCGGCGTCTATTCGCAGCTGCACCAGGCGCAGAACCGGGAGCGCAAGCGCCGGACCCGGCCGGATCTGGAGGCCGGGTTGCCGCTGGAGCCCGTCGCGGCCGAGGTCGCACCCTCCGTGTCCTCCTCTCCACCCAGGCGGAGCGGCAACGGCGGCCGCTGGAGGCAGATCTCGTGAGCGCGCCGAAGGTGGTCCTGCTGGGGATGATGACCAAGATGCCGGTGGCCGGGGTCGCCTGGCAGAACCTTCACTACATGCTCGGGTTCGAGCGGCTCGGCTGCGAGGCCTACTACGTCGAGACGCACGCCCGCACGCCCTCGATGCTGATGACCAGCAAGGAGGACGACAGCTCGGCGCTGGCGGCGGAGTACATCTCGGCGCTGATGCGGCGCTTCGGGATGGCCGACCGCTGGGCCTTTCGTGCCTTGCACGACGACGGTCGCTGCTTCGGGATGAGCGAGGCCGAGCTGGAACGCCTCTACGGCTCGGCCGACCTGCTGATCAACCTCCACGGCGGCACCCAGCCGCTGCCCGAGCTCGCCGCCACCGGTCGTCTCGTCTACCTCGAGACCGACCCGGTGCAGCTGCAGCTCGAGCTCCAGCACGGCCTGCAGGAGACGATCGAGTTCCTCGAGCCGCACAGCGCCTTCTTCACCTTCGCCGAGAACTGGGAGAACCCCGACTGCAGGCTCCCGCGCAGCGAGCGCTTCCGGTTCCGGTCGACCCGTCAACCGGTGCTGCTCGACCTCTGGCCCGACCGCTCTCCGCAGCCGGCAGACCTGCTGACGACGATCGGCAACTGGCGGCAGGACTGGCGCGAGGTCACCTTCGAGGGCAAGCGCTACTCGTGGAGCAAGCACCAGGAGTTTCTCCGCTACCTCGATCTGCCCGAGCGCAGCGGCCAGGCCTTCGAGCTGGCGCTGAGCAGCTGCGACGAGGCCGAGCGGCAGATGCTGCGGCAGCGCGGCTGGCGCGTCCGCGACGGAGTCGAGATCTCGCGCGGAATCGACCGCTACCGCGACTACATCGGCGCTTCCCGCGGCGAGTTCACGGTCGCCAAGGAGCAGAACGTGCGCCTGCGGACCGGCTGGTTCAGCGACCGCAGCGCCACCTACCTCGCCTCCGGGCGGCCGGTGATCACCCAGGAGACGGGATTCGGCAACGTCTTCCCGACCGGGAGTGGCTTGTTCGGCTTCGACTCTTTCGAGGAGGCGCTGGCGGCGGTGGAGGAGGTCAACGGCGACTACACCCGTCACGCCACCGCCGCCCGCGAGATCGCCCGCGAGTTCTTCAGCCACGAGGTGGTGCTGGGTCAGCTGCTCGAGGACCTCGACGTGCGGCCGGACGCCGGGCGCCGGAAGGGCAGGTCCGATCCCTTCCCGGAGTCGATGCCGTTGGAGCCGGTCTCGCGGCGCCCGACGGTGCTGTCGCGGGAGACGGTCGAGGCGGCGTTCGCGGCGACGGCGCGGCCCTTTCGGAGGCCGGCCGGCAACGCGAAGGCGAGCGCCAGCGTCGTCGTCGTCACCCACGACAACCTCGCCTTCACCCGCCTCTGCTTGCAGAGCGTCCTCGCCTATACCGACGGCGAGGCGTTCGAGCTGGTGGTGGTCGACAACGGCTCCAGCGACGGCACCGCCGCCTATCTGGCGCGGCTGGCCGAGCGCGACTCCCGCGTCCGTGTCCTTCTCAATGGGGCGAACATGGGGTTCGCTCCAGCCTGCAACCAGGGGCTGGCGCTGGCGAGCGGCGACCACCTGGTCCTGCTCAACAACGACACGATGGTGGCTCCGGGGTGGCTCGACGGGCTGCGGCGCCACCTGGCCGAGCCGAAGGTCGGCCTCGTCGGCCCGGTCACCAACCGGATCGGCAACGAGGCCGAGATCGACACCGACTACCGGACCTGGGGCGAGTACCTGGAGGCGGCGCGGCGGCGGGCGGCGGACCACGCGGGCGAATGGCTGGAGATCGGCACCCCGGCGATGTTCTGCCTGGCGATGCGGCGCCAGACCTACATGCGGCTGGGCCCGCTCGACGAGGGGTACGAGATCGGCCTGCTGGAGGACGACGACTACGCCGAGCGGGCGCGGCGGGCGGGCTACGAGCTGCGCTGTGCCGACGACGTCCTCGTCCACCACTTCGGCGAAGCCTCCTTCGGCCAGCTCGTTCCTAACGGCGAGTACAAGCAGATCCTCGAACGCAACCAGCGCCGCTACGCGCAGAAGTGGGGGCGGCCGTGGCAGCCGTACGGGCGTCGTCCCAACCCTCGCTACCAGCGCGAAGCCGAGCAGGTGCGGGAAGTGGTGAAGGACGCCGTCCCGAGCGGTTCTACGGTCCTGGTGATCAGCCGTGGCGACGAGGAGCTGCTGCGGCTGAACGGCCGCCGCGCCCAGCACTTCCCCCAGGCCGACGACGGGACCTGGGCGGGCCATCATCCCGCCGACAGCGAGGAGGCGATCGCGCACCTGGAGTCGCTGCGGGAGCGCGGGGCCGAGTTCCTCGTCGTGCCGCCGACCTACCTCTGGTGGCTGCGGCACTACCAGGGTCTGCGCGAGCACCTCGATTCGAACTACGAGCCGGTGATCTCCGACGACCGCGCCGGGGCGATCTACCGTCTGACTGGGAGCGCGGGATGAGCGACGCGACGCGAGCAACCGTCGTGGTGCCTGTGCACGGGCGCGCCGGGCTCACCAAGCGCTGCCTGGAGCGGGTGCTCGCCGATCTGCCCCGGGGTTGCGAGGTCGTCGTCGTCGACGACGCCTCGCTCGACGAGACGCCACAGGTCCTGGACGGCTTCGGCGGGAAGATCCGCGTTCTGCGCCTGCAGGAGAACGGCGGTTACGGCGCCGCCTGCAATGCCGGGGCCGAGGTCGCGAAGGGGGAGCATCTGGTCTTCCTCAACAACGACACCGAACCGGAGCCCGGTTGGCTCGAGGCGCTGCTGAGCCATGCGACGGCGTGTCCGGAGGCCTGGGTGGTGGGCGCGAAGCTGCTCTACCCGACCGGGGCGGTCCAGCACGCCGGCGTCGTCTTCGGGCAGGACGGCTACCCCCACAACCTCTACGCCGGCTTCCCCGCCGACCATCCCGCCGTCAACCGGGTTCGCCGGTTGCAGGCGGTGACCGGCGCCTGCATGCTGGTGCGGCGCGATGCCTTCGAGCGCGCCGGCGGCTTCGACCGCGGCTTCCACAACTCGATGGAGGACGTCGACCTCTGCCTGCGGATCGGCGAGGCCGGCAGCGAGGTCCACTACTGCCCCAGTGCCGTCGTCATCCATCTGGAGTCGGCCACCCGCGGCCGGGAGGAGAAGTTCGAGCGCAGCGTCTCCCTGTACCGGGAGCGCTGGCGCGATCGCGTGCGCCGCGACGATCTCGCGACCTACGCCGAAGACGGCCTGATCGAGGTCGAGTACCCGAGCGCGCACCCGCTGCGGATCTCGGTCTCGCCGCTGCTCGCCGCGATCGAGCGGGAGGACGGACAAGAGGCCGAACTTGAGCCGCTGCTGCGCCGCCAGGGGCGCCGGATCGAGGATCTCCAGCGCGAGCTGGTCAGGCTGGCCGCGGAGCTGGTCGACCGGGGTGCCGAGGTCAAACTGCCCTCCTTCGACCGCGAAGACGCGGTTGCGGCGATCCGCGCGCAGGTCGAGCGGGCGGTACCGGAGGGGGCGAAGGTGCTCCTGGTCAGCCGCGGCGACTCGGAGCTGCTGCGGCTCGGCAACCGCGAGGCGGACCACTTTCCCGCCGGCGCCGACGGTCGCTACCTGGGCCACCACCCGGCCGACGACTCCGAAGCGGTCGAGCTGCTGGAGGCGGAGCGCCGTCAGGGGGCCGAGTACCTCGTCCTCCCGGCAGCGGAGTCGTGGTGGTTGAGCCACTACCGCCGCCTGGCCGCTCGCCTGGAGGAAGGCGCGAGCGCCGAGCACCACGAGGCCTGCACGATCTACCGGTTGGAGCCGCGCCCTGCCTTGGAGGAGGCGCGCCGATGAGCACCCTGCGGGCTGTCGACGCAAGCGTCTCCTACGAGGAGCTGGCACCGCGGATCGCGGCGCTGATCGAGCAGCTGACGCCGGTCGGGGCGATCGTCTGCGTGGTCAGCAAGGGGGACGAGGGCCTGGTCCGCTTCGACGGCCGCAGCGGCTGGCACTTCCCGCGGGCCGCCAGCGGCCAGTACGCCGGCCACCACCCGATCGACGGCAGCTGGGCGGTCGAGCACCTGGAGGGGCTCCGCGCCGCTGGCGGCGCCTACCTGGTCCTGCCCTCGACCTACTACTGGTGGTTCGAGCACTACCCCGAGCTGGAGCGCCACCTCCGCAGCCGCTACGAGCAGCTCGAGGCGCCGGAGGAGGTCTGCCGCATCTACCGGCTGCTGGAGCTGCCAGCGGCGGCTCCTCGGGTGGTCCCCGACCTCGCCCAGACCGAGCAGCAGCGCCGCTGCCTGCCGGCGATGCGGGCGTTGCTGGACAGTCTCCTGCCGGAGGAAGAGGTGGTCCTGGTCCTGAGCGAAGGCGACGACTCGCTGCTCGACCTCGATCGCCCCGCCTGGCACTTCCCCCACGACGGCGCCGGCCAACACGTGCCGCTCAGTGCCGACGCCGGCAGGCACGCGGTCTCGCAGCTGAGCACGCTGAGCCGCAACGGCGTCCGCTACCTGCTCGTCCCCGTCTCCCTGCTGTGGACGCTGACACGGCGTCCCGCCCTGACGGCTTATCTTGCTGAAGAGTGCCGCTGCCTGGCCCTGCGCGAGCGCATCTGCACCATCTACGAGTTGAGAACCAGCCACCGCATCTCCAATCCCACGTCGCTCCGGCCGAAGGAGGCTGCATGGAAGTGAGTCCGAAGAAGGTCCTCTACGTCTCCCACAACCACCCGGTGATCCGGCCGGGCGGCGCCGAGGCCTACGCCTTCGAGCTGCACGAGGCGATGCGCGACGAAAGCGGCTGGGAGTCGCTCTTCCTCGCCCGCACCGGCCCTCCCTTCTCGACCTCCTCGCGCTACCACGAGGGGACCCTCCTGACCGGGGTGGACGACCGCGATCCCGGGCAGTACTTCTTCTACACCGAGCTGAACGAGTTCGACTGGCTGCTCAACGCGACCCGCGAGAAGTCGACGATCACCACCCACTTCCGAGATTTCCTCGAGGCCCAGCGGCCCGACGTCGTCCACTTCCAGCACACCCTCTTCATCGGCCTGGAAGCGATTCGCGAGGCGCGCAACACGCTCCCCGAGGCGGCGATCGTCTACACCCTGCACGAGTTCCTGCCGATTTGCCACCGCCACGGCCAGTTGCTGCGGGCGACCGACGAAGAGCCCTGCCTGGAAGAGTCGCCGCGGCGCTGCCACGAGTGCTTCCCGGAGATCGCGCCGCAGGAGTTCTTCATGCGCAAGAAGCTGATCCAGTCGCACATGGAGCACGTCGACCTCTTCATCGCCCCGAGCGAACAGCTGCGCGACCGCTACGTCGACTGGGGACTCCCGAGCGAGAAGATCAAGGTCGAGGAGTACGGCCGCCTGCCGCTCTCCTACCAACCCGGCAACCCGCGGCGGAAAAAGCGCAACCGCTTCGGCTTCTTCGGCCAGTTCAGCCATTACAAGGGCGTCAACGTCGTCCTCCAGGCAGCGAAGAAACTGGCCGAGGAGGACGTCGACGCGACCATCTATCTGCACGGCGCCAACCTCGAGATTCAGCCGCCGGAGTTCCAGGAGGAATTCGCCGCCCTGCTCGAGGAGAGCGGCGAGCGGGTGGTGATGATCGGTCGCTACGACCACGACCAGCTAGGAGCGCTGATGGAGAACGTCGATTACGTGCTGGTGCCCTCGCGCTGGTGGGAGAACTCGCCGCTGGTGATCCAGGAGGCCTTCATGCACGGGCGCCCGGTGATCTGCAGCAACATCGGCGGCATGGCGGAGAAGGTCACCGACGGCGTCGACGGCCTCCACTTCCGCGTCGGCGACCCCGACGACCTGGCGCGGGTGATCGCCGGTGCTGCCGGCTCCTCGCAGCTCTGGCGCAACCTCGTCGCCGGGGTCAAGCCCGTCTACCCGATGCGCACCCACGTGGAGGAGCTCGAGCAGGTCTACGAAGGCCTGCTGGCGGAGAAGCGCGTCGCGATCGGGGTGGCGTCGTGAAGCCCGAGATCGGCACCGGCACGGAACCGCTGGTCGGCAGCCCGTTCTCGAGCGGCAGCGGTGAGCCCGAGGGGACGCGAGCGCTTTTGAGCTGGCTCGCGACCGACGTGATGCTCGTCGTTGCCGACCTCGCGACCACTTCCGAGCCGGAGGTCGATCTGACGGTCGCCGGTGAGTCTGCCGAGGTCGAGGCACGTTGGCTCTCCACCTCCCTCCAGGAGGGCGAGGAAGCCGCCGTCACGGTGCTGACCGCCTGGGTCAAGCGTCCGGTCGCCGGCAAGACGATAGAGCTGCGCGTCCGCTGCCAGGGGGAGGAGATCGTCTTCGGTCCGGCGCTGGCGCTGGCCGCAGCGGTAGACCTGAGGACGACGATCAGGGAGAAGCTGGCTGGCCGCGAAGCCGAGGCGCGCGAGCAGGTACTCGGCTTCCTTGCCGCGACCCCAGGCGAGCACGAGCGCACGCTCGACCCACTCGGCCTCGCCAAGAACCTCCTCGTCCTCCGCGAGGCGTTGCGCGATCCGCATCCGCGAGCCGAGTTGCATCCCGACGAGACCCAGGGCCTCCACGTCGGCGCCGTCGCGAAGGTCGACGACTACACCTTCTTCGTCCGCGGTTGGGCCCGTGACGACCAGGCGCCGATCGTCCGGCTCGACGCGGTCTCGCCGGAGGGCTCGAGGACGCCGATCCTCGAGCGCCTGTTTCAGGTTCCCCGCCCAGACCTGGAGGAGCTCTTCCGCTCGGCGCCACGGCCGGTCGCCAAGCCCGGCTTCGTCTGCTTCTTCGCGGTCGAGAACCCGAGCCGTCTGGCCGAAGGCTGGGTCTTCGAGCTCGAAAACTCAGCTGGCGTCGCGATCGAGGCGAGCGCCCCGGCGGCCACAGTCGACCCGCTCGCGGTGCGCGACACGATCCTCGGCGAGCTGATCCGCGAGCGTCGCGTCGACACGCCGCTGATGGAGCAGCTCGCCCCCGGGGTCGTCCGCCTTCAGGAGGAGCTGGCGGCACGGGTCGAGGTCGAAGAGGTGGAGGAGTTCGGCGCCGTCCCCGATGCCGCCGAGGTCTCGGTCGTCGTGCCGCTCTACCGGCGCGTCGACCTGATCGAGCACCAGCTCGCCCAGTTCGCCAACGACTCGACGATGCTGGCGGCGGAGCTGATCTACGTCCTCGACTCACCCGAGCTAGCGGCCGAGCTGCTGCCGCGGGTGGCGGAGCTGCACCAGCTCTACCGGGTGCCGTTCCGCTTCGCGACCCTCTCCCGCAACGGCGGCTTCGCCGTCGCCACCAACGCGGGGGCGTCGCTGGCGCGAGGGCGGCTGCTCCTGCTGCTCAACTCCGACGTGCTGCCTGACCGCGCGGGCTGGCTACCGGACCTGGTCGAGGCGCGCGAGGCCCTGCCGCAGGCGGGGGCGATCGCTCCGAAGCTGCTCTTCGACGACGGATCGATCCAGCACGCGGGCATCGAGTTCCGTCGCAACCACGCGAGCGGGGGCTGGGAGTTGGCGCATGCCTTCAAGGGCCTGCACCGCGGCTTCGCGGGGGCCAACGAACGGCGAGCGGCACCGGCCCTGAGCGGCGCCTGCCTGTTGCTCGAGCGGGAGCTGTTCGACGATCTCGGCGGCTTCTCGCCCGACTACGTCAAGGGCGGCTACGAGGACGTCGAGCTCTGCATGCGGATCCAGGAGCGTGGGCTGGAGACCTGGTACGTGCCGGAGGTGGAGCTGTACCACCTCGAGGGCCGCTCCTACGTGCCCTCCGCCACCGACATGAGCAACCGCTTCAACGCCTGGCTCTTCGACCAGCGCTGGGGCGAGCGGCTCGCGACGCCTGCCGAGGGAGAGGCGTGATGGCGGTCGACCAGGGCACCACCTTCGTCAGCATCGACGAGACCGAGATCACGGGTGAAAGCGACTACGTGTTCGGCGGCAACGTCGACACCCCCACCGAGGGCTTTACGAGCGACTCCTACGGGCTGGCTATCGAGGGGTGGGTGCTGAGCAAGCGGATCCCGGTCGAGCACGTCGAAGTGCTGCACGAAGAGCGCCCGATCGCGGTCGCCCCGCTAGAGGTCGAACGGGCGGACATCGCCTCCGGCTTCCCCGCCGTGGCTGGAGCGGAGCGCAGCGGCTACCGGATCACGATCGGTGCCCTGAAGCTGGCGGAGGAGTTCGAGATCGTCCTCCGGGCCAAGCTCGAAGACGGAACCCGGCTGCCGCTCGCCCGCCTGCGGGGACGGCGACGTTCCCTCGAGCCCTCCAGCGGCGACGAGATCCAACCGCTGATGGTCAACACGATCGGCCGCAGCGGCTCGACCCTGCTGGTGACGCTGCTCAGCGCGCACCCCGGGGTGGTCGCCTTCTCTCCGTTCATCAAGGACGCTCGCGTCTCCACCTACTGGGTCAACGTGCTCCAGGACCTGGCGCAGCCCTCCAGCTACCTCGCGCCGTTCGACCCCCCGGACCTCGACGCCCCCCGCTGGTGGCTCGACGGCGGCGGTGAGGAACTGGGCGAGCCGGAAGTCCAGCATTGGCTGGGGAACGAGGGAGTCGATTCGCTGGTGCACCTCTGCCGCGGCCAGATCGAGGCCTTCTACGGCCACTTGGGCGGAGAGCCGCGACCCGCCTATTTCGTCGAGAAGTACCTGCCCCATCAGGTCGTCCCGGATCTGTTGGCGGAGATGTACCCGAGAGCCCGAGAGGTGATCCTGGTCCGCGATTTCCGCGACATGCTCTGCTCGGTGATCGCCTTCAACCGCAAGCGCGGTTGGGATGCCTTCGGGCGGACCGAGGGAGGCGACGACGCCGAATACGTGCGCACCGCTATGCGGCAGTCGGCGCTCTCGCTGGCAAAACGACTGCGCGGAAGCAGGACCGATCCCTACCTGGTCCGCTACGAGGACCTGGTGCTAGACCCCGAGCCGGCCCTGGAAGGGCTCTTCCGCCACCTCGACCTCGCGCATGACCCCGAGCTCGTGAGCGAGACGGTGCGGCGGGCGGAGGAGGCGACGGCGTCGATGGACCATCACCGCACCAGCTCCGACCCGGCCGCCTCGATAGGCCGTTGGCGCAACGACCTGCCCGAGGAGATCGCCGAAGTCTGCGAGCAGGAGCTGGGGCCATTGCTGAGCGAGTTCGGATACGAGGCCTCGTGACCGGGGTGTCGGCGAGGATGGAGGTCTGATGTCCCTGGTGGCGATAAGTCAGGTCGAGCAGCGCCCGGGAGGCGGGCGGCTCCTCGGCTGCCGGCTCGACGCTCCGAAGCCGGACGCCAAGAGCGGCTCCTACGGTTTCGAGCTGGTCGGCTGGGCGCTTGCCGAGCAGGCGCCGGTGGGGCAGATCGAGGTCCTGCAGGAGGGCCGGGTGGTGGCCATGGCCGAGCCGGGGGAGGCGCGGCAGGACATCGCCTCGGCCTTCCCTGCGGTGCCGCACGCGGGCGAATGCGGGTTCCGCGTATCGGTCAGCGCCCTCGACCTGCGGCAGGGCTTCCGGCTCTCGGTCGTCGCCCGCGGCGAGGGATTCCACGTCCCGATCGCGGAGCTGGCGGGGGAGCGGGCACCACTGCCGGCCGCCGGGGGCGACCTGATCCAGCCGCTGATGGTCAACACGATCGGCCGCAGCGGCTCGACCTGGCTGGTCTGGCTCCTCAGCTGCCTGCCCGAGGCGGTGGCGTTCAGCCCCTGGGCCCGCGACGCCCGCGCCGGCACCTACTGGACCAGCGTCCTGCAGACCCTGGCGAGGCCGCAGAGCTACCTGGCACAGATTCTGCCCGGGCCGTTGGAGGAAAGGACCTGGTGGTTCGACCGCCCCGACCTCCGCTTCGGGGTCGGCGGCGACCCGGCACTGGAAGCCTGGCTCGGAAGCGAGGCGGTGGAGTCGCTGGCGCAGGTCTGCCAGGCGCGGATAGACGCCTTCTACCGGCAGGTCGCAGGCCCCGGCGACAACCCCCGGTACTTCGTCGAGAAGTACCTGCCCTACCAGCTCACCCCCGACCTGCTGACCGAGATGTACCCAGGAGCGCGCGAGGTGATCCTGGTCCGCGACTTCCGCGACATGCTCTGCTCGATCATCGCCTTCAACCGCAAGCGCGGTTGGGAGGCATTCGGCCGAGCCGCCGCCGCCGACGACGCCGAATACGTTCAGACCACTGTCGCCAACTCCGCCAAGCGACTGCTGCGACGGCTGCGCGAACGGGGCGAGGGAGCGCACCTGGTCCGCTACGAGGATCTGATCGAGGAGCCGGCGCTGACGCTGGCGGCGATCAGGGGATTCCTCGGATTGGAGGCGAGCGACGAGGCCGTGGCGGCGACCCTGGCGCGGGCCGAGGAAGATTCGCCAAAGGTCGACGATCACCGCACTACCGACAAGGTCTCCGCCTCGATCGGCCGCTGGAAGAACGACCTTTCCCCGGAGCTGATCGAGGTCTGCGCCGAGGTGCTCGATCCTGTGCTGACCGAGTTCGGCTACGAGCCGACGCTGGCGCTGGCGCCGGAGAGCTGAGCGCTGCATCATGGGTTGCGTGGTCGTCGCAGGCGCGCTGGCCCAGCGGCCGGGGTACGGCGGCCACGCCTGGGCGCTGCTCAACTACCTGCTCGGCTTTCGCGCGCTCGGCCACGACGTCCTCTTCCTCGATCGGCTGGAGGCGGGGATCGTCCCGAGCGACGCGGCACGGGACCGTTGCGCCGGCTGGCTGCTCGACGTGATGGAGGGGGCGGGGCTGGCGGACTCGTATTGCCTACTGCGGGAGGGCGAGACCGTGGGCCTTTCCCGCCCGGCTGCGATCGAGCGGGTGCGGGGGTCGGAGCTGCTGCTGAACGTGATGGGCTTCCTCGACGACGAGGAGTTGCTGGCCGCTTCGCCTCGCAACGTCTTCCTCGACATCGATCCCGGCTTCGGGCAGATGTGGCGTGAGCTTGGCCTAGCCGATCCGTTCGCCGGCCACGACGCCTTCGTGACCGTCGGCGAGAAGATTGGCGACCCCGATTGCCTCATCCCGACCTGCGGATTGGAATGGATCTCCTCGCCACACCCGGTTCCGCTCGAGGAATGGCCGGCCGTCGCTGGCGGGACCCGCTTCACGAGCGTTGGCAGCTGGCGCGGTCCCTACGACCCCGTCGAATACGAGGGACGGCGGTTCGGGCTGCGCGCCCATGAGCTGCGCAAGCTCGTCCAGCTTCCCTCTCTCGTCGATCCGGAGCTGGAGCTGGCCCTCGAGATCGACCTGGCCGACAGCGGTGACATCGAGGCGCTGCGGGAGAACGGATGGAACCTCGTCGACCCCGCCGAAGTGGCCGCTGACCCTGTTGGCTATCGCCACTACATCCAGGGCTCGGGAGCCGAGCTGATGGTGGCGAAGGGGATCTACGTCGAGACCCGCGGCGGCTGGTTCAGCGAGCGCAGCATCGCCTACCTGGCCAGCGGCAAGCCGGTCGTCGCCCTCGACACCGGCTTCAGCGAGCGGTACCCGACCGGCGAGGGGCTGATCGCCTTCGACGACCTCGACGGCGCCCGGGCGGGAATCGAAGCGGTCCACGCCGACTGGGAGCGTCATTCCCGGGCCGCTCGCGAGATCGCCGCCGAGCATTTCGAGGCGAAGAAGGTGCTGGGGAGGCTGCTCGAGCAGGTGGCACGGTGAGAAGGCTCAACTGGGGCTGCGGCCAGCACGTCGCGCCCGGCTGGATCAACTCCGACGTCAAGGACGAAGACGGCGTCGACCTCGTCGCCGACATTCGCGAGGGCCTGCCGCTGGAGAGCGACAGCGTCGACTACGCGGTCAGCATCCACGCCCTGCCGGAGTTCTCCTACCCCGAGCTGGTGCCGGTGCTGGAGGAGCTGCGGCGGGTGCTGAAGCCGGGCGGCACCCTGCGACTGGCGCTCCCGGACCTGCGGCGCGGGATCGACGCCTACCTGCGCGGCGACGAGGCCTACTTCAAGGTGGGGGAGGACGAGGTCGCCAGCCTTGGCGGCCGCTTCGTGGTGCAGATGCTGTGGTACGGGTACTCGCGCTCCCTCTTCACCGTCGACTTCGCGCTCGAGCTGCTGGAGAAAGCCGGCTTCACGAAGGTGCGCGCGTGCTCTTACGGAGTTACCCAGAGCGGCGTCCCGGAGATCGTCGAGCTCGACAACCGCGAGGACGAGAGCCTCTTCGTCGAGGGAACGGCGCCACGCGAACCGCGGCGCTCACGGAAGCGACGAAAGGTCTGGAAATCCGCGGTATCAGGGTACAATCCCGCGGTGGCGCGGCAGGAGCGCATCAACGTGATCGACGTGGCCGCCGTGGAGCCCGAGGGCGGGCTGCGGAAGGCGCACCTCGACTCGCCCGCGGCGGGCGAGGAGCTCGACTCGAACACGCTGAAAGTCGTCGGCTGGGCGCTGGGCAAAGACGAGCCGGTGGCTTCGGTCGAGGTGCTCGCCGGCGGCGAGGTCGTCGCGACCGCTCCCGTGCAGATCGAGCGTCCAGGCATAGCCAAGGGGTTTCCGGGTGTTCCCGGCGCCGAGCGGGCGGGTTTCCGCCTGATGGTCCAGGGAAGCGGCGAGGGAAGGCACGAGCTCTCGGTACGGGCGGTGCTGGCGGGCGGGGAGCCTGCCGCGATCGCGACGATCGCGCTCGAGATCCAACGTCGTGGCCTGCTCGCGCGCATGTTCGGCAATCGTTGAGGGCTCCCCTCGCAGTCACCGCCGTCGATCAGCGGCCGAGCGCCCCGGGGGTGCGCGAGTGGCGCATCGACCACCCCCAGGAGGGCACGGTCGCCGACCCCGCGGATCTGCGAATCGCGGGGTGGATCGTTCCCGACCAGGGCTCCGTCGGCGCCGTCGAGCTGACCCATGAGGGGCGACGGGTGCGAGGAGCCGAGCTCGGCCTTGAGCGCCCGGGTGTGGCGCGGATGTTCGACGGGCCGTTCGCGGCCGCAGCCGGCTTCAGGAGTGAACTCAACGTCGCCGCCCTCGAGGTGGGCGAGGAGCTCGAGCTGGGAGTGCGAGCGGTGCTTGCCGGTGGTCGCCGGGCTGAGGTCGGCACCGTCAGGGTGCGGCGCGAGCGGGAGGGCGAGAAGGCGTTGGTGTCGGTGGTGATCCCCTGCTGGAACCAGGCGCACTACCTCGGCGAAGCGATCGAGAGCGTGCTCTCGCAGCGCTATCCCAGCCTCGAGCTGGTGGTGGTGGACGACGGCTCCGAGGACAACAGCTACGAGGTCGCGGCCCGTTATCCGGGCGTGCGGGTCGTGCGGCAGTCGAACAGCGGTGTTGCCGCCGCTCGCAACCGCGGCCTCGCCGAGTCCGCGGGCGAGTACGTCGTCTTCCTCGACGCCGACGATCGCCTCTTGCCGCAGGCGCTGGAGGCGGGGGTGCGGGAGCTGTCGGCGCATCCCGAGGCCGCCTTTGCGGCCGGCATGCCGCGTGACATCGGCCGCGACGGGAGGGTCGTACGGGAAGCAAGGCAGCCGTTCGTCACCCGCGACCACTACCTGAAGCTGCTGGAGGAATGCTTCATCTGGTCGGGCTCCTCGCTCGTCTACCGGCGCCCGGCGCTGGAGGCGGTCGGGGCCTTCAACGAGCGGCTCGTCGCCGCCGACGATTACGAGCTTTACCTGAAGCTGGCCCGCGATTTTCCCGTCGTCTGCCACGAGGAGGTGGTGACTGAGTATCGCCGCCACGGATCCAACACCACCCGCAACGCCGGGCTCGTGCTGAGCTCTCAAATCCAGGTCCTGAACGGACAGAGGCGGCGGCTGCGCGACCGCGCGGAGCGGGCGGCGCGGCGGCTCGGGATTCGCAACACCCGCGCCAAGCAGGGAGAGGCGCTGGTCGAGCGCGTCGCCAACGCCTGGCGGCGGCGGGAATGGAACGCGGTTCTGCGCGGCCTGCGGACCCTCGCCCGCTGGGACCCTGGAGCCTTCCTCCGTTACCGCCGCCGCGGAGTCGGGATGCCGGGCGCCCGCTTCGAGCACCTGGACGGAGGTCTGGAGTCGTGAGCGGCAGCGGGGATCCTCTGGTCAGCGTCGCCATGCGCACCTACGAGCACGCCCCCTTCGTCTCGCATGCGATCGAGAGCGTCCTCATCCAGGAGGCTCCCTTCGAGTACGAGATCGTGATCGGCGAGGATCGCTCGAACGACGGGACGCGGGGGATCGTCGAACGCTACGCCGAGCGCTTCCCCGGCCGGGTCCGGGCGGTGCTGCCGGCCGAGAACCTCGGCCACGGGGAGATCCTGCGCCGAGTGCTGGAGACGACGCGCGGTCGCTTCGTCGCCTACCTCGACGGCGACGACTACTGGACCTCGCCGTCGAAGCTGCGTCGTCAAGTTGAGTACTTGGAAGCGTACGAGGAGTGCGCCAGCTGCTTTCACGACGCCAGCTTGATCAACGGCACCGGGATTCCCTCTGGCCTGACGACGCCTGCCCTGGCCGATCCCCAATTCGGCCTCGAGGACATTCTCACCGAGTGCTTCATTCCCTCGCCGGCGATGATGTTCCGCCGCGAGATCCTCGCGGTCCTCCCCGAATGGGCCTTCGATTCGGCCTGGATCGACTGGCTGATCCACATCCGCTGCGCCCAGCGGGGGCCGATCGGTTACATCCCCGAGCCATTGGCCGCATACAGGGTCCACGAAGGCGGGATGTTCTCCTCGCTAGACCGCATCAGCCAGATCGAGGAGGACCTGCGCTTCTACGAGCAACTGCTGCCGGAGATGCCCGGGCAGGCCGAGCAGATCGAGCGCTGCATGCAGTTCCGGGCGGCGCAACAGGCGGTTGAGCGGCTGGGGGTCCCGTTCAGGGCCTGCGTCGTCCTGGTCGACCCGCGGCGTGAGCTGAAGCCCTACTTCAACGGCCGCCACGCTCGGAACCTGCCTCGCCGCGACGGGCGCGAGGTGACCGAGCTGGAAGCGATTCGTCGCGCTGCGGCCCACCTGGCGCCGGCACGGCCGGACTACCTCGGCAAGACGGAGGCCGCGGGGGAGGGGGGCTGCTTCGTCGTCGTGCCCAGCGGCGCCAGTGAGTGGTTGGGCGAGAGGCACGGGTTCCGCGCCTACCTCGAGCGCGAGGGCGCCAAGGTCTGGGACGACGAGGGGACGACTGTCTTCGAGCTGCCGTTGCACTCCGACGGCGACGGCGTCGCGCTGCGGCCGACGCGACGGGTGGAGATCGCTCGCGCCGAGCGGATGCCCGAGGAGCTGGCCGGTGCCAGCCTCGAGGCACCTGCGGCAGGCGCGTCGTTTCCGGCTCACGCGGTGACGACGATCGGCTGGGCTCTCGGGCGCGACGAGCGGGTCGAGGCGGTCGAGTTCTCGGTCGGGGAGGAGCGGCTGTGGCGGGCGCCACTCGACGTCGCGCGTCCCGACATCGAGCGTGGCTTCCCGGATCTAGAGGTCGACAATCCCGGCTTTCGCACCACGATCAACGTCCAACGGCTGCCCGCCGACGTCGAAGTGGACGTGTCCGCCGCGCTGTCCACGGGACGCCGGGTGCGGTTCGCGACCCTGCGCTTCGAAGACGGGTCCGGCGGCTGAGAGAGGATTCGGGCAATGGGTGCTCTGGTCGAATTCATCGACGTCTCAGTTTCCCCGCCGGCGCAACTGCACGGCGCCTTCATCGACGAGCCGAAGCCGGGGGCGGTGCTGGACGCCGCCGCGGTGGACGTGCTCGGTTGGGCGCTCGGCGAGGGGAGCCGAGTGCTCGGGGTCGAGTTCTCGGTCGACGGCAAGGTTTTCTGGCGCGCCGCCGTTCGGGCCGAGCGGCCCGATCTCGCAAAGGCGTTCTCCGCTTATCCCGACGCCGGCCGCGCCGGCTTTCGCACCACGATCAACCTGGTCGGGACGCCGCCGGAGTTCGAAATCGAGCTGTCGGCGGTGCTGAAGGGCCAGGAAAGGGTCCGGTTCGGAGCCATCCGCGGCCGGCATGCCTGGCGGCGCGATCACAGCAGCGAGTTCGCCGAGCTGGTCTCGGTCGTGATCCCCTGCTTCGGGCAGTCGCACTACCTCGGCGAGGCGATCGAGAGCGTGCTCTCCCAGACCTATCCTCATCTCGAGGTCCTCGTCGTCGACGACTCCTCGCCCGACAACGCCTCGGCGATCGCCGCCCGCTACCCGGGGGTGCGCTGCCTGCGCTGCGAGAACCTCGGAATGGCCGGGGCGCGGAACCTCGGCATCCGCAGCACCAGCGGCGACTTCCTCGTCTTCCTCGACTCCGACGACCGGTTGACGTCGACCGCGATCGAGACCGCGGTGAAGCTGCTGCGGGAGCACCCCGAGGCGGCGGCGGTCGCCGGCAGGTTCCGCCGCATCGCCCAGGACGGGACCCCGATCGAGACCTTCGAGCAGCCCGTCGTGCAGCGCGACCACTACGCGCGCCTGATGACCGAGAACTGGGCCGGGTTCCCCGCCCGCTCGGTCTACCGGCGAGCCGTCTTCGAGCACGTGAAGGGCTTCGACCCGGATCTGGACGCGGCCGCGGACTTCGGCCTCAACCTGGAGATCGCCCGCCAGTTCCCGTTCTGGAGCCACGGCGAGCTGGTGGCCGAACATCGCACCCACGGCGAGAACTCCAGCGGCGACGCGGGGCGGATGCTGGCGCAGAGCCTCGCGGCGGTGCGCAGGCAGCGGCGCCATACCCGCGACGATCGAGAGCTGAGATCGGCTTACAAGGACGCCCGCAAGTTCTGGAAGCGGTACTACGGAGAGCTGCTGGTGGCCCAGATCGGCAAATCGCGGCGGGACGGGATGCCCGGCAAGGCCCTGCGCGAGACGATGACGCTGGCCCGCTACAGCCCCCGCCTCCTGACGCGAGTCCCCGGCGCCCGGCGGCGGCCGCTGCCCTCCTAGAGCGATGGCCCTTGCCCTCATCGCCGGGGCGCTGGCGAACAAGCCGGGCAGCGGCGGCGAGGCCTGGGTGAGGCTCTCCTGGGTGCTGGGACTTCAGCGCCTCGGTTGGCAAGTGCACCTCGTGGAGCGACTCTCCGGAGAAGATACTGCGGCCCGGTGCTACTTCGAAGAGGTCGTTGGCAGATCTGGCCTGGAGGGACGAGCTTCGCTGCTCGACGCGGAGGGCCGCGCGCTCTACGGCCAGGACGAACGGGAGCTGCTGGCGGTGGCGGCGGAAGCCGATCTCCTCTTCAACGTCAGCGGCCACCTGGGGGCTGGCTCGCTGCTCGACGCGCCCCGCAGACGCGTGTACGTCGACCTCGACCCCGGCTTCACCCAGGCCTGGCACGCCGACCCGAGCCTCGAGTTCACCGTCGACGGTCACGACCTCTACCTCACCGTCGGGCAGAACGTCGGCAAGCCGGGCTGCCCGGTTCCGGTTTCCGGGATCGAGTGGACCCCGACCCTGCCGCCCGTCCTGCTCGACCGGTGGACGCCGGCGCCCACCCCGGAAGGGACCTTGACCTTCACCACCGTGGCGACCTGGCGCAGTCCGTATGGCGGCCTTGAGATCGACGGGCGGGAGATGGGCCTCAAGCACCATCAGTTCCGTCGCTTCGCCACCCTGCCCGAACTGGTGGAAGGGGCCGAGTTCGAGCTCGCGCTGGACATCCACCCCGGCGACGCGGCCGATCTCGAGATGTTGCGCTCGCACGGGTGGAAGCTCGTCGACCCGGGTGCCGCCGCTGGAACCCCGGAAGCCTTTCGCGAGTACGTCCGTGGCTCCGGGGCGGAGTTCTCCGTTGCCCAGGGGGTCTACGTCGAAGCGGCGACCGGATGGTTCAGCGACCGAACCGCCGCCTACCTGGCCTGCGGCCGGCCGGCGGTGGTGCAGGAGACCGGCCTGGGCGGGCTCGGGTTCCCGGGGCTGCAAGCCTTCGCCGATCTCGAGGCCGCGGTCACCGCGGCGGAAAGCGTCCGCGACGGCTACGAGGAGCACGCGGCGGCAGCGAGAGCGTTCGCCGAAGGACACCTCGATTCCGACCGCGTCCTCGGTCGCGTCCTCGACCTGGTGGGAAGGGGCTGAACGCGTGCCCGAGGGCCTGAAGATCCTTTTCGCCGGCATGGTCGCCGGCGATCCCCACCAGGGGGGTGCCACCTGGGCGGTCATCCAGTACGTCCTCGGCCTGCGCGAGCTCGGCCACGAGATCCTCCTCGTCGAGCCGATCTCCCGTCAACGGCTCGAGGGCGACAGCCGGATCCTCCCCTACTTCCACGGTCTGGCGTGGCTTGAGGGCGGCGCCGCGCTCTGGGACGAAACCGAGGGCAGCGTCGACGGTCTCGCTTCCGAGCGGGTGCTCGATTTCGCCGCCGAAGCAGACCTGCTGGTCAACGTCTCCGGGATGCTGCGGGACGAGCGGTTGCTGGGCTCGATCCCGGTCCGGGCCTTCCTCGACCTCGATCCCGGCTTCAACCAGGTCTGGCAGGAGACCGGCAGCGAGATGGGGTTCGACCTCCACACCCACTTCCTCACCGTCGGCCAGCGGCTGGGTGAGGCCGACTGTGCGGTGCCGGACTGCGGTCGCGACTGGCTGCCGACGCTGCCGCCGGTGGCCCTCCGTCACTGGCCGAGGGCGGCGGCGCCGCCGCGTGAGGACGCCTACACCAGCGTCGGCCACTGGCGCAGCTACGGCTCGGTCGAGCACGAGGGGATCCACTACGGGCAGCGCGCCCACTCGCTGCGACGGCTGATCGACCTGCCCCGCCGCTCCGACGCCCGTTACCTGCTCGCCTTGGGGATCCATCCCGACGAGAAGGACGACCTCGAGGCGTTGGAAGCCAACGGCTGGGACCTCGTCGACCCCTACCGGGTCGCGGGAGACACCTCTTCCTACGCCGAGTTCGTCCGCGGCTCGAAGGGGGAGCTGTGCGTCGCCAAGAGCGGCTACGTCGATTCCCGCAGCGGCTGGTTCAGCGATCGCAGCGCCTGTTACCTGGCGAGTGGCCGCCCGGTCGTCGCCCAGGAGACCGGCTTCAGCAGTCGCCTGCCGACCGGGGAGGGCCTGCACGCCTTCGTCACCGCGGCCGACGCGGCGGCGGCGGTCGAGACGATCGAGGCCGATCCGGCCAAGCATGCGAAGGCCGCGCGGGAGCTGGCCGAGGAGTACCTCGACTCCGCCAAGGTGCTGCCCCGAATGCTCGATCTGCTGAGCTGAGGGAGTGAGAACCGCCTTCGCCGCCGTCTGCCTCGCGGCGCTCGCGCTCGCCGCGGCGGTGAGCGGTGCGCCGGCGCCCGCCGACTCGCTCGCCGGTCCGCGCCTGCGTCCCGTCGCTCCGCCGCAGCTGGTCTTCGACTGGAGCGAGGACGCCTGCGAGCCGAGCCAGATCCCCGACCTGCCGACGCGCGCGTTCCGCGACGAGAGCGGCCGCACCCAACTGCTGCTCTCGCACTTCCGCAGCTTTCGCATGGTCGGTCCTTCGCTGGACGAGCTCCACGTCGAATGCGATCCGGTGATGAGCTCGCGCCTCAGCGCTCGTCCCGGCCGCTTCCGGGACCGCGAGTGGATCGCATCGCTCTACACCGTCGACGGCAGGGAGATCTGGGCCCTGGTTCACGACGAGTACCAGGGGAACCGCCATCCCGGCCGCTGTCCGAGCGAGACCTACATGCGCTGCTGGTACAACGCGATCACCCTCGCCCGCTCCACCGACGGTGGTCGCACCTACCGTGTGGTCCGCGGGGCCCGTCGCCTCGTCTCCGCAGCTCCCTATCGCTATCGGCCCGACGTCGGTCCCAGGGGGGTCTTCGCTCCGAGCAACGTCGTCACCGGGCCCGACGGCGCCCACTACGCGCTGGCGAGGATCAGGGACGGGGCGGGCAGGCGGGGCACCTGTCTCCTCCGCACGACGCGCATCGGTCGCGCCGGCAGCTGGCGCGCCTGGGACGGAGAGGGCTTCGGCGGCAGGTTCTCCAACCCCTACCGCTCCCGGCCGCGTCCGCGGATCCCCTGCCGGCCGGTGGGTAAGGGCCTGATCGCCGAGATGGGGGAAAGCCTCACCTACAACACCTTCCTCGGCGAATACCTGTTGGTCGGGCTCGCCCCGCCCGGCAAGCTCAGCCTGGGGCCGAAGAAGCCGGGGGTCTACTTCTCGACCTCACCCGACCTGGTCCACTGGAGCATGCGCAAGCTGGTGCTCGGCGTGCCGACCAAGCAGAGCTTCCGCTGCGGCCAGCGCTCCCCCATCGCCTACCCCTCGCTCATCGACCCGGACAGCGGCTCGCGCACGTTCGAGACCAGCGGCCGGCACGTCTTCCTCTACTACACCCAGATGCGGTACCGAGACTGCCGGATCACGCCGGAGCGAGACCTCGTGCGGATGCCGCTGGAAGTCATTCCCTGAGCACCCCCGAACTATCATCGCCAGCTTGGCCGGTCCCACCATCGATCAGGTAGAGGTCGAGCACAACCCGGGCTTCGGAGATCGCGGACGCGGTCAGATCCGTGGCATCGTCGACGGCGGCCTGCTGACGATCCAGGGCTGGGTCATCGGCAACTGCTCCCTGCCGGTCAAGATCGAGCTGATCGACGAGACCGGGGTTCACGTGGGGGAGGTCCCGATCGACCAGCGGCGAGACGACATCGCCGAGGCGTTCCCAGGTGTGCCGGGGTCCTCTTCTGCGGGCTTCAGGGGAACCGTGCGCCCTGCGGGCAGAGGTGCCGGGGACCTGCGAGTCCTGGTCGATTTCGACGAGGGGGAAGCAGTTGAATTTGCGGTTCTCAGATGCCAGATCCTGGCCGAGGACAGCGCCACGAGCCCCGTCGAGGAACCGGGGAGATGGTCCTTGGTCACGATCGACCGCGAGGCGGAAAAGGTCTTTGTCGGCAAGGAGGGATGGCTCTACCTGCGCCGCGACACCAACGACATCCTCGGCCAGCAGACGGGCCGCGTGAGGTTGAGCGACGAGCAGCTGTTGGGCTGGCGATCGGTGCTGCTGAAGCGGCGGGATGAGAGCAGGCGGCTGGGAGCACGGTGGTCCTGCCTGGTCGCGCCCGACAAGGAGTCGGTGTACCCCGAGTTCCTCCCCGATCCCATCTCCCCGGTGGCGCGGCGCCCGGTGCACGAATTCCTCGACGTCGCCGCCAGCGTCGGTGCGCCGGTCGGGTACGCCCTCGAGCCCCTGTTGCAGGCGAAGGCCGACTTCGACGTCTACTCCCGGACCGATACCCACTGGAACTTCCGCGGCGCCTATCTTGCCTACCGTGCCTTCTGCGCCGACCTCGCCCGGCAGGGGGTCGAGCTCGAGGCTCTGGGGGAGGATGACTTGGAGTGGGTGGATGCCGAGATCGAGGGCGACCTCGGCAGCAAGGTCCGCCCGGAGCCGATGCGGGGACCCACCATCAGGGTTGGCATCTCCCACCCGAGGGGACGCCTCTGCTTCGACAACGAGGTGAAGAACCACGGCCGGGTGATGTGCTTCGAGCGAGAAGGAGACGGACTCACCTGCGTGTTGTTCGGCGAGTCGTTCGCCAACTATCTGCTGCCCTTCCTGAAGGAGACGTTCAGTCGCCTCGTCTTCGTCCACACCAGCATGTTCATCCCCAGGATCCTCGAGCTGGAGCGCGCCGACGTCGCCCTCAGCCTGCCCCTCGAGCGGTTTCTGGTCCGCGTCCCGGATGACGCCAACGCCTTCGCAGAGCTGGAAGCTACGACCCTCCGCAAGGGTGGAGGCCTGCCCTGGTGAAGCCCCTCTCTGGCGCCCCGATCCCCTTCAACCGTCCCTTCGTCTCCGGTCGCGAGCTGGAGTACCTCGAGCAGGCGATCGCCGCGCGCCACCTCGCCGGCGGCGGCGAGTTCACGCGGCGCTGCCAGGAGTGGCTGCGGGGGCAGACCGGTTCGCCGCTGGCGCTGATCTCGCACTCGGCGACGGGGGCGCTGGAGGCCGCGATGATGCTGGCGGAGCTGGGGCCGGGGGACGAGGCGGTGATGCCGTCGTTCGGGTATCCGACGATGGCGACGGCGGTGGTGCGACAGGGGGCGACGCCGGTCTTCGTCGAGATCGATCCGGCGACGCTGAACGTCGACCCTGAGCGGATCGCCGCGGCGGTCGGGGAGCGGACGAAGGCGATAGTCGCCGTCCACTACGGTGGCGTCGCCTGCGAGATGGGGCGGCTGGGGGAGATCGCCGCCGCGCATGAGCTGACCCTGGTCGAGGATGCCGCCCACTGCCTGCTCGCCGAGCAGGACGGGCGGGCACTGGGGGCGATCGGCGACCTCGGCGCGATCAGCTTCCACGAGACCAAGAACGTCACCTGCGGCGAGGGCGGGGTGCTGCTGGTCAACGACCCGGCACTGGCCGAGCGCGCGCAGGTGGTCTGGGACAAGGGCACCAACCGCTCGCAGTTCCTCCGCGGCGAGGTCGACCGGTACACCTGGGTGGACGTCGGCTCCTCCTTCGGCGCCAGCGACCTCACCGCCGCCTTTCTCCTCGCCCAGCTGGAGGCGGCTGAGGAAGTGACGGCGCGGCGGCGGGCGATCTGGGACCGCTACCACGCCGCTTTCGAGGATTTGGAGCGGGAAGGGCGAGCGCAGCGGCCGGCGACCCCGCCCGGCAGCCTCCACAACGGCCACGTCTACTACCTGGTGCTGCCGAGCGAGGAGACCCGTTCCGCCTTCATCGGGCGCCTGCGCGAGCAGGGGATCGCCACCGTCTTCCACTTCGTCCCGCTCCATAGCTCGCCCGCTGGCCAGCGCTTCGGCCGCGTCGAGGGACCGCTCGACCACACCGAAACGATGGCCGGGCGGCTGGTGCGGCTGCCGCTCTTCGCCGAGCTCGGCGACGGCGACGTCGAGCGCGTAATCGAGGCCGCCCGTGCCGCCGTCCTCGAGCTGACCTGAAGATGAGCGCGCCGAGCGACGCCGAGCTGCGGACTGGGCTGGAGCGGGCGCTGGTCGGAGCCGGGCTGGAGCTAGCTGGCGCGGTCGAGCGCCGCCCCTCGTCCTACCGGACCAGCTTCCCGATCGAGGAGCTGCGGTTCGAGGTGACGGAGAGAGGAGAGGTTCGAGCGGGCTTCAAGCAGCTCGAGTGGGACCGGCTCGAGCCCGGCGCCCAGCTCGCCAAGCCGCGCTTCCTCCACGACCCCGAGCGCGAGCCCGAGGTCTACCGCGCGCTGCTGCCACAGGCGCCCGCCGGGCCGCCCGAGTTCTTCGGCTCGGTGCTGGAGGCCGGCCGCTGCTGGCTCTTCGTCGAGTGGGTCGAGGGCCGGGAGCTGTTCCAGGTGGGGGAGAGGGAGCTGTGGGAGGAGGCGGCGCGGTGGCTGGCGCGCTTCCACGTCGCCATGGCGCCGGAGTGGGAGCGGCACCGCCGCGAGGCACGGCTGCTCGACCACGACGCCGCCTTCTACCGCCGCTGGACCGAGCGGGCACGCGAGTTCGCCGCTGACCCGAAAAGGATCGAATGGCTGGCCGCCCGCCACGAGCGGGTGGTCGAGGCGCTGCTCGCCATGCCCCGGACCGTGGTCCACGGCGAGTTCTACGCTTCGAACGTGCTCGTCGCTTCCGACTTCGAACACACTTCAGTGGGGCGAAAGCCGGATACCCGTGTCGCCCCGGTCGACTGGGAGCTGACGGCGGTTGGCACCGGCCTCAGCGACCTCGCGGCCTTGGTCAGCGGCTGGCCGGAGGGAGACCGGGAGGCGATCGCCGCGGCCTACGCCGCCGAGTCCGGCGTCCCGAGCTTCAGCAGGCGCGACCTCGACCTCGCCCGGCTCCAGGCTGCGATCCAGTGGCTCGGGTGGGCGCCCCCGGCGTGGGAGCCGCCCGAGGGGCAGCGGCACGACTGGCTCGGCGAGGCCGTCGCGCTGGCGGAGGGGCTGGAGCTTTGAGCGAGGAGCGCTTCCTCGTCGTCAACGCCGACGACCTCGGCCTCTCCGCTGCCGTCAACGAAGGCATCTTCCGGGCGCACGCCGAGGGGGTGGTCACCAGCGCCAGCCTGATGGTCCGCCAGGGCGCTGCGCCGGCCGCGGCGGAGGCCGCGCCCGCACATCCCGCGCTCGCGATCGGGCTCCACATCGACCTCGGCGAGTGGAACTACGAAGACGGCGACTGGACCCTCGCCTACTCGCACTGCGACTTCGACGACCCGAAGGCGGTCGAGGCCGAGTGCCGGGCTCATCTCGAGCGCTTCCGCGCCCTGCTCGGCCGCGACCCCACCCACCTCGACTCGCACCAGCACGTGCACGAATCCGAGCCGGTCGCGGGCGTTGTCGAGGCGCTGGCCGCCGAGGTCGGCGTCCCCCTGCGCAATCGGGCGATCCGCTACGAGGGGGGCTTCTACGGCCAGGGCGGCAAGGGCGAAGCCTTTCCCGAGGGCATCGCCCCCGAGCGGCTGGCCGAGCTGATCCGCGAGCTACCGCCCGGCTGGACCGAGATCGGCTGCCATCCTGCCGCTGGCCCAGTCCCGACCTCCTCCTACGACGCCGAGCGCCAAGTCGAGCTGCGAACCCTTTGCGATCCGTCGATCCGCGAGGCGCTCAATGTGACAAACGTCAAGCTGTGCTCGTTCGCACAGGTAGATCGCCTCTGGCGGCGTACCTTCGATACATGATCCGTTCCGCCCCACCCGCTCCGGTCAAGACCGCCGTGCTCACCCTCCTGATCGCCGTGGTCATCGCCGTGCTGGTCGCCTCCGGCGCCGGCTTTCAGGCCTGACCTACCGCTCGGCGCCGGCCCGAGCCTTCGCCGGGCAACTGTCGACCGGTATCACGTTGTCGTACGGCCCATTGGGGAGAGCGGTGGGCTTGTCACCTGCTTCCACCCTGAGCCCGTTCTGGCCGTTGACGAGGGAGCCGCAGATCGGCTTGCCGGTCGCCGGGGTGAACAGCACGGTGGCACCGGTCGCCCCCGATTCCGGTCCCGGCCCCGCCCAGGTTGCCGCCACCGCCCCCGCCAGCACGATTACCGCCACCACGGTGAGGACCCGGGACCAACGGAGCTGACCCTTGGCCGCTTCCGCGGACTCTCGCTCTGATCTGCGTAGAGCGGAGCCGCTCGGCCGTTCCAGGTTCTTCGGAGTCCCCTGTGCCGCGAGTGCGACCAAGACCGTCGCGATGACCGCGAGCGCGAAGGCCACCGTCAGCAGAGCGGCGGTCAGTCGCTGGACGTGGTCGGGCAGCTCGGCGAGTTCGTCGGGCCCCTTGATGACTAGAACAGTGGCGACGAGAGCCAGCAGGGCAGCCAGGGTCGCGGCCCATTTTTCTGCCGCGCCACGGACCTTGGTGAGGGTTTCGAACTCGAGCTCTTCCGCCCGTTTTTCCCACTTCGCCTCTCGCTCGCCGACCGGAGCAGGGCCGAGGACCTGCGGCTCCTTGCCCTTTGCGACTTCGATCTTCGCGCCCCAATAGGCGCCGCACCCCCTCGCCTCCGCAGGTCCCCCCGGATGCGGCATGTCGCAGTTGCAGCGAACCACGTAGCTCTCCGTCGTGGCCGGCGCGGCGGCGGTCGCCTCCTCCAGCACGATCACATCGTCGGCGATGAACTTCGTAGCCGGGTGATGGCAGACAGGACACTCCCCGACAAGCTCCCACCCGTCCTCCAACCGCTCCGGCTTCCACGCTTTCATCGCCTCGGCCCCCTCTCTGAACGAGGTCGCCTTGTAAGGCTTCGGTTTCGGCTCCTTAGCTTCATCCCGCGGCTCGGGGGTCATGCGCCGAACTTATGCACACGATCAATTGCAGTCAAGTACACACAATTTTGTCTTGGTAATCGTGTAGAGGGCGCTCATCAAGGCCGGGTCGTGAGCACCATCGCGCAGTAACCCTCGGCGATCTCGGCTGACGAGAGGCGGCCGCCCGGCCGCACCCACTGCGGCGTGTAGTTGACCATCCCCAGCAGGGCGAGGAGGGAGAGGCGGCGGTCGGCGAAGGTCATCGAGCCGTCGGCCTCACCGCGGGCGAGGACCTCGTCGAGGATCTTCTCGAAGGCCTGGCGCTGGGAGCGGACGCGGCGCCAGCGGGGCTCGCGCTCGATCGCCTGCCGCTCCTGGGTGAAAACGAGCATGTGGTGGCGGTGCTCGACCACGTGGTCGACCCAGGCCTCGACCAGGTCGCGCAGCTGCTGTACGGCCGGCGCTTCGGCGGTGAGGATCTCGCGGGCCTGGGCCAGCAGCGGTTCCAGCAGCTCGTCGCAGATCGCGATCAGGAGGTCGTCCTTGCCTTCGATGTAGTGGTAGAGGCCACCCGCGGCAAGCCCGGTCGCCTCGGTCAGCTCGCTCATCGAGGTGGAGTCGTAGCCGCGCTCGGCGAAGAGCTCGGCGGCGGTGGCGACGACTTGGCGGCGGCGGGCCTCATAGCGGGCGCGCAGGGCCGGGCGCGTGGGAGGGGAGGGAACCGGCATTCCGGCGAGGGTATCGAATACCGAACGTTGATTCGGTATTCTGCGCGGATGGACTTCAATCTCGGCGACGAGCATCGCCTGATCCAGCGCACGGTTCGTGACTTCGCCACCCAGGAGGTGGCCCCCGTCGCGGAGGAGCTCGACCGCGAGAAGCGGTTCCCCTACGAGATCGTGCGCAAGCTCGCCGATCTCAACCTGATGGGGATCCCCTTTCCGCAGGAGTACGGGGGCGGGGGCGGCGACTCGCTCGCCTACGCGCTTGCGGTCGAGGAGCTGACCCGGGTCGATTCATCGGTGGCGATCACCCTCTGCGCCCACACCTCGCTCGGGACCCAGCCGATCTACCTCTTTGGCTCCGAGGCCCAGAAAGAAGAGTGGCTGCCGCGGTTGACGGCTGGCGAGGTCCTCGGCGCCTTCGGCCTGACCGAGCCCGAGGCCGGCTCGGACGCCGGCAACGTCCGCACCAAGGCGCGGCTCGACGGCGGCGAATGGGTGATCGACGGCGCCAAGCAGTTCATCACCAACGCCGGCACCGAGATCTCCGGCGTCGTCTGCATCACCGCCCGCACCGGCGAGGACGAGATCTCCAACCTGATCGTCGCCAACGGCACCCCCGGCTACGAGCAGGGCGAGCCGTACCGGAAGATGGGCTGGAACGCCTCCGACACCCGCCCGCTCACCTTCACCGACTGTCGGGTGCCGGAGGAGAACCTGCTCGGACCGCGCGGGATGGGCTTCCGCCAGTTCCTGCAGGTGCTCGACATCGGCCGCATCGGCGTCGCCGCGATGGGCGTCGGCCTCGCCCAGGGCGCCCTCGACGAGGCGCTCGCCTACGCCAAGGAGCGCCAGGCATTCGGCCAGTCGATCTCCCGCTTCCAGTCGATCCAGGCCAAGCTCGCCGATATGGCGACCGAGATCGAGGCGACCCGGCTGCTCGTCTACAAAGCCGCGCGGATGAAGGACCGGGGCGAAAACTTCTCCCTCACCGCCGCCCAGGCGAAGCTGAAGAGCGGCCGCCTCGCCGTCCGCTGTTGCGAGGAGGCGGTGCAGATCCACGGTGGCTACGGCTACATCGAGGAGTACCCGGTCTGCCGCTTCTACCGCGACGCCAAGATCCTCACGATCGGCGAGGGCACCGACGAGGTCCAGCAGATGGTGATCGCCCGCGCCCTCGGGGCGTAAGGGAGGCCTGGAGCCGTGATCCCGAAAGCCGTCCGCATCCGCGAGGTCGGCCCGCGCGACGGCTTCCAGAACGAGCCGGAGACGATCGCCACCGCGGACAAGGTGCGGTTGGTCGAGATGCTCGCCCGGACCGGTTTGCGGCGGCTGGAGGTGACGAGCTTCGTCCGCGCCGACGTCGTCCCGCAGCTGGCCGACGGGCGCGAGGTGCTGGAACGGGCTCGAATCCCTGATGACGTCTCGGTCTCGGTCCTCGTCCCCAACATGCGCGGCCTCGAAGCGGCGCTGGAGGTGCGGGAGAAGATCGACGAGGTCAACGTCTTCCTCTCCGCCTCGGAGACCCACAACCGCCACAACGTCAACCGCTCGGTCGAGGAGTCGCTCTCGGGACTGGAACACGTGCTGGCGCGGGCGACCGAGGAGGCGCTGCGCTGCGAGGCCGTGATCAGCACCAGCTTCGGCTGTCCGTATGAGGGCTACGTCCCGTTCGAGCGGGTCTTCGAGATCGCCAAACGCCTCTCCGCCGCCGGCGCGGTCGAGATCGGCTTCGGCGACACCACCGGGATGGCGAACCCGGTCCAGGTCGGCGAGTTCTTCCGCCGCGCCCACGAGGAGATCGTCGGGGCCGAGCTGACCGCCCACTTCCACGACACCCGCGGCCAGGCGCTCGCCAACGTGCTGGCGGCGCTCGAGACCGGGGTCGACTCATTCGAGTCGAGCTTCGGCCAGCTCGGCGGCTGCCCGGTCCCGCCCGGCGCCACCGGCAACGTCGCCAGCGAGGACCTGGTCTCGATGCTGCACGAGATGGGGATCGAGACCGGCGTCGACCTCGGCAAGCTGCTCGACGCGGCGCGCGCGGCTCAGGATGTCCTGGGGCGGCCGCTCGCCTCCCACACCCTCGTCGCCGGCCCGGTCGAGTGGCACGCCGAGCGCGACCCCTTCAAGGAGAACCCGCCGCGATGAGCGTGACCAAGGGAACGGCCGAGGGATCCCGCGAGCAGCACCTGGAGCTGATCGCCGAGCTGAACGCGGAGCTGGAGCGGGTCCGCGGCGGCGGCGGCGAGAAGGCGGTCGAGCGCCACCGCGGCCGCGGCAAGATGACCGCCCGCGAGCGCGTCGCCGGCCTCTGCGACGAGGGCACCGAGTTCCTCGAGCTCTCGCCGCTGGCCGCGCACGGGATGTACGACGACGCGGCGCCGGGAGCCGGGATCGTCACCGGGGTCGGCGTCGTCAACGGCCGCCGCTGCGTGATCGTCGCCAACGACGCCACCGTCAAAGGCGGCACCTACTACCCGGTGACGGTGAAGAAGCACCTGCGCGCCCAGGAGGTGGCGCTGCAGAACCGGCTCCCCTGCATCTACCTGGTCGACTCCGGCGGCGCCTTCCTGCCGCTGCAGGACGAGGTCTTCCCCGACCGCGAGCACTTCGGCCGCATCTTCTTCAACCAGGCGACGATGTCGGCGCGGGAGATCCCGCAACTGGCGGCGGTGATGGGCTCCTGCACGGCGGGCGGCGCCTACGTGCCGGCGATGAGCGAGGAGACCGTGATCGTCCGCCACCAGGGGACGATCTTCCTCGGCGGCCCGCCGCTGGTGAAGGCGGCGACCGGGGAGGAGGTGACGGCGGAGGAGCTCGGCGGCGGCGACGTCCACGCCCGCAAGTCCGGCGTCGCCGACCACCTCGCCGCCGACGACGCCGAGGCGCTGCGGATCCTGCGCGAGATCGTCGCCACGCTGCCGCCCGCGCCGGCGCCGCCGTGGGCGCGGATCGAGCCGCGGCCACCGCTCGGGGAGCCGGACGAGATCCTCGACGCCGTCCCGATCGGCTCCCGTGCCCCCTGGGACGTGCGCGAGGTCCTGCGCCGCGTGGTCGACGCCGGCGAGCTGCGCGAGTTCAAGGAGAAGTACGGCAAGACCCTTGTCTGCGCCTTCGCCCACGTCGACGGCCACCCGGTGGGGATCCTCGCCAACAACGGCATCCTCTTCTCCGAGAGCGCCCTCAAGGGCGCCCACTTCGTCGAGCTCTGCGACAAGCGCCGGATCCCGCTTGTCTTCGTCCAGAACGTCAACGGCTTCATGGTCGGCTCCAAGTACGAGGCCGGCGGCATCGCCAAGGACGGCGCGAAGATGGTCGCCGCCGTCTCCACCGCCCGGGTGCCGAAGCTGACCGTGATCGTCGGCGGCTCCTTCGGCGCGGGCAACTACGGCATGTGCGGCCGCGCCTACTCGCCCCGCTTCCTCTTCATGTGGCCCAATGCCCGCATCTCCGTCATGGGCGGCGACATGGCAGCGGCCGTGATGAAGGAGGTCGGCCAGCCCGACACCGCCGCCGAGCTCAAAGAGCAGTACGAGCACCAGGGCCGCCCCTTCTATTCCACCGCCCGCCTCTGGGACGACGGCGTCATCGACCCCCGCGACACCCGCCGCGTCCTCGCCCAAGCCCTCGCCGCCTGCGCCAACGCGCCGCTTGAGGAGGCGATGGCGCCCGTGTACCGGATGTGATCGCCGGCTTCCTCTCAGGCCTTCTGGCTCTGCTGCTGGGCGCCGCAGGACCGGCACCCGCGCACTGCCCACCCGGTCACCCGGCCTGCCGGGAGACGGTCGGCCGGATCGTCTACGTCGAGCGGGTCGATCCCGACGGGGACGGCGACGCCCACTTCGTGATCGCCGACCCCCAAAGCATCACCCTCCCGGGCCTCACCGCGATCGACGTCCGCGCCGGTCTGCGCCCGCATCCGCTGCCCGGGCCGGGCGACCTGATCAGCGCCGCCGGCCCCGTTCAGACCGGCTCCTACGGCCAGTCCCAGATCCACGCGCTCGAGCTGTACGTGGCGGAATAGCCGCTCAGCTCTTGGCTTTGGCTTTTTTCCCGGATTTGGATTTCCGCTCGCTCTTGCGCTTGACGTCGCCATTCTCGATCGTCCCGCGCCAGCCTTTGTCGGGGTGCTCCTCCATCTCGACGTAGGCCTTGAAGCGGTGGAGGTCGCCGCGGACGGCGCGCTTGGTGAAGCGCATGCCGCGCCCGGCTTTCTCCAGCAGCGAGTCCGGCTTCACGTCCATCGTCACCTCGATCCGGGTGAGGCGCGGGGCCAGGCGGTGGAAGGTGACGACGCCGCTGTTCATCAGCCCGTCCTCGGAGTGCCATTCGATCCGCTCGTCCGGCCGCTGTTCGACGATTTCGGCCTCGAACTCCTTGGTCACGCCCCAGACCTTGGTCGAGATGTGGACGGTCGAGTCGTCGACCTGCTGGACGCTGTCGACCCGGTGCATGAACTCCGGCCACTCTTCGAACCGGGTCCACTGGTCGTAGGCCTCGTCGATCGGCACCGCGACGTCGACCGATTGCTGGATCGGCATCCGCCGGCCGCTGCCGTGGGCCTCCGTCGCGTCCTCGGAGTCGTCGTCGGACCCGTTTTTACTGAAGAGGTCCCCGAGACCGCCCAGCTTCGAGCCGATCTTCTCGTCAGCGACGTCGCCGGCCACTTCCTTGGCGCCGGACGCGGCCTTGTCCTTCGCCTTCTTCCCGAGCTCCTCGGCCTTCTCCGCGGGGGAGCCGCCGCCGACCAATTTCGCGATTCCCTCCGCCGCGAACGGCAGCGCCATCATCGTCGCCCCGGCCGCGGCCATGGTCTTCGGCTTTTTCAAGTTCTTCAGTGGCGCGGCCGGCGATTTCCCTTTTTTGCGCGCCAGCTGCACCGCGGTGCTCGTGATGTCGCTTACGTCGGGCATTGCGATCCCTCCTCCTCGGCGAAGCATCGGCCTCGCCTTCGCGTTCATAGCGACCCTCTCCTTGGCTTCCCCCGCGATTAAAAGCCAAACATTCCAATCCGGTGCGAGACTCGGGGGATGCCGCGCCGCTTTGCCCAGGTCGACGTCTTCGGCAGCGGGCCCTGCTCGGGCAACCCGGTCGCGGTCGTGCTCGACGCGGAGGGGATGGGGGAGGAGGAGATGCAGCGGTTCGCGCGCTGGACCAACCTCGCCGAGACGACCTTCGTGTTGCCGCCGACGCGGGCGGAGGCCGACTACCGGGTGCGGATCTTCACCCCGGTCCTGGAGCTGCCGTTTGCCGGGCATCCAACTCTGGGCACCTGCCATGCCTGGCTGGAGGCCGGGGGAGAGACGGCGAGGGACGACGAGATCGTCCAGGAGTGCGAGGCGGGGCTGATCCGGATCCGGCGCGAGGGCGATCGATTGGCCCTCGAGGCGCCGCCGCTGGTCCGGTCCGGGCCCGCCTCTGAGGAGGAGACCTCGAAAGTGGCCGCCGCGCTCGACCTCGACCCCGCCGAGATGCTCGCGGTCCAGTGGGTCGACAACGGCCCGGGCTGGATCGCCGCCCTCCTCGAGAGTCCGGAGCGCCTCTTGGAGCTGCGACCCGGTCCGCTCGACTTCGACCTCGGGGCAGTCGCCCTCTATCCGCCCGGTTCCGAGGCGGCGATCGAGCTGCGCGCCTGGGCGCCTGTGAACGGCCAAGCGGTCGAGGACCCGGTCACCGGCAGCCTCAATGCCTCGGTCGCGCAGTGGTTGCTCGGGAACGGCCGCCTTGTCGCGCCGTACGTCGCGCACCAGGGAGCGGCGATCGAGCGCGAGGGCCGCATTCACATCACCCAGGAAGAGGGCGTGATCTGGGTCGGCGGCCGCACCGAAACGCTTGTCGAAGGCCAGCTCGAGCTCTAGCCGTGGACGCCGGTCCGGTGAACGACCGCGTGGCCCTTGCCGCGTGAAATCAGCCAGCGGTTGACCGGCCAAGCGACCAGGCCGGCGACTACCAGCGCAAAGGCGAGGCTGCCCCAGAAGAGGAGGCTGTCGAGGCCGGCATCCATCGCGCCGGGGATCGTCAGGACGATCAGGTTGTCGACGATCTCCATCGTCGCGATGCTGAGGGTGTCGGAGGCGAAGGCGATCGGGATGACGGCGCCGAGTGCCATCCCAGAGCGCAGCAGCGGCAGGCTGGTCAGCCCGTAGCCGAAGAAGAAGGCGAGGGCCACGGCCAGGACGATCGTGCCGAGGTTGGAGAAACCCAGCGCGGTCCCGATCGCCAAACCCGCCACCTCGCCGATCGCGCAACCGGTGAGGCAGTGGACGGTGGCGGAGAAGGCAAGCGAGTTGAGGCTCTGGCTGCTGTGGTCCACGCGCCCCATCGTAGGTCCGAACCATTTGACGGCGCCCACCGAACCCTGAAAGGGTGCAGGGCTACCAGTCAAAGCCCCCGATGAGCACCGTCGTAGCGAGTCTATCGCTATGTGACACGGATTCGTGTAATAAAAAGGTACTCGCGGGTGACCTTTGAGCGAAGAAAGGGCGCCCGTCGTGCGACGGGCGCCCTTTTCTCAATCGGCTTTCGCGGTGCTGGTCAGCCGAGGTACATGATCGCGATCGCCATCGCGTCGTCGATCAAGTGGTGGCCTTCCGGCACGTTGTAGATCCCGTGCAGGCGGATCGTCTGGCCTTTGCTGATCGTCGTGATCGGGTTCCCGGTGCAGACGTTCATCGAGGAGACGTGTTTACGGCCGTCGGGGGTTTCGTAACCCGCGCCGCCGTAACCCGCAACCGAGTTGCAGATCAGCGATTCGCCGGCGCTTTTGTTCGTCACTTCGATGTTGACGCCGTGGTCGTGGATGTGGCCGGCGGTGGCGATCACTTTGCCGCCGATGCTGGCGTTCCAGTCGTAGTGGGTGTCGCTGAGCCCGATCGGAACTTCGATGTAGGAGTTCAGCGAGCACTGGTTGGCGTCGAGCCAGACCGGGCGCAGGGCCGCGCGGCTGCTCGAGTCGGTGCCCGTGGCGTACTTCCAGGTCATCCGGATCTTCACCGTTTTGCTGGTCGTCGCCCAGTTCATCAGGTCGAAGACCATGTTCCAGGTCTCGGTGCTGTTGATCTTGTAGCCGTAGGGCAGGGACTGGAGGTCGACTTTGGTCCGCTCGTCGCCGGAGGCGAAGAAGCGTTCCCCGAGCAGGCCCGGACCGCTGCCAGCGCAGGTGACGTCGGACTTGCCGGTGGACTGGGCGGCGAACATCGCGTGGTGGAGCATCGGGCCTTCGCTGATCGTCGCTTTGGTCCCGTTTTCGTAGACCAAGTCCGGCGTCACGCCGATGATCGTGCAGCCGGTGCACGGCTTGGCGATGTTGCTGACGATTTTGTTCTGGATCATCCCCGCGTTTTCGTGGTCGTGCGGGTCGCCGTTGCCGGCCGGGATCGTGTACGGGCCGTAGTCGATCGTTTTCGAGGTGATGGTCGCGCTGGCGGTCGCCGGAACGGCGAACAGCGCCAGAGCGCAGACGAGCAGGGTCAAGCGTTTGAGCGCTTGCATCAATTTCTCCCCCTTTGAGAGATGGAAATGAGGGCGCCTCCCTAGACAGCCCTCTTGAACGTTCAGCGAACCTAAAGCAGCGACAGCCCTGGTGTCAAACGGGAACTCCCTATTTCTTCATGTGGCTTCACCACCAAACTTGACAGGTGACTATTTAGTCACATATCGTTCCCTCCATGGACGAGGTCTTCAAGGCGCTGGCCGACCCCACCCGCCGTGAGCTGCTCGACCAGCTCTTTGCGCGGGACGGGCAGACGCTGAGCGCCCTCGAGGGGCGGTTGCCGATGTCCCGCTTCGGCGTGATGAAGCACCTGAAGGTGCTGGAGGAGGCGGGGCTGGTGACGACCCGGAAGCGCGGCCGCGAGAAGCTGCACTTCCTCAACCCCGTCCCGATCCGGCTCATTCACGACCGCTGGATCGACAAGTACGCGGAGCCCTGGGCCTCGGCGCTCAGCGAGCTGAAGAAAGACATAGAGAGCGAGGAGAAGCGATGAACGACGAGCAGGCCTACACCGTGGTCGGCGGGCGCGGATCGATGACCGTGTTCGAGATCTACATCAAGACGACGCCGGAGCGCCTCTGGGAGGCGATCACCAGCGAGCAGATGCGGGCGCGCTACAGCTTCGGGGTCGGAACCGTCTCTGACTGGACCCAGGGTTCCGAGTACAAGGCGTCGGTCCCGGGGGTGGTGGACATCGCCAGCGGCGAGAACCTCGAGGTCGGTCCGCCCCGGCGGCTGGTCCAGAGCTTCACCGCGCTCTGGAGCGAGGACGTGCAGAAGGAAGGCACCTCGCGCGTGACCTGGGAGATCGAGCCGGTCGGCAGCTCCTGCCGGCTGCGCGTCACCCACGACCAGCTCGGCAGCGACGCCAACAACGAACTCTACGGCGGCTGGCCGATGATCCTCTCCGGTCTGAAGACGTTGCTGGAGACCGGCGAGGACCTCGACACCCCGGGCTCGCTGCGCTACGCGGGCGCCTAAAAGCGCTGGCGCCTGCCGCCGCCGTGAGCGGCGATCTCAGGCGCTGGCGGGTGCGGCTCCGGGGGATCGATGGGGGGCTGTGGCTCAGGTGGCCCCGGATCCGGCCGCGGTGGCGCCGGGTCCGGGGAGGGGGGAGCTGGGGGACCCGGCTCCGGCGTTGGCGAGGGCGGCTGCGGGTCTGGTTGGGGCGGACCGGGGATCGGGGTCTCCAGGACGGGGGTGTCGAGAAAGGTCTCCATGCCCTCCTCCTACCCGCCATCGGTTTTTCTTGACCGGGGGCCGGGGTAGCCGAAGCGGACCCGACTCAGGAGGAGGCGTCGATGACCCAACCGAGCTTGGAGGCCGCAAAGGAGTTGAGCGAATGGCGCCCGCCGCTGGGCGTCCTTTCCGTTTTCCTCGGATTCGACCCGGCCGATCGCGGCGGCGCTTGGCGAACCGCCTTGCGCAACGACCTCGACTCGATCCTCGAGACCCAGCAGGAAGCCGAGCACGACCGCCGCGTGGCGCTGCGGGCGACGGCGAAACGGCTGACCGAACGCTTCGAAGACGGGGAGTTGCGACCGCCTCCTCGGGGCGAAGTCGGCTTCGTCGAAGTAGCCGAGAAGGAGGGGACCGAGCACTGGTTCGGGACCGCGGTGGCGCCGGTCGCCGACGCCTGCGTCGAGTTCGGCGTCGACCCGGTGGTGGCGCCGTTGTTGGACCTCTGCGGCCGCGGCGGCGCCCGGGGAGTAGCCCTGCTCTCCTCTGAGCGGGTGCGGCTGTTGCGCTGCGCCGAAGGCTCGCTGGAGGATCTCGAGGACTGGGAGCTGAGCGTGACCATGCTCGACTGGCGTGAGCGCAAATCCCAGAGCACCAACAACCCGGCCCGCGCCCAGGGGGTCAGCGCCTCCGGCCACGACCAGTTCGACGAACGGCTCGACCACAACCGCCAGCGCTTTTTGGGCGAGTGCGGTGGCCTGGTCGTCCGCCGCCTCGAGGCGGACGGGATGGGCGAGCTGATCGTCTTTGGTCCCAGCAAGGACGTGGAGAGCTTCAAATCCGGTTTTGGCTCGCCGCAGGCGACGCTGACCGTCGGCGGCGACCAAGATCTGATCTCGGTCCCCACGGGTAAGGTGGCCGAGGTCGTCTCCGAGGTTGTCAGCCGCCTCGACGAGGAGCGAGATCGCGCTGTCGTCGAGCGAGCCCTGGGCGAAGCGAAGGGGGGCAGTCGCGGCGCTGCCGGCCTGCAGGAGGTGAAAGAGGCGCTGGTCGAAGGCCGCGTCGACCACCTCGTCTTCGACGGCGGGATCGGCGAGGAGGGCGAGTCGCTGATCCGGGCGGCGATGTCCAGCGGCGCTCGGATCACGGTGATCCGCGACGAGCTCGCGGCCCCGCTGGCCGAGGCCGATGGGGTCGCCGCGCTCCTGCGCTACTGAGTTCCCTTTATGTGACCGCAGTCCGGTTCGCAGCTCCTCCAGCGGGGGTACGTGGAAAGGAATGAAGAGGACGAACCGAGAAGGAGAGCGAGCTTGAGCGAGCAAGAGAAGGTCGCCGGAGGCCCCTTGGGCAAGGTAGTTGGAAAAGCAAAGCAGATGGCCGGCGCGGTTCTCGACCGCGACGACCTGCACCGCGAGGGGAAGCTGCAGGAGGTCCAGGCCGACGCGGAGGCGGAAGCCGCAGCGAAGGCGGCGGAGGCCGAGCGCAAGGAAGAGGAAGCCGAGATCGAGGCCGAGCGGGCGGAGACCGAGGCCGAGCGCCACGAGGTCGAACTCGAGGCTGCCGAGATCGAGGCCGAGGAGGAGGCCGAGCGTCGGCGGGCCGAAGAGGAGCGGGAAGCAGCCAACCGCGCCCAGGCCGAGAAAGCCGCCGCCGAGCGCCAACGGCTGGCCGGTGAAGAGCGCGCCGCTGCCAAACGCCAACAGGCCGCGGCAGAGAAGGGCGCGGCGAAGGGCGAGGCAGCCGAGCTGCAGCGCGAAGCCGACCGGGCCGAAGAGGCTGCTGCCGCGATCGATCCCAAGGAGGAGAACTAGAGATGGCGATGCCGACTGTTCCGAGGACGATCTTCAACTCGTCGCTGAAGCTGGCCCGGGCCCCGTTCGACGTCGCGCTGGGCGCGCTCGGTGGCTCCGATTCCGGGGCCAAACACCTGATCGACCGGGCCGAAGCGGGCGCCCGCAGCGCCACCGGCGTCCTCTTCGCCGACCCGGAGCTGCGCGAAGAAGGCCGAGCGGCGCTGCTGGCGACGAAAGAGCGCGAGCGGGCGACCGAGCTGCGCGAGAAAGCCGAGGTGCGGGAAGGCGAGGCCGAGGAGCGCCAGGCCCGGGCCGCCGAAGCGGCCGGGAAAGCGGCCGCGGAGGCGCGGCGCAACGCCGAGCAGGAGAAGCGCAAAGCGGAGAAGCGGCGGCGCGAACGCGAGGCACGGGCGAAGAAAGCCGAGGCGAAGAAGAAGGAGAAAACCGCCAAAGCCGCGAGCAAAGCCAAACGCGCCAACGCCAAAGCCGAGAAGACCGCGCAGCTGGAGAAGCTCGAGGCCAAGGAAGAGAGCATCGAGGCCAAGGAGGAGGCGGCGGCGACCGAGCGCGAGGCGAAGCGACTGCAGGAGGCCGCGGCCGCGGCCAAGGAGGCGCGGAAGAACGGTGACGGCAGCTGACGGGACCTTCTTCCACAGCTGTCCGGCCGAAGCCGACCCCGCCTCGCTGCTGGACCCCGACCAGCAAATAACCGAGCCCTGGGGTGAGCCCGAACACGGCCCCTGCGACAAGTGCGGAGGCCGCGGCACGACCGAGTACGAGTGCTTCTCCTGCATGGAGGCGGGCTCGGACCCCGGCTGCCTCGTCTGCCAGGGGCGGGTTCGCTTCGAGCAGACCTGCCCCACCTGCCAGGGAACTGGCGAGATCCACCGCACCCGGCGCAAGGGCATCGCCGTCTTCCCCCGCCGCGAGGGGCTCTATCGCTACCTCGCCTGGAAAAGCGATTCCGAGCCCGAGGGCAAGGTCGTGGTCGAGGTGGCGGCGAGACTGAGCGATGACTGTGACCTCGACGCCGACCACGGGGCACTGCTGGTCTTCCCGGAGCGGGTGGTCGCGGTCGAGCCGCTCGACCCTGAGGTGGTCGAGGCGATCAGCGAACGCGTCGGCGAAGAGAACTGAGCGCGCTCAACCTTCGCGCTCCTGTTGCTCCCTCGGCTCGAGGTAGAAGACCTCTGCGCAGACGTCGACGCCCGCGTCGAGGCCGCTGATGAAGGCGCGGACCTTGCGCCCCGTCAGGCGTTCGACGATCTCCGTGAACCTGTCGTGGGTGGCCGCCTGGAAGTACATCCGGGTGTCGCGCAGGCGCTGGTGCTCGCCGAGGTCGGCGAGGCTGCGCTCGGCCGGCGTGAAGGTGTTCTCCAGCGAGCAGATGACGATGTCGGGACCGGCGAACTCGGTCCGCGCTTTGGTCGGCCCGCGCCCGAACAGTTCCTTGTAGAGACGGACCATCTCGCGCGAGATCTCCGCCCGGATCGACTCGAAGGTGTGGTGGTGATCGCCGTCCTGTGACGCCATCGTCGGGTCGTGTGCCATGTCGTTTCCATACCCTCCGACCGCGACGATTTATCAACCTAATCCGCGGGTAGTCGAAACCGCGGCCATGCCACCAGACCAGTCGCCCCCAGCCACCATCACCCCTTATCCCGACGGCCCTTACCTGGTCCGCGGCGAGTTCGCCGTCACCGACCAGGAGGGGAACGAGCTGCCGGTCGAGCGGCGCACGATCGCGCTCTGCCGCTGCGGCAAGTCCCGCATGCGCCCGTTCTGCGACGGCACCCACAAGCTGATCGGGTTCAAAGCCCCGAGTGGGCCGGAGCCATGGCCGGGCGCCTGATCGAGCTGCCCCCGCCGCGGGGGCCGCTCAGCGAGCAGCTGTTCGAGGCGCTGGAAGGGCCGGCGCGCACCCGCCTCGCCTGCCCGGGCCTGGTCGAGCCGGACGACCCGCTGGCCGACGAGGACCTTCAGCTCGCCCTCTACGTCGCCTACGAGCTCCACTACACCGCGATCGCCGGCGTCGACGAGGCCTGGGAGTGGTCGCCCTCGCTGCTCTCCTTCCGCGGCGCCCTCGAGCGCCCTTTCGAAGAAGCGGTGGCGGAGCTGGTGGCGCCGGCCGAAGCGGCGGAGCTGGAGTCGGTCGGGGCCGCCCTGCAGGAGATCGTCGCCGAGGACCCAGGCCCGCCGCTCTCCCGCTACATGGAGACGCAGGGGACGCAGGAGCAGATGCTCGAGCACGTCGTCCACCGCTCCGCCTACCAGCTGAAGGAGGCCGATCCGCACTCCTGGGCGATCCCGCGCCTAACCCCGCGGCCGAAGGCGGCCCTGCTGGAGGTCCAGTTCGACGAGTACGGCGGCGGCAGCGCCGAGCGCATGCACTCGGCGCTGTTCGCGCAGACGATGGCCGGCCTCGGCCTCGACCCGACCTACGGGCACTACCTCGACCGTTGGCCGGGGATCACGCTGGCGACGGTCAACCTGATCACCAACTTCGGCATGCACCGCCGCCGCCGCGGCGCCCTCGTCGGCCACCTCGCCGGCTTCGAGATGACCTCCTCGATCCCCAACCGCCGCTACGGCAACGCCCTGCGCCGGCTCGGGCACGGCCAGGAGGTGACGCACTTCTACGACGAGCACGTCGAGGCCGACGCCGTGCACGAGAACATCGCCGCCTGGGACCTGGCCGGCGGGCTCGCCGCCGAGGAGCCGGAGGTGGCCGCCGACATCCTCTTTGGCGCCCGGGCGCTGCTCCAGGTCGAGGCGCGCTGGGCGGGCCACCTGATGGACTCGTGGGAGCGGGGGGAGACGTCGCTGCGCTCGCCCCTGGTCCCCGTCGCCGCGTGAGCGCTCCGCTCGAGCTCAGCTACGTGGTGCCGGTGCGCTGGCGGGGCGGCGAGCAGCGGGAGGATCTGGCGGCCTACCTGGCCGAGATCGCGCCTCATTGCGCCGAGGTGATCGTCGTCGACGGCTCCCCAGCCGAGGTTTTCGCCGCCAACGCCCAGGCGTGGGGCGGGCTCGTCACCCACGTGCCGCCGCTGGAGGACGAGCGCTGGCTGATGGGGAAAGTCTCCGGGGTGCGGACCGGCGTCCGCCTCGCCTCGCACGAGCGGGTCGTGATCGCCGACGACGACGTCCGCTACGAACTCGAGGCGCTGCGCCGGACGGCCGCCCTGCTCGACGCCCACGACCTGGTGCGGCCGCAGAACTACTTCAGCTCGCTGCCCTGGCACGCCCGCTGGGATACTGCCCGCACCCTGCTCAACCGCTGCCTCGGCCGCGACTACCCGGGGACGTTGGCGGTGCGGCGCTCGCGCCTGCTGGCGATGGGCCTCTACGACGGCGACGTCCTCTTCGAGAACCTGGAGCTGATCCGCACCGTCCGCGCCCACGGCGGCAGCGACGTCGCCCCGCTCGACCTCTACGTCGCCAGGGTGCCGCCCTCGTCGGAGCACTTCTGGGGCCAGCGTACCCGCCAGGCCTACGACGACTTCGCCCTGCCGCTGCGGATGGCGCTCTGGCTCGCGGTCGTTCCGCTGCTGGCGCTGGACTGGCGCCGGAGACATGCCGACGGGACGAAAGTACCCCTATATGGAGGGAAATCGTCCCATCGGCCTCGTAGTGGGCTGATGGCGGCTGCTCTCTCGGTTGCGATGGCGGAGGTGGGACGCCGGCGCGCTGGCGGCGCCGCCTACTTCCCGGCCTCCTCTTCCCTCTTGGCGCCGGTCTGGGTCCTCGAGCGCGGGGTCTGCGCCTGGCTCGCGGTCCTCCAGCGCCTGCGCTTCGGCGGCGTCCGCTACGGCGACTCGGTCATCCCCGTCGCCGCCCACTCCGAGCGACAGATCCGCCGCCGGCTCGCCAGGCCGACGCCGGTCGGGAGCTAGGCGGCGGGCTGGATCGCCTGGACGTCCGCGAGCGAGGCGTAGGGGAGCCTCTCCTCGAGCCCGGTCAGGCTGAGCACGCGGCGCACTCCCGGCGTTTCGCTGGGGATGAACTGAATCCGGCGCGCGTCCGGGCGCCCGAGCGCCGTGATCAGCAGGGCGATTCCGGTCGAGTCGAGGAACTCCAGCTTGCTGAGGTCGATCAGAACCGGCCGCTTCGAGTTGAGCGCCTCTTCCAGCTTCAGCTCGGCGGTGCCGGCGTTCGAGAGGTCGAGCTCTCCCTGCAGGCAGCAGCGAATGCGTTCGCCTTCTTCAAGCTGCTCGACGACCAGTAACCCGTCCTGGGTTCGAGAATCGATGATCGGCACTTCGGAAACCTCCGTTTTGAATTGATCGGAAGTCCCGGGGCGCCCCGCGGTGGGCGTACACGGTCTTGCCTTGGACTAGTGTCCAACCGGCGCCGCGGGGCGGCACCGGCGAACCCATCTGGGGATGCTACCGCAGTCGGGGAACCGTCGTGGAAATCGGCGAAAGCCTTTTTCGCGCAGCGCGGACTCGCTGCAGGATCCTGTCGCGCTTCAGAGCGGGTCCGAGCTCGGGTCCGCGAATCTCCTCCTGGGGACGGGCCAAGGGCTGGGTGCTGGGTGCTGGGGCGGGCATTTCTTCTTTCCTCCGGCTTTGGAAAATTGGGTGATCTGGTGGATCTGGTACCTCTCCCAATCTCCGTGCGACGCCGTGAGAAGTGAGCGGTTTTACCTCCCGACACAAGCCGCGCTGAGACGGTTATGCCGAGAGTCTGATTACCCAGTGATCCGGTCCACAAACCTTGCCTTTCCGGAGCCCCTCAGTGACATCGTGCACGAAGCCGTTTCGATCCCCGGGTAGGCGGGAACACGCATTCGCAAGAGGTAGCTGATGAAACACGCCGGTTTCCAACACGAAGCCCTCATCTACGACGGCCCCTCGGAGTACCTGGCCGGGACCGTCCCCTTCCTCCAGGCTGGAATCGAGTCCGGTCAGCGCATTCTGGTGGCTGTCGGACCGGAGCAGACCGAGTGGCTGCGGCGGGAGCTGGGCGCCGACGCCAGGAGGGTCAGCTTCACCGACATGCGCGAAGTCGGACGCAACCCGGCGACGATCATCCCCCTCTGGCGCGACTTCGTCGAGGCGGCCGGGGGCTGCCCGGTGCGCGGAATCGGCGAACCGGTCTGGGCCTCGCGCAGCGACGCGGCGCTGGAGGAGTGCCGGCGCCACGAGTCCCTGCTCAACTTCGCCTTCGACGGCGGACCCGCCTGGGACCTGCTCTGCCCCTACGACGCCGCCTCGATCGGCGACGACATCATGGAGAAGGTGGCCCACTCGCACCCCTGCCTGCAGCGCGAAGGCCGCCACGAGCCCAGCGCCACCTACGAGCCCGACCCCGACTGCTTTGCCGGCGAGCTGTCGGTGCCGGCCGCGAGGCCGGAGGTCTTCGAGTTCTCCGTCACCGATCTCGGCGACGTTCGAAGCCGGGTCACCGCCGCGGCCGAGGAAGTCGGGATGGACCCCGGCGGAGTGGCGGACCTGGTCGTCGCCGCGAGCGAGCTGGCCGCCAACAGCGTCATGCACGGCGGCGGCAGCGGCACCCTGCGCCTCTGGCGCGAGGACGGGCGGGTCCTGGTCGAGGTCGAGGACCGCGGCCGGATCGAGGACCCCCTCGTCGGCCGCCTCCGTCCCAGCATCTCGCAGGAGGGCGGCCGCGGCCTCTGGCTCGCCAACAAGCTCTGCGACCTGGTTCAGATCCGCTCCGGCGAGGCGGGCACGACGGTGCGCCTGCACGCGCTGGCGCCGGAGATGGCCTACGTCTAGATCGAAGGCGTGGCATCGGGCTGCCGCGGGTAGCTGGCGGACATGCCAGACAACGATCCCCAGACCCAGCTCGTCAAGTACCTGACCGACGTCCACTCGATCGAGGAACAGGCGCGAGTGCAGATGGAACGCGCCCCGAAGCTCGTCGAGGGCGCCTTCGCCGAGGCCTTCCAGCGCCACCTCGGTGAGACCGAATCCCAGGAGCAGCGCGTGCGCGAGCGCCTCGAGGCGCACGACGCCTCGCCCTCGAAGATCAAGGACGTCGCCGGCGCGGCCGGCGGCTTCGGGATGGTCCTCTTCGCCCGCTCCCAGCCCGACACGCCGGGCAAGCTGGCGATGCACGCCTTCTCCTACGAGCACATGGAGGTCGCCGCCTACGAGCTGCTGGGGATCGCCGCCCGCGAAGCCGGCGACGAGGAGACCGCTGCGATGGCGGCGACGATCGCCGACGAGGAGCGCGAGATGGCCGGCCGGATCGCCGCCAGCTGGGACGAAGCGGTCGAGCAGGCGCTGGCCCGGGTCGAACCCGACGACCTCGGCGACACGCTGAACACCTACCTCGCCGACGTCCACGCGCTCGAGGGTCAGTCGAAGAAGCTGCTGGAGAAAAGCCGCGAGCTCGACGTTCCGGAAGCGCTCCGCTCCGCCCTCGACCACCACCTGCGGGAGACCGAAGGCCACCTGGAGAAAATCGAGCGCCGGCTCGACGACCGCGGCGCCACCCCCTCGGCGATCAAGGACGCGATGCTCCGCCTCGGCGCCCTCAACTGGGGCGCCTTCTTCGCCGCCCAGCCCGACACCCCCGCCAAGCTCGCTGGCTTCGCCTACGCGGTCGAGAACCTCGAGGTTGCCGCCTACGAGCTGCTTTTCCGCGTCGCCCGCCGCGCCGGCGACGGGGAGACCGTCACCCTCGCCGAATCGATCCTCGGCGAGGAGCAGGCGGCGGCGAAATCGGTCGCCGACCAATGGCCGGTCTCGATGTCGGTTGCCTGAATCTGTCTCAGTCCTCCCTATGCGGGGTCTGAGACAGAGTCGTCGTTAGGGGACGCCCTGGCTGCTGGCGGCGGTAGCGCTCGGCAACGCCCGCTGGGCGGCGGCGAGGTGGAGGTCTTCGACCTGCTGGCCCTGGCGGTCGGCGCGCTCGGCGAGGGCGTGGAAGTCGATCCCGTCGAGGCGCTCGCCGAAGCTCTGCTCGAGCCCGTTCCAGAGCTGCATCTTGCCGCCGATCCCGGAGGCGAGGATCTCCAGCTCGAGGACCCGGCTGAGCGGCGAGTAGCCGCGCCACTGCCCGTTCAGCTTCAGCCGCCCGAGCCGCTCGCCGACGACGGCAAGTGCTGGTTTGAAGCCCTTACGGTCGACGCCGAGCCGTTCCATCACCCGGATCAGCGTCTCCCGGTCCTCTTCGATCTCGGCGCAGATCCGCGCCAGCGGCTCGCCGAACTCGGGGTCGCCCCGGTTGCTCGACCGCAGGCGGCGGGCCAGCTCGACGCCGAGCGCGGCCCCCGCCAGGTGGTCGTTCAGGTAGATGGCCAGGAGCCGATCCGGGTCCGCGCTCTGGGCCATCGGGCGGTTCAGGCCTCCTCGTAGGGGTCTTTCTCGCCGGCCAGCTGCAGCGCGCACTCCTTGGTCTCGCTGAAGTGCCGTTCCTGAATCGGCAGCGCCCACTCGACCAGTTCGGAGACCTGGTCCTCGCCGGCCTGCTCGTTGAGCTTTTTCAGCACCGCCCAGTGCCCGACCTCGCCGGCCTCGGCCATGGTCATGAACTCGAAGCCGTCGAGCCCGTCGGCGTCGTCGCCGAGGTAGGTGTCCATCATCTCGGACGCCTCGCCTTTGGTCTCTTTGGCCTTTTCGAGGATCGCGGTCTTCTTGCCGTCGCGCTGCTCGGCGACCTCGGTGCCGCGGCGCGCGGTCTCCTCGGCCTCCTCGCGCATCTGCCGCAGTTTCTGGGCGACGCTGTCGTCGTCGACGAGGCCCTCGACTTTCTCGGTCGCTTTCGTCGCCGCTTCGGCCAGCCCGATCACCTCCGCGAGCTTCTCCTCCAAGGTCGTCAACTCGGCCATCGTCTTCCTCCTCTGGGTGGTTGGCAGGATGCCGTTTCCCTACCCGAGCCAGAGGTGTTCGAAGCGCAGGCCCGCGGCGATGGGGTGGAGGAGGCCCATCGAAGCGCGAGGGGCGCGGCGGCGCTCGGTCGGGCTGCCGGGGTTGAAGATCTGGAAACCGCCGTCGGTCTCGTGCAGGGGCAGGTGGCTATGGCCGAAGACGACGGCGTCGGCGTCGGGAAAGTGGGATCGGAGGCGGGGGAGACGGCCCTTGCTCGGCCCGGCGTCGTGGATCACCGCGACCTTGCGGCCGCCGACGTCGATCTCGATCGACTCCGGAAGCCGGTCCCACAGCTCTGGGTCGTCGACGTTGCCGCGGACGGCGTGGACTACCGGGCAAAGCGCTTCGAGCTCGTCCAGCACCGAGGCGGCGGAGAAGTCGCCGGCGTGGATCACGGCCTCGGCGGCGGCGATTTGCTCGTAACAAGCGTCCGCCAGCCGTCGCTTGCCCTTCGGCATGTGGGTGTCGGAGATGACCGCGATCAACTGGCGGCGGCGAGCGCCCCGTCGACCTCGTAGCCGAACTCGGTCAGGGTCTCGCCCATCACCTCGTGCATCGCGTGCTGCTCGGCGGGGCTGAGGTGGTCGCGCCAGCCGCCCGGCTGGGCGCGGCGGATGAAGTGCTGCCGGCCCCGCACGGCGCGTGGCTGCTTCTCGAAGCGGTGCGCTTCGACCACCTCGGGCACCGGCGCCGGGTCGAGTTCGACCATCTCGCAGATCCGGGCGAGGCAGGTCTCGGTGTCGCCGCGCAGCTCCTCGTAGCGGATCAGGATCCGGTCCGTCTCCGCCCGCGCCTCGTAGGCCTTGCGCACCTCGCGGCTGCGGAAGGCCCAGACTTCCGAGAGCCAGCGGATCAGGGGGATCCGCCCCTCCTCGGAGACCGGGAAGGCGCCGCCTGGGATCGCCCAGGAGCCGTCGCTGTAGGCGTCGAGCCAGGAGTCGACGACGTCGCGCCCGTCGCGGAGGAGGAAGATCACCTTCGAGCGGGGGAAGAGCTCCGCCAGGAAGGGGGCGACGTGCGAGCCCGGCTCCTTGACGACGAAGGCCGCCTCGGCGGTGTCGACCTTCCCTTCGGCCTGCGCTTCGAACCGCGCTCGGATCAGCTCGCGCAGCGGCTCTTCCCAGGCGTCCCGGTGGCGCTCGGCGAAGAAGTAGCCCGGCTCTTCGGCCTTGATCTCGAGCAGGGTGCTGAGCCGGGGCGGATCCTCACAGGCCGCCCAGGCCAGCGGGATCGGCCGCCAGACGCCGAGGTGGTGGCCGAGGTGGGGGTCGTCGACCGGCACCACCGGATCGAGGTCGGAGAGCATCTTCAGCAGCCAGGTGCTGCCGCTGCGCGACGAGCCGAAGATCCATGCCAGGCGCTTCTCCTGCATGTTGCGCCGAGGCTACCCCCGGCGGCGGTCGCGGTAAACCTCAGGAGCTCTGCTTGAAAAGGCCGCGGACGGAGCCAGCGACGGCGGCGAGGAAGGCCCGCCGCAGAGTTCCCTGGCGCCGCGCGTGCCAGCCACCAGAGGTCGTGTAGGGGCCGCGGCTGCGCAGGACGTTGCCCGGCGCCGGGGCGGCTCCGACCTTGCCCCAGGTGCCGCGGACGAAGGCGCCGTGGGCGAGGCGGCGGTAGAGCGGCGGCGCCAGCGAGTGGAGGATCTCCAGCGCCCGCCCGGCCTGCCCGTAGTTGACTTCCCGCTTCGGGTTCTCGGCGCAGAGCTCGATCCCGCGGGCGAGCTCCTCGACGTCGAGCACCGGCGGGATCGGCCGCACCTGTCTGCCGGTGTAGTTGCCGGCGTGCTCGAAGATCGGCGTGTCGACCGCCTGCGGGACCATCGTCGCGACGTGGATCTCCTCCTCGTCGACCAGTTCCCCGGCCAGGCATTCGGAGAAGGCGCGGACTGCGTTCTTGCTGACGATGTACGGCGTCACCTGCGGCGTGCTGACCCGGCCCCAGACCGAGGACATGTTGATCAGGACGCCGCTGCCCTGGGCGCGGAAGCGCCGCAGCGCCGCCCGCGCCCCGTGCACCTGTCCCATCAGGTTCGTCTCGACGATCCCGCGGAAGACCTCGGAGGGGATCTCCTCGAAGGGGCCGTAGGCGATCGCGCCGGCGTTGTTGACCCAGACGTCGATCCGGCCGAAGTCCTCCTCGACGGTCTCGGCGAAGGCCTCGACCGCGTCCTCGTCGGCGACGTTGAGAGTTCGGCAGAGGGTGGCGGCACCGCGCCGTTCGCACTCCTCCGCGACCTCGCCGAGCGCCTCCTGCGAGCGGGCGCATAGCGCCAGCGCCCGCGCCCGGTGCGCGAGCCGCAGTGCCGCGGCGCGGCCGATCCCGCTCGAAGCGCCGGTGATCACCACCACTGCCTCCTCCAGAGCGCGCGGCACGGGCGCTCCTAACCGAGACCCTTCTCCTCGGCGGCCTTGTAGGCGATCTGGAAGAAGTCCGAGATCGTCAGCGCCGAGAAGAGGGAGGCGACAAAGCGGGTAACGCGGGGTGCGAACACCAGCCCGATCGAGAAGCCGGCGACGACCCAGAGGCCGAGGCAGTAGGGGCAGATCAGCAGCTCGCCGATCGCTTTGCGCGCGCCGGTGCCGCGGCTGCTCTCCTCGAGCTCGGCCGGGCCGCCCTTGCCTTCGAGTTCGGTGAACGGCGCCCGCAGCGGGCTCGTCACCTTGTCCTTGGCGACGAGGCGGCTGAGTTTGTGCGAGGCGGTGCCGACTAGCAGCAGCTCCCCGGGGCTCACCTTGGCCGGCAGCTCGCGGCCTTGGCGCCGGGCGATCAGCAGCGCGGCGCTGACGAGCGTCCCGAAGATGCTCATGAAGGCGAGGTAGGGGAGGAAGGGCGGGCGTTTTCCCGGCTCGGCATAGCCGGCCACCGCCTCCTCCGGAATCTTCAGCGCCGATCCGTCCTCTGGGGCCATTGCTCACTGCTACCCATTGCGATGACGGTTCCAACCCTCGCTGCTGACCGCGACATGGAAGGCACCGTCGGGCCCGCGCCGCTCAATCACCAGCCCCTGGGCGACGGCCCGCCGCACCGCCCGCCGGCGATCGCGCGATTCCAGGCGCGGGAACTTCTGTTCCAACTCGCCGCGCCGGCAGTACCCGTCGTCGGCGAGGGCGACGATCGCGGCGACGATCTCCTCCGGCGACGGCAGCGGCTTGCGGGGGGACACCGTCGCGAGCTTAAGTTAGGATCAAGCGGATGCTCCGGACGTGGGCCGGCGCATCGCCCGACAACAGAGGCACGGGGTTCGGCTGGACGGTCGATCTACGGACCGAACGATGCGAATCGATCCGAAAAGGATTTTCCCCATGCCCGATTCCGAAGTACGATCTGCTCAGATGCAGCGCTTTAACGTAACCACCAAAGACCTGCGGCCCGGCTGCCGGGACGTCCAAGTCGAAGGGGAGCTCGACCTCGCCGTCGCCGGCCAGCTCGACGAGGTCCTGACCGCGGCCGTCGGCGAGTGCAGCTGTGTCCTCGTCGGCCTCGAACGCTGCGCCTTCATCGACTCCTCCGGGATCGCGGTGATCCTCCGCGCCCACAACCGGATGGAGGAGGAGGGGAACCGATTGGTCGTCTACGCCCCGACCGACCAGGTCGAGCGGATTCTCTCGATGACCGGCCTCACCGCCAACGGCCTCGTCTTCCACAGCGCCGAGGAGGCTCTCGCTGCGGTCGGCGAGCCGGCTGCTTAGGCGAGAGCCGCCCGCACCAGCAGGCTGCGCTGCGGCACCAGGACGGTGGCCCGCTGCACCATCCGCTCCGGCTCCTCCGCCAGCGGGCTGAGCGTCACCTTGCGCAGCACTGCCGGGACCACGGTCTCGATCTCGGCCAGGGCGAGCGGTTCGCCGACGCAGCGGCGGGCACCGCCTCCGAAGGGGAAGAAGGGCCAGGAGGGGGTGATGTCGGCGAGCCAGCGCTCGGGTTCGAAGCGGTCGGGATCGCGGAAGCCCCGCGGGTCGCGGTGGACGAGCGAGGCGGGGGCGATCACGGTGCCGCCGGCGGGCAGCTCGTGCCCGTCGACCTCCATCGGCGCCAGCAGCTTCCGCAGCGACCCCGAAGCGGGCGGGTGCAGGCGCAGGGTCTCGCGGACGATTGCGTCGGCGCGGGGACCGCGAGGCTCTTCGAGGTAGGTCGCCGCCAGCTCGCGGTCGCGGGAGAGGCGGTCGAGCAGCCAGGTGAGGGCGATCGAGGGCGGCTCCTGCGCGGCCATCAGCAGAGACATCAGCTCGTCGACGATCTGCTCGGTGGTCAGCTCGGCCTCGTCGCCGACCATGCAGCCGAGCACGTCGACCTCCTCGGTCGCTTCCGCCCGGCGTGCTTCCACCGCTGCTGAAAGCGCCGCCACGACCGGCGCCTGGCGCTGCTCGAAGAGAACGTTCCCGACCTCGCCCAGCAGCCCGTCCCCTTTGCCCGGGAGGGTCACCGGTGGGTTCCCAGGGGTGCGCAGCATGCGCCCGATCGCCTTGGTCAGGTAAATCGCAAGCTGCTCGTCGCGCACGCCGAGGACGAGGCGGACGAAGATCTCGTCGCAGAGGGTTCGCATCCGCGAGAGCAGGCGAAAGGGGCGGCCGGTCGGCCATCCCGCCGCCTGCCGCTCGGCGATCTGCACCATCGCCGCTCGACGGGCGTTGATCACCTCGGGAGCAAAGGCGGGGGCGATGCGGGCGCGGGCCGCGCGGTGGGCCTCGGCGTCGCCGCCGAAGACCGAGCGGTTGGCGGCGAACGGCAGCACCGCCCGCCGCCCCTCGCCAGCGTGGGCCCGCTCGGGATCGGCGCCCAGCAGGTCTTTGACCGCTTGCGGCTCAGCGACGACGAAGGTCGGCCGCGCGGTCAGCAGCCGGATCTGGAAGACGTCACCGAACCGCTTCCACTGGCGACGCAAGAACTCGAGCGGGTCGCGGTGGAAGGCCACCGTCTGCGCGAGGACGCTGGAGTCCGGCCCGGGTGGAGGTGCGGGGCGGGCGATCGCGGGAGCTGACATCCCCCGTGTCTACCCAGCGGGCGCGCTGCCAGAAACCGCGCGAGGACTAGCCGAAGCGCGGTTCGAGCCGCTGGAAGGTGCGCCACCAGCCGCGGTCGAGTGTGGCGTGCTCGACCGCCTGCAGCAGCGAGCCGTCGTCGTCGTGCAGCTCGTAGCTGACGACCGGGGTGTCGCCGTCGAGGTCGACGGCGACGATGCGAGCCATCATCAAATAGGGCGGGCAGCTGAGCCAGACCTCGCCAGGTTTGGGAAGGGTTTTTAGTCTGGAGCTCGCCATGGGTCTTCGGTACCCCTGCATTCGACGCGAAAACCGTGAACCTTCCCCGAGTTTGGGGTAAAGGCGAGATAATTCTTCCTATCTGCGGGGCGGGCTTCAGGTGCCCTGGCGCTGCCCGACGCCGGTGGCGACCTCGCGGGCGCGCATCGGGCCGCCAGCGGTCGGCTCCAGCGGTGGCGTCGGCGCCCCCTCGGCATTCCGCATCCCGCGCAGGAGGTCGTCGAGCGCTTCCAGGGAGGTGACGGCCGGATCCCAGCCCAGCTCGGTCCGCGCCCGGGTCGTGTCCATCATCGGCACCCCGAGCGCGAGATCGATCCAGCCGGGGGGAGAGGGCTGTAGCCGCAGCTTCCAGGTGAGGTCGGCGGCGGCGCGGAGGGCGCCGGCGGGCAGCGGAAAGCTGCGGGCGCCGAATAAATCGCGCAGCTCCTCGACCCCGATCTCCGGCTCGGCGGCGATGTTGAAGGCGCCGTGGACCTCACGCACGACGGCTTGGCGGTAGGCCTCGCCGACGTCGCGCGAGTGGACGGCCTGGAAGCGCAGTCGCGGTACGTTCGGGACCAGGGGAATCAGTCGCTTCTGGACGAGGAAGCCGGGCAGGAAGGGTCCGGCGAAGAGGCGGCGGATCTCGCTCGCCGCCTCGGATTTGAAGATCAGGCCGGGGCGGAGGCGGACGACCCGGACCTCCGGCTCGCGCTGTTCGAAGGCGTCGAGGATCGTTTCCACCGCTGCCTTGTGGCGGGAGTAGAACGAGGTCCGGATCCCATCCACGGGCCAGGACTCGTCGACCTGCCGTTGCTTCGGCCCGGGGCTGTAGGCGCCGACCGAGGAGGCGTAGACGACGGCTCCGACTCCGGCTTTCGCGACCGCATCGAAGACGCGGCGGCTGCCCTCGACGTTGATCCGCTCGGTCGTCGCTTCGTCGCGGCTCGGCTGGATCGCCCAGGCGAGGTGAACGACCGCGTCGGCGCCGGCGAAGATCGGAACCAGGTCGTCCTCGGTGACGTCGGCCCCGACCCAACGGACCTTCGGCATCTCCACCGCGGGCACCCGCCGGGCGATCCCGACGATCTCCTCCACCGCGTCCTCGCGGCCCAGCGCCTCGAGCACGCTGGTGCCGACGTTGCCGCTCGCTCCGGTGACGACGACGCGCATCTGGCTCACAGGTCTCTCACGGCTGGATCACGAACTTGATCGCGCCGTCTTCCTTCTTCTGGAAGGTCTCGTAGGCGTCGGGGACCTCGTCGATCCCGATCTTGTGAGAGGCGAGCTCCTCGGTCCCGAGCGGGTCGGCGTCGTCGCTGACCAGGGGCATGATCTCGTCGATCCATTTCTTCACGTGCGCCTGGCCCATCCGCAGCTGCACGCCCTTGTCGAAGAGCTGCATCATCGGGATCGGGTCGACCATGCCGCCGTAGACGCCGCTGATCGAGACGGTGCCACCGCGGCGAACCGTGTCGAAGCACTGGTAGAGGGCCGACATGCGGTCGATCGCCGCTTTTTCGATCAGCTTTTCGGCGACCGCGTCGGGCAGCATGCCGGCCGCTTTCTGGGCGAACTCGCCGATCGGGGCGCCGTGCGCCTCCATCCCGACCGCGTCGATCGCGCCGTCGGTGCCGCGGCCCTCGGTCATCTCGCGGATCGTGTCGGAGATGTCCTCGTGCTCTTCGAGGTCGAGCGTCTCGACGCCGTGCTTCCGCGCCAGCTCCAGCCGCTCGGGGACGATGTCGACGCCGATCACCCGCGCCCCTTTGTGGGCGGCGATCCGCGCGGTCATCTGCCCGATCGGGCCGAGGCCGAAGACGGCGACCGAGCCGCCCTCCGGGATCGCCGCGTAGTCGACCGCCTGCCAGGAGGTCGGCAGCACGTCGGAGAGGTAGAGGAAGCGGTCGTCGGGCGGCCCCTCGGGCACCTTGATCGGCCCGAACTGCGCCTGCGGCACCCGCAGGTACTCGGCCTGCCCGCCCGGCACCTGGCCGTAGAGCTTGGTGTAGCCGAAGAGGGAGGCGCCTTTTTCCTCCTCCCGGTTCTGGGTCGTCTCGCACTGGGCGTAGAGCTGCTGGTCGCACATCCAGCAGTGCCCGCAGGAGATGTTGAAGGGGATCACGACCCGGTCGCCGGGGGAGATGTGGGTCACCTCGGGGCCGACCTCCTCGACGATCCCCATCGGCTCGTGGCCGAGGATGTCGCCCTCTTCCATGAACGGGGAGAGAACCTCGTAGAGGTGGAGGTCGGAGCCGCAGATCGCGGTCGAGGTGATGCGGACGATCGCGTCGGTGGCTTCCTCGATCTTCGGGTCCTCGACCTCGTCGACGCGGACGTCGCGGGGGCCGTGCCAGACGGCGGCTTTCATCTACTCGCTCCTCTCGTTCGCGGTGGCGGGTTCGGCCTGTTTGCGGTGCATCTCGGCCTTGACCGAGTCGGGCAGAACTTTCGCCGCGGCGGCCTGGGCTTTGTTTTTCAGCGAGCCGCCGACGACCTTCCCCTTGCCGGCCATCAGCGCGTCGAACCCTTGGCGGGCGACTTCGGCGGGGTCGTCCTTCTCGCTTTCCCCGATCGGGGTGTCCTCCATTTCGGCCCGCTCGAAGAACTCGGTCTCGGTCGGGCCCGGCATCAGCGAGGTGACGGTGACGCCGGTGTCCTTGAGCTCGTTGCGGAGGGCCAGGGCGAAGGACTGGACGAAGGACTTGGAGGCGTTGTAGGCGGCCTGGAAGGAGCCCGGCATCGTCGAGGCGATCGAGGAGGTGAAGAGGATGCGACCCTCGTCGCGGGCGACCATGTCCTGGGCTACCAGCTTGCAGAGGTGGACGGTGGAGCGGACGTTGAGGTCGATCAGCCGCAGCACCTTGCGGAGGTCGTTTTCGCGGACGAAGTCGCCGCCGGCACCGGTCCCGGCGTTGAGGACGAGGACGTCGACGGGGCGCGCCGTTGCCTGGATCCGCTCGTAGAGCCGCGCCACCTCCTCCTCGCGCGAGAGGTCGAGGCGGGTGCACTCGACGCTGGCGGTCAGCTGGTTCAGCTCACGCTGTGCGGTGTCGATCTCCGCGTCCTCGGCGGTGATCAGGAGGTCGAAGCCCTCTTCGGCGAGGACCTTGGCGAGCTCGAACCCGATCCCGCTCGACGCCCCGGTCACGACCGCGAACGGCCGCCTCTGCTGCGTGCTCATGCTGGTTGCCTTTCCCTAGCTACTGACGGTTGCCAACTCCAACTCCCCGTGCCCGGGGAAGGCGAAACGGGAAGAAGCTCCGCTCAGGAGACGAGCTCGATCACTTCCCGCTCGATCTTCAGCCGCTGCTTCGCGGTCATCCGGCCGTTGGTGCTCGGGGCGGGGCGGATGGTCGTTCCGTCGCGGTAGCGGTCGAGGACGCGGGGGTCGATGTAGGAGGCGCGGCAGACGGCGGGGGTGTTGCCTAGCGCTTCGGAGACCTGGTTGACGGCGCGGGTGATCGCCCGTTTGGCGGCGGCTTCGGAGCGGGGCGGCTCCTCGCCGGCGAGGGCGACGGCGGCGAGCACGGTCCCGTGCCAGGTGCGGAAGTTCTTCGCCGTGAACTCCTCGCCGATCTTCTCGTGGATGTATTCGTTGATCTCGTCGGAGCGGACGTCGACCCATTCGCCGCCGGCCCGGTAGGCGAGCAGGTCCTCGGGGCCGCTGCGGCGCCGGTACATCGCCTCCAGCACCCGGCGCGCGGCGGCGTCGCGGATCGACTGCACCCGCCGCTGGCCGCTCTTGGCCGGAAAGTCGAAGACGACCTCGCTGCGCTTGACCGTGACGTGCTCGCGGCGCACGGTGGCGAGCCCGAAGCTCTCGTTTTCCTCGGCGTAGACCTCGCTGCCGATGCGGAAGAAGCCGAGATCGAGGAGGCGGACGGCGCAGGCGAGAGCGCGCTCGCGCGGCATCCCCTGGCGGCGCAGGTCGGCGGTGACGGCGCGGCGCAGCTTCGGCAGCTCGAGGGCGAATTCGCGGACCAGCTCGAACTTCCGTTCCGCTTGCCGCTGTTGCCAGCGCTCGTGGTAGAGGTACTGCTTGCGCCCGGCTTCGTCGTAGCCGGTCGCCTGGATGTGGCCGAAGGGATCGGGGCAGATCCAGACTTCCTTCCATGCGGGCGGGATCGCCAGCTGGCGGATCCGCTCCAGCGTCTCCTCGTCGGCGATCTTCTCCCCGGTCCCGTCCTCGTAGGTGAAGCCGCGGCCGCGGCGGACGCGCCTGATCCCGGGCCCGGCGCAGTCGGCCCGGCGCAGGCGGCCGCGGCGGGGGGCGGTCGCGCCCGCGCTCACCTGGCGGCGCCCTGCAGCGCGCTCGCCACGCCTTCGAGGTCGGCGACGAAGCCGGCGAACTCGGCCTCTCGCTCGTCGTGCTCCCGCAGCCGCAGGATCGCCGAGGGGTGGATGGTCACCGCGGCGACCGGCGCCAGCGGCGACTCCAGCGGCCGCCCCCGGTCCTTGGTCACCTTCACCTTCGGCCCGAACAGCGACCGCGCCGCCGTCGCCCCCATCGCCAAGACCGCCTGCGGCTTCACCGCCTCGACCTCGGCCTCCAGCCAGGGCTTGCAGGCCTCGATCTCCCCGGCTCGCGGAGTCTGGTGCAGCCGCCGTTTGCCTCGCGGTTTCCACTTGAAGTGCTTGACCGCGTTGGTCACGTAGGCCGCCGACCGATCGATCCCGGCCTCCTCCAGCGCTTTGTCCAGCAATCGTCCCGCCGGCCCCACGAACGGCTCCCCCGCCAAGTCCTCTTTATCCCCCGGCTGCTCCCCGACCAGAATCAACTCCGCGCTTTTCCGCCCCTGCCCGAAAACCGCCTGCGTCGCGTCCTCGTAGAGCGGACACCCCCGGCACCCCTGCACCGCCTCCCCGAGCACCTTCAGCGACCGGGAGGAAGGCAAAAACTCCGCAGCACTCGACATAAACCGCAGGTACCCAAGCCTCAGCCGGGGCGAAACCGAGCCCCCCAAACCCTTAGAGAGGGAGCCCATGTCTCCCTCTTCCGCCGAGACCGCAAAAACCATCCTTGAAGGAGGGTTTTTGCGGTCTCGCGATGATGATCGCTGGTTGGCGGGGCTGGCCGAGCGGCAATACGGGGTGGTGGGCCGGTGGCAGTTGCTGGAGGCGGGGTGGAGCAGTGGGGCGATTGAGAAGCGCACCCGGAGTGGGCGGCTTCACCCCTTGTACGCGGGCGTGTACCGCGTGGGACACGGGGTGATCTCGCGCCAGGGCGGCTGGATGGCAGCGCTGCTTGCTACTGGGCCCGACGCGGTCCTCAGCCACTGGTCGGCTGCGGCTCTCTGGATGATCCGGCCGAACTCGCGGTCGGTCATCGACGTCACTACGCCTCACAAGAGCAGAACCTGGGACGGGATCAGACGACACCACAAAGCGCTGCCGGCCGATGAGGTCACGGTGGAGGAGGGGCTACCGGTGACCGGTCCTTGCCGAACCGCCTTCGATCTCGCGGCCACGGAGCCACTCGACCTGGTCGAGAACCTGATCCGGGAGATGGAATTCCGCCAGTTGTGGGACCGGCTCTCGCTCCCGGACTTGATCGAGCGTTATCCGGGGCGCCGGGGAGTCCGGAAGCTTCGACTCGCCCTGGAACGCCTCGAGGAAGATCCAGCCGGCCGCAAGCGCTCGCCCCTCGAGGAGCGCTTCAGCCCGTTCCTGCGCCGCCACCGCCTGTCCCTGCCGCGCTACAACGACTGGATCCTTCTCCCGAACGGCAAGCGCTACCAAGTCGACTGCCACTGGCCGGGCACCAACCAGATCGTCGAGCTGGACGGCTGGCAGGGCCACTCCACCAAGAGCGCCTTTCGCGACGACCGAGCTCGCGACCGCCGTCTTACCGCCGCCGGCTACACCGTCACCCACATCACCTGGAACCAGCTCGACGACGAACCGGAGGCAATCGCCGCCGACCTGCGGGCGCTGCTGCGCTAGACGCCTTTCGCCGGCTCGATGCGGAACGCTGACCGCAGCGGGTGGACCGGCTTGTAGAAAGTCGCCGTCTGCGTCTTCACCTGCCACGGATCGGGCAGCGCGCCGCCCGGGGCAGCGAGGAACCTGGTGAACAGGACCGAGGCGCGGCGGCAGCTGATTCCCGACTTGGCCGGGATGTAGATCAGGTACTGGCCCTTGGCGAAGAACAGGGGGCCGACGTGTGACCCGGCGTTGACGGTGAAGGTGCCGGGGCAGAGCTTGCCGGCGAGGTTGTTGTTCCCGCCGCCCCCGCCGCCGATTCGCTCGACGGTGAAGCCGGGGAGGTTGCCGCGCTCGAACGAAGCCTTGCCGCTCTCTTCGGCGATCACCTTCCAGGGGCTCGGCAGCTTGCCGTCCCAGTCCTGGAGGAAGCGGGCGAACAGTTTCGACGCTTCCTGGCAGCTGATCCCGGCCTTGACGCCGATCTCGTAGTTGCCGGCCGGCAGGACCGCCGCGCCGATGCGGTCGTCGTGCAGGACCCGGAAGCTCGGGCAGGTCGCCGCCGTGGCGGAACCGCCGCCGAGTGACAGCAACGCCAGCGCCGCGACAGCCGTTGCCGCAAAGGCGGCAAAGAAGCGATGACGGGAGGCGCGGACGGGACTCACGGCGCCGAAAGCTATCAGCGCCGATCCCTAGGATGCGAGCGACCGATGCCGGAACCCGTCAAGCGCAACCAGCGCTACATGCCTGGGCTGGACGGGCTGCGCGCGATCGCCGTCCTCGCCGTCATCCTCTTCCACCTCGGCGTCGACTGGGCTCCCGGCGGCATGCTCGGGGTCGGCGTCTTCTTCACCCTCAGCGGCTACCTGATCAGCGACATCCTCCTCGCCCAGCTGAACGCCCGCGGGCGGATCAAGCTGACCGCCTTCTGGCTCGCCCGTGCCCGCCGCCTGCTCCCGGCCCTCTTCGTGATGCTGGCGATCGTCGTCGCCTGGGTGACGATCTTCGGCCCGGCCCAGCCGGACCAGTTCCGCAAGGGCGTGATCTCGGCGATCTTCTACGTCAACAACTGGGAGCAGATCTTCGCCGACGTCTCCTACTTCGCCCGCTTCGAAGCCGAAGGCCCGCTCGACCACCTCTGGTCGCTCTCGGTCGAGGAGCAGTTCTACATCGTCTGGCCGTTCCTGCTCCTGCTCGGGGTCAAGCTCGTCCACGAGCGCCCGCTGCCCTCCGGCGTCCGCCCCCGCCTGGCGCTGCTGACCCTCGCCGGCGCGCTCGCCTCCTCGATCCTGATGGTGGTCCTCTACGAGCCCAGCCTCGACCCCTCGCGGATCTACTTCGGCACCGACACCCGCGCCGGCGGCCTCCTCTTCGGCGCCGCCCTGGCGATGGTCTGGCCGAGCCGCAAACTCAGCCGCCGCATCGCCCCGCAGGCGCGCAATACGCTCGACGCGATGGGCGCCGCCGGCCTCCTGATCATCGCCCTGATGATCTGGCGGACCGGCGAACTCTCGGCCTTCAACTACCGCGGCGGCTTCGTCCTCCTCTCGCTGGCGACGGTGATGGTGCTGATGCCGCTCACCCACCCGGCCTGCCGCCTCGGCGCCTGGCTCGGGGTGAGGCCGCTGCGCTGGGTCGGCGTCCGCTCCTATGGGATCTACCTCTGGCAGACCCCGGTCATCGTCCTCACCTCGCCGCAGGGCATCCACGACGACAACCTCGTCCGCAGCCTGCTGCAGGTAGCGGCGATCTTCGGCATCGCCGCGCTCTCCTGGCGCTTCGTCGAGGAGCCGATCCGCCACGGCGCGATCGGCCGCTTCTTCGCCCGCCGCCGCGCCGTCGGCTGGAAATGGGAGACCTTCGCGCCCGGCATGCGGGTGGCGATCGTCGGCATGGGCGTCGTCCTCCTCGTCGCCACCGCCGGCATGGCTGGCGTCAACTCGAGCTCCGCCGAAGGGGAAAACATCCGCGTAGAGCAGGCGCGGGCGGAGGGGGGAGCGACGAAGCCGCCGCCGCTGACCAAGGCGCAGGCGGCGGACTCGACGAAATCGTCCTGCAAGACCGTCGTCCACATCGGCGACTCGACTTCCGAGGGCCTCGATAACGCCGAATACCTGCCCGAGGAAGGCCAGCGGATCCCCGCCCGCTACGCCGAAGTCGGGGTCAAAGAAGTCCACATGGAGGTGCAGGGGGCGACCTCGATCGAAGAGCAGTTCGAAGGCAACCCCAACGCCCAGGAAGTCGCCGCCGCCTGGAAGGCGGAACCCAAATTCGAAGCCTGCTGGGTGCTGGCGCTGGGGACCAACGAGGCCGCCAACGTCGCCGCCGGCTCGACCGTCGGCGAGCGCGAACGGATCGAAAAAATGATGACGATCATCGGCGACGAACCGGTGCTCTGGGTCAACGTCCGCTCCCTGGTGGAAGCCGGCGACCCCTACTCGAAGGAGAACATGGAGAAGTGGGACGAGGAACTCGAAGCCGCCTGCGACTCCTACCCGAACATGCGCGTCTACGACTGGGCCTCCGACGTCAAAGACGACTGGTTCATCGAAGACGGCATCCACTTCACCACTCCCGGCTACGCCGCCCGCGCCCAGCTGATCGCGCTTGCGCTCGCCCACGCCTTCCCGGAAAAAGGCGAAACCGAAGGCGGCTCCAAGAACTGCGTGGTGAGTTAGCGGGCTAGCTCGGCAGCCCGGTGATCTCGACCGGCTCGGGGTCCCCGGCCGGCTCGAAGCCCATGATCCGGCCGTAGAAGTACAGCTCGGCTTCGAGGCAGCGGATGTTCGTCTCCGCCTTGCGGAAGCCGTGCTGCTCGCCCTCGAAGGCGAGGTAGGCGTGGGGGACGCCGTTGCGCTCCAGCGCCGCCGCCATCGTCTCCGCCTGGTTCGGCGGCACGACCATGTCCTCCAGCCCTTGGAAGAGGATCACCGGCGAGCGCAGTTGCTCGACGTGGTGGATCGGCGAGCGCTCGCGGTACAGCTCCGCCTCCCGCGGATAGGGCCCGATCAGGCGGTCGAGGTAGCGGGACTCGAACTTGTGGGTGTCGCCGGCCAGCGCCTCGGCGTCGGCGACCCCGTAGTAGCTGGCGCCGGCGGCGAAGGCGTCGTGGAAGGTGAGCGCGCAGAGGGTGGCGTAGCCGCCGGCCGAGCCGCCGCGGATCGCCAGCCGCGCCCCGTCGGCGAGACCCTCCGCGGCCAGGTACCGCGCAGCGTTGACGCAGTCCTCGGTGTCGACCACGCCCCAGGTCCCGCGCAGCTTGTTGCGGTACTCGCGCCCGTAGCCGCTGGAGCCGCGATAGTTGACGTCGACGACGCCGATCCCGCGGCTGGTCCAGTGGAGGAACTCGCGGCTGAGGGCGGGGGTGGCGTGGGAGGTGGGACCGCCGTGGCTCTCGACGATCAGCGGCGGCAGTTCCCCCTCCGGCGCTTCGAACTCGGGGTTGGCCGGCGGGTAGTAGAAGCCGTAGGCGACCTCGCCTTCGCCGGTCGGGAATTCGATCGGCCGCGGCCGCGAGACGTAGGCGGGGTCGACCGGCTCCTCGCTCGAGGTCCGCACCACCTCGGTCTCCTCGCTTCCTGCGTCGTAGATCACGACGGCGGCCTCGCTCTCGGGACTGGCGGCGGCGAAGGCGACCTTCTCGCCCCGCGCCGAGAGGGCGGGATAGCCGAAGGAAGTGAACGGCAGGTCGAGGCCGCTCGGTTCCCAGCCCTCGGGCCGCAGTAGGAAGAGCTTTTCCTCGGCGTTCTCGGTGCGGACGCAGGCGATCGCGCCGCTCTCGAGGAAAGCGAAGGTGGCGCCGCCGAAAAGCCACTGCGGGTGGGCGAGGTCCGCCTTCTCCTCGGTCAGCTGAACCAGGGCACCGTCCTCGCCGCTGAGCTGCCCGCCAGGGTCGCTGGCACGGTAGAGGTTCCAGTAGCCGTCGCGGTCAGAGACGAAGTGCAGGCGCCCGTCGCGATCCCACTCGGGCTGGAAGACCGAGCGCTCGTGGCCACCGGCGATCAGCCGCTCCTCGCCTGGATCCCCAAGCGGCGCCAGCCAGAGCTCGGTTCCGTCCCAGGGCATGTTCGGGTGGTCCCAGCAGGTCCAGGCGAGCCAGGCACCGTCAGGACTGATGCGCGGGAAGGAGTAGAAGTCGCGACCGCCAGCGAGCACCTGTGGCTCGGCGGAGCCGTCCAGCGGCAGCGAGACGATCTCGTTGACGGGTTCGGGCTCGGCGTCCCGTTCGCGCACGCAGACGACGGCGTCCCCATCCGGCCTCGGCCGCATGTCGGCGTAGCGCAGCGCCCCCGGCTCGGGCGCCTCCGGTGAGATCGGGACCGGCTCCTCTCCCACTCGCTGGCGGTAGAGACGCTGGTCCTCGAAGCCGACGAAGACGACGAGGTCGGCCCCGACCAAAGCCCAGGCGCCGCCACCGTACTCATGGACGCGGGTGCGCACGTTGACCCCCTCCGCCGTCACCCGTTCGGGCTCGCCGCCCTCGGGCCGCCGCATCAAGCAGACGCGGCCGCTCTCCTCCGGCCGCCCCTCGGCCCACCAGACCGCGCCGTCCTCGGCCAGCGCCGGGAACGCCAGCCGCCGCCCCGCCCGCGCCACCGTCTCCGCCGCGATCGGCGAGGACCAGGACCCGTAGGGGGTGACGGTCGTCATCTATTCCTCTGCCTCGACCTCGCGCAGCCGGTGCGTGTCGACGTCGTAGACGAAGCCGCGCACGACGTCGCGGTGGGGGAGGAAGGGGGAGGTGCGGACGCGGCGGATCGACTGCCGCACGTCCTCCTCGACGTCGGCGAAGGCCTCGATCGCGAAGGAGGGGGCGACCCCGGTCGTCTCCTGCAGCTCCATGCGGAAGCCGTCCTCGGTGATCTTCTGCAGGCCGCAGTCGTCGTGGTGGATCAGCATCACCTCACGGGTACCCAGCCGCCGCTGCGAGAGCGCCAGCGAGCGGATCACGTCGTCGGTGATGACGCCGCCGGCGTTGCGCAGCACGTGCGCCTCGCCGTGGTCGAGACCCAGGGCGGCGAAGACGTCGAGCCGGGAGTCCATGCAGGTGACGATCGCCAGGTGGCGCTGAGGTTCGACGTCGAGGTGCCGCTCCGCGAGGCCAGCGGCGAAGGCCTGGTTGTTCTCCAACAGGGAATCGATCGTGTCCATGGCGCGGCAGACTAGCCATGAAAGCGAGAAGGAGCGCGTTTCCCCGCTCATCCCCTGGGGTAGCCGCCAGGCGTGGACGACCGGCGACCCGACGAGTGACCAGACGACCAGAGGGAGTGAACGTGATGGAGACCAGCAGCCTCGACAAGGGAATCTTCAGCGGCGATGCCTCCGGCACCCGCGAAGAGATCGTCGAGCTTCTGACCAAGGCCTACTGGATGGAGATCGAGACGGTGATGAGCTACCTCGCCGCCTCCACCAACCTCGACGGCGTCCGCGCCCAGGAGATCCGCGAGTCCCTGGCCGAAGACGTCGAAGAGGAGCTCGGCCACGCGAAAGCGTTCGCCACCCGGATCAAGGAGCTCTACGGCGTCGTCCCCGGCTCCGAAGCCTTCAGCGCCGAGCAGAGCTTCCTGCAGCCGCCCGAGCACCAGGTCGACGTCGTCCACGTGATCCGCGGCGTGATCAAAGCCGAGACCGGGGCGATCGAGCACTACACCCGGATCGTCGAGGTGACCGACGGGGTCGATCCCGTCACCCAGGACATGGTGATCTCGATCCTCCGCGACGAGCAGGGCCACCGCCGCCTCTTCGAGGGCTTCCTGCGCGAGTACGAGTTCGAGGGCAAGGCGTAGGCCCGAGGTCGCGCGGGTCATGCGCTACCTCCACCTCTGCGCCCACGAGCAGTTCCCGCCCGAGCAGCTGCTGCGCCAGGCGGTCGCCGCCGAGCACGCCGGCTTCGACGGGATCGGCTGCAGCGACCACCTGCAGCCCTGGTGGGAGCCGGGGGAGGCGGGCCACGCCTGGGTCTGGCTCGGCGCCGCCGCGCAGGCGACCGAGCGGGTCAGCTTCGGCACCGCGGTGACCCCGCCGGGGCCGCGCTACCACCCGGTCCTGATCGCTCAGGCCTGGGCGACGATGGAGCTGATGTTCCCCGGCCGTCCCTACCTCGGGATCGGCTCGGGGGAGGCGCTGAACGAGATGCCGCTGGGGGCCGAGTGGCCCTCGCCGGGCGAGAAGGTGGAGCGGATGGAGGAGGCGCTGGAGATGATCCGCGCCCTCTGGGACGGCGAGCGCCTCAGCGGTGGCAGGTACTTCAAGACCGACCGCGCCTACGTCCACTCGCGCCCCGAGAACCGCCGGCCGCCGATCTACGTCTCCGCCTTCGGGCCCAAGGCCGCCGGCGTCGCCGGTCGCCAGGGAGACGGGATCTGGACCCTCGCCGACCCCGAAAAGGTGCCGGAGATCCTCGACGCCTACAAGGGCGCCGCCGAGGACGCGGGGCGGGAACCGGGCGAGGTGGTCCTCCAGGCCGCCTTCTCCTGGGCGCCCGACGACGACGCGGCGCTGGAGGGCTGCCGGGTCTGGAAGGGCTCGCAGCCGAAAGAGTTCTACCGCGACGAGTGGCACGACCCGCAGGCGATGTACGAGGAGGGCGCGCGCCAGGTCTCCGACGAGGAGCTGAAGGAGGCGCTGATCGTCGCCGCCGACCCTGAGGCGCACGTCGAACGGATCCGCGAGGTCGAAGCGATGGGGGCCACCATCGTCGCCCTGATGAACAACTCCGGCACCGACCCGTTGGGGGCGATCGACGTCTACAAGAACTCCGTCCTGCCGCGCCTCCAGGGCTCGGGCTGAGACGGTCGCCTAGGCTGCGAGCGATGGCCACGGCCAACGACGTCGAGATCCGCGCGGCGACCGAGGAGGACGTCCAGGTCCTCTACGACCTGATCCTCGAGCTCGCCTCCTACGAGAAACTCGGCGACAAGGTCGCCGGGACCGCCGAGGCGCTGCACCGCTCCCTCTTCGAGCGTCAGGCGGCCGAGGCGCTGCTGCTGGAGACGAGCGACGGCGAAGCCGTCGGCTACGCGATCTTCTTCACCAACTTCTCCACCTTCGAGTGCCGGCCGGGCATCTGGCTCGAGGACGTCTACGTTCGCCCCGAGCACCGCCGCGGCGGCATCGGCCTGGCGGTGATGGAGCGCCTGGCGAGGATTGCCGAGGAGCGCGAGTACGCCCGCCTCGAATGGTGCGCCCTGGAGTGGAACGAGCCAGCCCTCGAGTTCTACGCCAAGCTCGGCGCCCGCCGCCTCGACGACTGGCGCATGCTGCGGCTCGAAGAGGACGGGATCAAGCGATTGGCTGCGGGGGAGGGGCATGGGTGACCCACCCCAGACACATCTCGCTATGGCTCGATGTTGAGTGTCTGGGGAGGGTCACCCATGCCCCTCTGCACGCTGCAGTAGGAGGTCCTTCTCGCGGTCGTTGGTGGCCAGGGTCGCGGCTTTTCTAAATTCAGCTGCCGCTTCCTCGGGGCGGCCCGCTTTCTCGAGCAGGTCGCCGCGGACGCTGGGGAGGAGGTGGTACTGCGCCAGGGACGGGTCGTCTTCGATCTGCGTCAGGAGTTCGAGACCCGCCTCCGGGCCGAAGGCCATGCCCAGGGCTACCGCTCGGTTCAGCTCGACGACCGGAGAGGGGGCGACCTGGGCCAGGGCCTCGTAGAGGGCGGCGATCCGCACCCAGTCGGTTTCCTCGGGCCGGATCGCCTGGGCGTGGCAGGCGGCGATTGCGGCTTGGAGGCCGTAGGGGCCGAGCGGGCCCGGCAGGGCTTCTGCTCGCTCCAACGCCCGTCGCCCGCGGACGACCAGGAGCGGGTCCCAGCGGCCGCGGTCCTGGTCGAGCAGCAGCACCGGCGCGCCGTCCGGTCCGCGGCGGGCGGCGCTGCGGGAGGCCTGGATCTCCATCAGCGCCACCAGCCCGTGCACCTCGGGCTCGGCCGGGGCCAGCTCGGCGAGGATCCGACCCAGGCGCAGCGCTTCCTCGCAGAGGTCGGTGCGAATCCAGTCCTCGCCGGCGCTCGCCGCATATCCCTCGTTGAAGACGAGGTAGATCACTTCCAGCACCGAGGGCAGGCGCTCGGCCAGCTCCGCCCCGCGCGGCACCTCGAACGGCACCTTGGCGTCGCGCAGGGTCCGCTTCGCCCGCACCAGCCGCTGCGCCACGGTCGGCTCTGGGGCGAGGAAGGCGCGGGCGATCTCCGGCGTCGTCAGCCCGCCGAGCAGGCGCAGGGTCAGCGCCACCCGCGCCTCGCGCGAGAGCAGCGGGTGGCAGCAGGTGAAGATCAGCGCCAGCAGGTCGTCGCCGATCTCGTCCTCGGCCGCCGCCTCGAAGTCCGAGCGCTCCATCGCGAACATCGCCCCGGTCTCCCGCGCGACCTCTTCGCGCTTGCGCTGGTAGGTCTTCTCCCGCCGCAGGCGGTCGATCGCCCGGTTTTTCGCCGTCGCCATCAGCCAGGCGCCCGGGTTTTCCGGGACCCCGGCCTCCGGCCACTTCTCCAGTGCCGCCACCAGCGCGTCCTGCGCCAGGTCCTCGGCGAGGCCGACGTCGCCGACCATCCGCGCCAGGCCGGCGACGAGGCGGGCGGACTCGATCCGCCAGACAGCCTCGATCGCGCGGGTGGCGTCGCTCAAGCTAGCCGCCGAAGTTCTCGCTGACGGCGTCCTGCACGTCCTGCGGGAAGTCCTCCATCTCGAAGACCCGCCGCACCTCGATCCTGCAGTTCTCGGCCGGGCAGCGGCTTGCCCACTCCAGCGCCTCCTCCTTCGAGCGGGCCTGGATCAGCCAGTAGCCGCCGACGACCTCCTTGGTCTCGGCGAACGGTCCGTCGGTGATCGTCGCCTTGCCATCGTCGATCGAGACGACGCCGCCCTCGCTCGGCGGCTGCAGCCCGTCCAGCGACAGCACCATCCCCGCCTTGCGCAGCTCCTCGTTGTAGCGGCTCATCGCCTTGAACTCCTCGACGTTGTCGTCCTGCGGTCCCCAGTCCTTCTCCTCGATTTCGGGGTACATGAACATCATGAAACGCATCTGAGTCTCCTTCGTCGGGGGCAGCGATTCCGCCCTTTTACCTCAACGACGAACGGGCGCCGTCGAAATCGACAGGCGCCGAAATTACTCGTCGCGGGGGGTGATGCGGAAGATCGAAACGACCTCGGCCTGATGCGCCTCCGGGTGGGCGACGTAGGCGCTGGGCCCGCCGCCGAACCAGCCGGATGCTTCGTTGTCGCCGACGAAGACGCCGGGGTGGCGGTTGCCGTCTCCGTCTTGGACCCAGACCTTGTCCCCCTCGCGGAACCCGTGCTCGATCGCCTTCTCGCTCACCCCAGGGAGTCTAGTCGGCGGCCGCCGAATCATTACCCTCCCGCGCCCAGTTTTGCCGCAAGGCCGCTGGGTAGGAAAACGCATCGACAAAAGTAAGGAGGAGGCGCAAATCGCGATGGCGGACATGAATGAGCGTGACGCGAAGTTGGTCCAGTACCTCAGCGAGGCCTATGGCAAGGAGCGCGAACTGGAGGCTGCCCTGCAGGCCCATATCGCGATGACCGTCAAAGGCCCTTACAAAAAACGGCTCCAGCAGCATCTGAAAGAGACGAAACAGCACGCCAAACAGGTCGAGCGCCGGATCAAGAGACTAGGCGGCGGCGGCCAGACCCTGCAGGGGGCGGTCGGCAAATTGACCGCGGCGGCGAAGGGCCCTCTCCACGCGATCCGCGGCAGCGGCGAGCAGGAGAAAATGCTGAAGAACGCCAAGACCGAGTACTTCAACGAGCACGAGGAGATCGCCACCTACCTAGCGATCGAGACCCTCGCCGAAAAAGTCAAAGATTCCGAGACGGCGAAACTGGCGCGGGCGATCCGCCGCGAGGAGGAAAAAATGGCCAACTTCCTCCAGGGCCAGATCAAGTCGCTGACTGGCGCGGTAGCGCGGGAGGACATCCCAGCCGCCCAGCGTCGCGGCTCCAGCCCAGCCCGGAAACCGAGTAAAGCCAAAGCGAAACGGCCGGCAGCGAAACGCACGACGACGAAAGCAAAACGGCCGGCGGCGAAAGCGAAATCGGCGGCAAAACGCTCCTCCGGGGCGAAAAAAGCCAGCGGCCGCAAACGCAGCTCTGGCAAAAAAGCCGCGGCGCGCCGTTAGGCAGCCGACCGACTGATCGCGAGCTCCCCGGGCGCCTCGACATCCGAGGCGCCCTGGGGGCGAATCGCGAGCACGACCAGGTCATCGCGCAGCGTTCCTGAGCTGCGGCCGACGGCGTCGGCGCGAAGCCGCTCGGTTACCTCGTCGAGCTCGAGGCCGCAGAGGGCCTGCGTCATCTCGGCGAAGCTCTCGGGGCCCTGGTGGGAAGAGGTCGGACCGGCCTCCAACCAGCCGTCGGTGCAGAGGGCAACGGTGTTGGTCGCCCTGAGAACGCACTCGTGGCGCTCGATGTTGGCCTCGCGCCAGGCGCCGAGCACCGAACCGCCGCCGAGCAGTCGTGGCCCGTCTGGGCCCGCCAGTACAGCCGGTGGATGTCCCGCCGAGGCGAGCGTCAGCTTCCACTCGTCGCCATCGCGACGCAGGCAGGCGAGCATCCCCGTCGCGAAGTCATTGAGGCTTTCGCCGGTCAGCAGCAGCTCGTTGACGCGCCGCAGTACCTCGTCGGGCTCGGCGATCTCCCGGGTCAGCCCGCGCACGGAATGGCGCACCGCGACCGAGACGCCGGCAGCGGTGCTGCCCTTGCCGGCGACGTCGCCGACGAGGATCCAGCAGCATTTCTCGCTCGGGATCACGTCGTAGAGGTCGCCCCCGACCTCGATCCCCTCGCCGGCCGCCTCGAAGACCACAGAGATGTCGAGCCCCGGCACCTTCGCCGGCCGCGGCGGTCGCAGGCCGCGCTGCAGGTTTTTCGCCACCCGGTCGCGCTCCCGGTAGAGGCGGGCGTTGTCGAGCGCCAGCGCCGCCCGTTCTCCCAGCTCGGAGAGGAACTCGAGGTCGCCGTGGTCGTAGCGGAGGTCGCCGTGGGCGTGGAGGAAAGAGAGGGCGCCGAGGGTGCGACCGCGGGCGGTGAGCGGGACCACCGCGGCGGAGTTGTAGCCGGCGTCGTGCATCAGCTGCAGGTGGTCGGCGTTCTGGGAGACCTTGTCGACCACCTCCGGCGCTTTCAGGTCGCGCCAGACCATCGGCTGGTTCAGCCGCAGCACCTGCGCCACCGGGTGCTCGCCGGCCGGGTCGAGCGGCTGTTCGCGCCGGATCTTTTCCAGGCGCGCTGCCATCTCCGGATTGGCACCGGCGACGACGCTGTCGCCATACCAGCCGTCGGGACGGCGGAAGTCGATCAGGCAGAGCTCGGCCAGCTCCGGCACTGCGGTGGAGACGATCGTCCGCGCCGTCTCGACCGGGTCGAGCGAGCTGTCGAGGAGGCGGCTGGCGGCGACGAGGAACTCCTGCGCGCGCCGCCGCCGCACCTCGGCGGTGATGTCGCGGGCGACAACCGAGGCACCGATCAGCCCCCGCAGCGGACTGCGGATCGGGGAGACGGTGAGCGAGACGGCAATCCGAGCCCCGTCGGCGCGGAGCCGTTCGGTCTCGTAGGTCTCAAGCCGTTCGCCGCGCTTAATCCGATCGAGGATCACCATCTCCTCGTTCTTGTGGTCGGGGGGGACGAGGAAGGAGACGTGGCGCCCGATCGCTTCCTCGGTGCTGTAGCCATAGAGCCGCACCGCGGCGGGGTTCCAGGTGGTGACGATCCCGTCCAGATCCTTGCTCAAAACAGCGTCCTGGGTCCCGCGCACGACCTCGGCCAGGTGCTGGCGGAAGCGCTCGGCCTCAGCGCTCTTCGCCTCCGCTCGGCGCCTGGCGATGAAGGTGCCGAGCTGATCGGCAAAGCTCGCCAGCAGCTCCATCAGCTCCTCGGACTGGGGATTGAAGGAGGTGGTGTGGAACTCGGCCACCGCGAGGACGTTCTCCGGCGAGCCGGTGGGCACGGGAATTGCCAGTGCCGCCTCCAGGCCCAGTTCGGCTGAGGTTTCGAAGCGCGGCGTCGGCGTTGGGTAGGCCTTGTAGTTGGGGGCGAGGGCGATCTGCCCGCTGCCCCAAGCGTCGCCGGGTAGCCCGGTGCCGCGCATGAAATCGATTTCGCGGCTGCGCCGCCAGAGCGGCCGGGCGTCGAGGTCAGGGGTGCTCCAGCCCGAGACCAGCCGCAACGGCTCCTTCTCGCCGGTCACTTCCCACATCGCTCCCGCCTCCCAGCGGAGCAGATTGGCGACGATTTCGAGGAAGCGGGGAGCCACCTGGTCGAGGGAGTCACCTTTGATCAAGCGGGCCGCGAGCTCACGCTGACTCCTCAGGTAGCGCCACAGCTCCAGTTCCTGCGGCTCTTGCATCCGGCTCACTCTCTCACGCGGCCACAACCGCTACGCGACATCTCTTAGGGCCTCGGGTGACAAATTACGCAAGTCTCGTTTTCCCCCATTGGACCAAGGGTAGTGAAGCGCCCAACGGGCTTCGACAAATGGGATAGACGGGAGACTCCAGATGTTTCGGTGTGACAACTGCGGAAGTGGATACTCGGCACAGGCAGCGTCCTCGTGGACTTCTTGCCCGCGCTGTTTGGCGAGAGAGCGGGTCCAGGTTCCCCTCACCTTTGAGCTCGGTTGGCAGCGGCAGGGGAGCAAGGCGCAGGCAGTGCCGGCGGCCGGTACCTCCGACGCCCGGGCCGCCGCGCGTTAAGCCTCCCGCGGCGGGGGTACTCGTCAGGTGACCGCAATCACCTGACGAGCACGAGGAGGGTCGCGATGTCCGACCGCCTGCAGGGAAAGAAGATCGCCTTCCTGACCGCCAACGAGGGCGTCGAGCAAGTGGAGTTGGTCGAGCCGCTGGAAGCGGTGCGCGAGGCCGGGGCTGAAGCGGAGTTGCTGGCGCCCGAAGCCGGCGAGGTCCAAGCTTTCAACCATCTCGACAAGGCCGACACCTTCGAGGTCGACCGCACCGTCGGCGAGGCCGATGCCGGCGAATACGACGGGCTCGTCCTCCCCGGCGGGGTCGCCAACCCCGACCAACTGCGGACGAAGCCGGAGGCGCTCGAGTTCGTGCGCGGGTTTTTCGCGGCGGGCAAGCCGGTCGGCGTGATCTGCCACGGACCCTGGACCCTGATCGATGCCGGCGTCGCCAAGGGCCGCACCCTCACCTCCTGGCCGAGCCTGGAGACCGACCTGCGCAACGCCGGCGCCGAGTGGGTCGACGAGGAGGTCCACGTCGACCAGGGCCTCGTCTCCAGCCGCAAACCGGACGACCTCGAAGCCTTCAAGGCGAAGATCGTCGAGGAGTTCGCCGAGGGCGTCCACGAGGGCCAGCGCCGGAAAGCGAGCGTGAACTGATGCCACCGCGCGGAGTCAAGAAGGGCAGCAAGCGGGACCGCCAGTACAAACACATCAAGAAGAGCGAGAAGGAAGAAGGGCGCTCGGAGAAGCGGGCGGAGGAAATCGCCGCCCGCACCGTCAACAAGGAAAAGGCGAAGTCCGGGGAAGCGAAGAGCTAATTCCGGCGCAGGGAAGAGCGGGAGGTGATCCCGAAGAAGTCCTCGCGGCTGCCGCGGCGGGGCTCGCTGTAGACGAGCTCCAGGCAGCCGCACTGAATCAGGGTCTTGGCGTGGTAGACGATTACGCCCAGGCTCGCGTTCAGCTCCCGGGAGAGTTCGACCGGGCTGGCGATCCGGCCCTGTAGCCTTTCGAGGATTTCCACCCGCAGTGGGTGCGACAGCGCCTTGACCAGTTCCTGATCCACTCGGTCCTGTCTCCTCGCCACCGGGAGAACCTCCCCGATGAAGACCCTGCGGCCAAGCTCAATTTGCAGAGGACTCCGCAAACAGCGGCTCGAAATCCAGCTCCGCTATCGATTCGACCACTTGCGAGGCGCCCGCATCGCGTAGCTCCGCCTCCGAAAAGCCGCCGGTGAGGACGGCGAGGGTGGGCACCCCGGCCGCTTTCGCCGCTTTCACGTCCCAGACCGAGTCACCGACCATCACCGCGGGGTTGTCGTTGCCCGCCTTCTCGAGTGCGGCAAGGACGAGGTCGGGGGCGGGCTTGGTGCTCTCGACGTCGGCGGAGGTGGTCCAATCGTCGATCAGCTCCCGCGCCTCCAGCAGGTCGAGGTAGTGGTCGACCTCCTCCTGCTTGGCGGAGCTGGCGAGGATCACGCTGGCGCCGGCGTCGCGCAACTTCTCGATCAGCTCTCGCGCCCCCTGCATCGGCTCGACTTCGTCGATCAGCTCTCCGTAGGCCTCCGCCTCGGCTTCGCGGATCGCGTCCCCCTCCTCGGCCGCGGCCTCCTCGCCAATCAGGGCGTCGAGGATCTGGTCGCCCCCCATGCCGATGTGACGGTGGACCTTCCACATCTGTACGGGGTGGCCGTGGGCGTGCAGTGCCCGGTGCCAGGCGAGGGCGTGGTGATAGTTGGTGTCGACGAGGGTCCCGTCGACGTCCAGGATCGCGTTCAGCGGCATGGATGCGGGGTACCCGGGCTGAGATGAAACATGTGCGAATCGGTTGTTCGGGCTGGGTCTACGACTCCTGGCGCCACGGCATCTACGAAGGGGTGCCGCAGGCGCGCTGGCTCGAACGCTACGCCGAGATCTTCGACACCGTCGAGGTCAACAACACCTTCTACCGCCTGGTCAAGCGCGAGGTGGTGGAAGGGTGGGTCGAGCGCACCCCGCCCGGCTTTCTCTTCGCGGTCAAGGGCAGTCGCTACCTCACCCACATGAAAAGGCTGCGCGGGATCGAGCCGGGGCTCGCCCGCTTCTGGGAGCCGCTGGAGCCGTTGCGCGAGAGCGGCAAGCTGGGGCCGCTGCTGTGGCAGCTGCCCGGCAACTTCCACCGCGACGACGCCGTCCTCGCCGCGGCGCTAGAGCTGTTGCCCCCAGCGCGCCACTGCTTCGAGTTCCGGCACTCGAGCTGGTTCGTGCCAGCGGTGCGGCGGATCCTCGAGGACCACGGCGCCTCGCTGGTGATTCCCCACGACGGCAGGCGGGACCTGCCGGAGGCGCGGCCGGCCGGGGGGGGTCGCTTACCTGCGGCTGCACCACGGCGCCCGTGGCCGCAACGGCAACTACTCGAAGACCGAGCTCGACCACTGGCGGCGGCGGATTGCCGCTTGGCGTTCCCGCCGCGAAGTCTTCGCCTACCTCAACAACGACTGGGAGGAATTCGCTCCCCCCAACGCGATCACCTTGCGGCAGGGACTGTCGGTTCCGCAACTGGTGTAATCCGGCGGGGACGCCGGGTATGGGGCGGACATGTCAGCGATAAAGAAGAACCTCACCAAGAAGGTGGCCAAGGCCGCCGCCAAGCACACCGCTCACGGCACCGCCTCGAAGTTGAAGCGGGACCCGATGCGCGCCGCGACCCTGCTCGGTCTCGGGGGCGCGCTCGGCGCCGCAGCCGGCTGGATGGCCGCCCGCTCCGCCTCGGTCAGCACCGGTTCTTGAGCCGGCAAACAGCCGGCCCGGCCGCCGGCCGGGCCGGCATGGCATCCCTCAGGAAGAGAGGCGCGAGCGAAGAAGGTCCTTACCCTGCTCGGCGCCCTTGCGGCTCGTCTCCTGCGCGCGGCGGAAGAAGTCCGCAAGATCAGAGTCGCCCTCGCGCTCCGCGTCTTCGACGTAGGTCTCGAGCCGCAGCACGTTGCTGAGGCACTGCTCGGTGAACCAGATGACGTTGTAGTCCTTGTCCTTGGTGCCGGTGATCTGCCCAGCCTCTTGGGTGCCCATCTCACTCCTCCTCAGTCGTTTCCGTTCACCTTGCGAGTACCCCGAGGGAAGGGTGGAAAACGAAGACGCGGAGTTTCGTGCCTGCGCGGCAGGGGTACCGGCCCAGCATGTACGTCATACCGATTGTCCTGATCATCCTGCTGGCGCTGATCGCGGTCGCCTGGTCGCCGATCTTCGCGCTGATCTTCTTCGTAATCGGCTTCGTCGGCTTCCTCGCCTACGCGGGGATGAGTCGGCGCGCCGACGAGAAACTGGCCCCGCCCGAGCAGCCCGGCCGTCAGCCTCAGCACCAGGCCCAGGGCGACACCGGCATGTGGGGAGAGAGGAAGCCTTCGTGAGCGAGCCGGAGAAAGACCCGATCGCCGAGGAAGAGGCCGACGCCGCGGCCGCGGAAGCCGCACGGATCGGCGGCCCCGCCCCCGATGACCCCGTCGACGACCCGGCCCAACGGCCGTTGGTCGAGGGCGGGGAGGGGGAGGCCGAGGGCTTCGAGCTGGCCGAGGCGGAGCTGATCGACAACGCCGAGCACGGCGACGAAAAACGGTTCCCGAATCGCGACGCTGGCTCGCCAGAGGAGCCGAGTGACACCTCGGCCTTCGGTGAAGCGGACGAAGAGATCCCGCAGGACGCCGACGAGGCGATTCGCCGCAACGAGTAGGAGGTCCAGCCATGTCCCGCCGAGTGATCGCGATCGTCACCGACGACCTTCACGGCTCCGAGCCGCTGGAGCAACTGCAGGCCAATGCCAACGGCACCGGAGTGGAGGTGCGGATCGTCGTCCCCGCAGTGGAGGCAACCCCGCTGCGGCACACCCTTGGGGACATCGAGGGCCCGCGGGAGCGGGCCGAGAATCGCCTGGAGCGCAACCTGAAGGCGCTGCGCGACGGTGGCCTCGAGGTCAGCGGCGAGGTTGGCGATCCCGACCCGGTGCAGGCCGCGCAGGACGCGCTGTTGAAACAGCCGGCTGACGAAGTGCTGATTTTCACCCACGCCGAGGGACAAACGGAGTGGTACGAGAAAGGCCTCTACGAGCGGGCGGAGGAATCGATCGAGCCGCCACTGCGGCTGGTCGCCCTCGAGCACGCCGAGAACGAGCCCGACCACGTGGTCGACGTCGAGGAGACTGGTCGCGGCACGATCAACCCGCTCGCCGGCAAGGAAGTCGCAGGCGGCGCCTACATCCCTGGGATGACCCGCTCGGACCTGGCGGGAATGGTGGCCGGGATCGTCGGCACGATCGTCGTTGCGATTCTCGCCGCGGCGATCGCCTCCGGCAGCGGCCACGAGTCCGGCTGGGAAGCGGTGGCGATCCTGATCGCGATCGGCGTCGCCCTCGCCAACCTCGCCCACGTCGTCGGTCTCGGCATCTTCGAGAGCATCCGCTACCGGGGCGGGTTCGCGAAGTTCTTCCGCACTCTCGCCTTGACGTTCACGCCGCTGGCGATCCTCGTCAACCTGGCGATTCTGATCTTCGCCGACTGAGTACTACTCGCGCCGCGTTTCCGCCGTCGCCGGTTCGGAGCGTCGCAGCGCCTCCAGCACCTCCTCGGCCAGCTGCGAACCGTCCTCGGGCCGCAGCGGCGTCGCGTTGACGCGGAAGACGACCGCGTCGCCGTCGAGCTCCTCCAGGGAGACGCTGGGCTTGTAGCGGGTGGGGACGCTGATCGCCTGCAGCAGGCGTTGCTCGATCGCGCGCGGGCTCGCCTGGGCCGGGAAGCGGACGCGAACGTCGACCTTGTCGGGCTCGCGCAGCGGCACGACGACGAGGCTGAGGAGGACGTTGTTCGGCACCAGCAGCCGGTCGGCTCCCTGGCTCAGGGTCGTGTAAAAGAGGCCAAGTGAGGTGACGGTCCCCTCGATGGAGCCGGCGAGGGCGCCGCCGACCAGGCGCACCCGTTCGCCGACCCGGAACGGCCGCGTGCTCTGCAGGACGATGCCGGCAAAGATCCCGCCCAGCGCCTGCTGCGCAGCCAGCCCCAGCAGCACCGCGGTGAAGGCCCCGCCGACGGCAAGGGTGCTGGCGTTGACCCCGGCGATCCGCAGGGCGAGGACCACCACCGCCGTCATTGCCAAGAGGCGGACGACGAAGCCGGCGGTGCCGGCGGTGGCGGGGTCGAGGCGCCGGTAGAGCCGGGGAGAGAGCCCCCGCACCAGCCAGTGCACCGCGGCCGAGCCGACGATGATGAGGACGACGACCGTCCCGATTCGGATCCACTGCCCGTAACCGGGCGCGATCTCGCGCCGGTGCCCGTAGACGAAGAGAGTGCCGGCGATCACCAGCAATGCCAGCAGTAGGCCGCCGAACTGGCGTTTGGAGAATCGCGGCGCCAGCTCGTCACCGAGGCCGAGCGAGTGCCAGGCGTGGCTGCGGGTCTCGAACAGCTCCCGGGGGAGCCGGGGACGGCGCGGAGCGGGGGACATCAGGAAGCGGCTACCCCAGGGCGGGGGCGCTTAAGCCGTCAGCGCGGCGAGGGCATCGTCCCGGGTCAGGTGGACCGGGATCGAAAGCTCCAGGCCGGTGATCTCGAGCACGCGGCGGACCTGGTCGTTCCCGCTGCAGATGACCAGGGCGCGGCCGTTTTCGCCGCCGTCGAGGCGCTGCCAGGCGCGGACGATGAGGGCGATGCCGGTGGAGTCGATGAACTCGCAGCCAGAGAGGTCGATCAGCACCGAGCCCTCGTCGCTGGCCAGTACCTCGTCCAGTGGACCCTCCAATTCAGGAGCGGTGCTGAGGTCGAGCTCGCCACGGACCGCGACGGTCCGGACGCCGTGCTCGAGATCTCCCACTTTTACCTCGAACGGGACTGGATTCACGGGACGATGCTACCGCAGGCGAGCAAGATGTCTGCATGGCGTTTTGCGGTCCACCGGCAGGGGTAAGCAGGCTTTGTAGAGAGGCGGCAAAGTATGCTCGCGCCTCTGGAATACGAGCCTCGACGTTCCTGGGGGCAGGCTGGAACTTTGAATACCTCAACCAATGACCGATCGGGGCTCCAAATGTCCCTTCCCGCGCGGGCTGAGAACGTGGCGGTGGTCCGCCACGCCCTCGCCGGCCTGGCGGAACGCTTGGGAATGGATGAGGCGTCTCTCGCGGACCTGAAGACGGTCGTCACCGAGGCCTGCATGAACGTTGTCGTCCACGCCTACGCCGGCAGCGAGCCGGGGCCGCTGGAGGTCGAGGCCGAGAGCGATCTCGAGGGGCTCACGGTCGTGATCCGCGACCACGGCACCGGGATCAGGCCTCGCCCCGACGTTGAGCGCCCGAGCCTGCGGATCGGTCTGACTCTGATCGCCGCCCTCTCCAGCAGCTTCGAGATCAAAGGCGGGGCGGAAAAAGGCACCGAGATCCGCATGCACCTGCCGCTGCAGGCGCGCGAGAACGGCGCCGTCACCGGCTCCACCTTCGCGGTGATGGCTGACGAGGAGACCCGGATCCGGGTCGGCCCGCCGGAGATCGTCGGCCCGGTCCTCAGCCGCGCCCTCTCCGCCCTCGCCGCCCGCCAGGACATCAGCGTCGACCGCCTCTCGGACACGATGCTGCTCAGCGACGCGATCTCCGCCCGGGCGCCCCAAGGCTTCACCGACGGCCACGTCTCCCTCAGCATCGCTGAGCTGCCGAAGGGGATCGAGCTCAAGGTCGGCCCGATGACCCACGGCGGCGCCGAGCGCCTCCGCGCCAGCTTCGAGCTTCCCGAGGTCGGCGGCTCCCTGGAGAAGCTGACCGACGAGCTGCGGGTCGAGGAGGGCGACGAAGGCGAGTACCTCGTCGTCGCCATCTCCTCGTTCTCGAAGAACTAAGAAGCGCTGCTGCATGAGGGGGTGCCGGTGGGGGTGCCCCGGAGCACCTCCGCCGCGTGACTTGTGGTTGGGCTGACGCCGCGAGCGGTATTGGCGCGGCTCCATGCTGAGTACCGGGACACCCCCACCGGCACCCCCCTCCCAACCCCAGCCCCGCTGTTACTCGGTCTCAGTGGTCGCGGCGCCGCTTTGCTCGGCGACCTCGGCGCGGATGCGCTCCAGGGTGCGGCGGAGGATGCGGGAGACGTGCATCTGGGAGTGGCCGATCCGCTCGGCGATCTGCGACTGGGTGAGATCCTCGACGAAGCGGAGCTGGAGGACGAGGCGCTCGCGCTCGTCGAGGTGGGGGAGGGCTCCCTCGAGGGCGAGTTTGTCCTCGACCAGCTCGTAGCCGGTGTCCTCGTCTCCGACCCACTCCGAGGCCGGCGATTCTTCCGCGTCCTCGCCGCCGACGGGGCGGTCGAGTGAGAGCGGTCGCCGGTTGTGGTTGGCCTCGAGCACCTCGAGCACGTCGGTAGGGTCGACCTCGAGCCGCTCGGCGATCTCGGTGACCGAAGGGGAGCGCTGCAGCTGCACGGTCAGCTCGGAGATCGCTTTCTCGACTTCGGCCATGCGGTCGTGGAGGCCGCGGGGGACGCGGACGGTCCAGACCCGGTCGCGGAAGTGGCGCTTCAGCTCACCGAGGATCGTCGGCGAGGCGAAGGCAGTGAAGGGAGCGCCGCGATCGGGGTCGAAACGGTCGATCGCGTTGACGAGGCCGAGGCTCGCCACCTGCAGGAGGTCGTCGAAGGACTCGCTGGCGCCGCGGTAACGCAGGGCCAGGTTTTTCGCGAAGGGCAGATAGCGGCGGACCAGCTCCTCGCGGATCGCGGGATCGCGGTCTTTGACGAAGCGCGCCCAGAGCACGCGCTCGCTTGCCAGGCCCTCACCGGGACCCGGGCTCGACTGGTCTGCGCTTTTCGGCGTCTCTTCCCTGTTCACAGCATCGATCGATTAGGCGGCGTTACTTGTCCAACGTCGCTGCCCTGAGAGCGTCAGTCCGAAGCTGTGCAGCGCGACGGCAAGAAGCGGCCGTCAACGCAACGATAGCGAGAGGGGAAGATGGGCCAACCAACGGCGCCGCCCGGATGGCGGGCGGCGCCGGGTTAGCGGTAGAGGGCGCTTAGGAGGCGGTGGGTTCAGCCGCGTCGCTGACCTCGGCCTCCGTCTCCGCGTCCGGGTTCGGCGACTTGAAGTGGAGCATCACGACTTTGGCGAGCATGCTTTCCTCGTCGCTCCCGGCGAGCCGCTCGGTTGCTTCGGCCTGGATCTCGAGCAGCCGGTTGAGCGTCTCCCTCAGAAGCTCAGCCGAGTCCTTCCAGGCTTTCTCGTCTACGACCATCGGGGTCCGGCTCAGGTGGCGGTCTTCCAGTTCGTCCAGGGTCCCCTTGTCGAGGGCTTCCTCGACGTCGTCGAAGGCGGACTTCAGCATCGCGCCCGACAGTCCTGGTCGGAGGCTTTTTGGCAGTCGTGACCATTCGCTGTCAGTGAGGAACTGGCGGCGGGTGGCGCGGTAGAAGTGCTCGGTGGCGCCCCGTCGCTGCTTCGTGTCAACAAGCTCGATGCAGTCGTATTTCTCGAGCACGCGGACGTGGTAGGCGACCAGGTTGAGGCTCTGGTCGAGTTGCTGCGCGAGCATGTTCGGGCTAGCGACCTTCTCGTTCAAAATGATCAGGATCTGCACGCGCAGGGGGTGGGCGAAGGCTTTTGCGACTACTTGTTCGACGCCCTCTTTCTTTTGTTTGGTCTTCGGCATGGCCTTTTCTTGGTTTGGTTCCAGGGGATATGGCCGATACGAAGACTTTACACCTTGTCAATCAGGATTTTCACAACGCTCGCGCGTTTTCCGATTATTGACGAGTTTTACTGCCCCCACCTTGATTGCTGGAATTATTTAGAGTAAACAATGATCAGTCATTTTCGACTGGGCCGCGGGGGAGCGGCGCAGCAATCGAGGGAGAGGGGAGGTGGACTCATGAAGATCAAGATCGGAGAGCGTCTTACGCCTACTACGCTCACCAAGGGCTCCTAAGCCGCGAAGTTCTTTCAAGGGGGCGGCGATCGCATCTCGAGGAGCTTTACGGGTGGCCCGTCGAAGCTTTCTCTCCTGGTTGCGCGATCGCCGTCCCTTCACGTCGGGTTACCGGTCCAGCAGTTCACTGAACCGCAGCGCCGCCCGCGTTGGCACGACGTATTCCCCGCCCTCGTGCAAGAGGCCGGCAGCGCTGAGTTCCCGTACCGCCCGCTCGACTGCGTCGCGCTCGGCGAAATCCTCGCGATCGCTGCCCATCTCCCGTCGCAGCTCTGCCAGCGTCAGTCGAGTCGGATGCAGGTCCAGCAGCTGCAGCAGCACCGCCGACTCGACCCCTTCGTCTTCGGTCCAAGTGGTCCGACTCACTTCAGATTTGTTCATTAGCGCCTCCCTGGCGTCTTCTAATCGGAGCGCCGTCGGAGCTCTGTCCGGTCCCGCTCCAATCACTTTTCCCCTAGGTCGAGAGCCTGCGTCGAACTCCTTGCAGGCTTCCTCCTGGCTGGTAGTTATGGCACGGCCCTCGGCCAGAACCCAGTGTAGGAGAAAGGAAACTCGTTGTCTGTAGGTCTTTTGTCTATGGGGCGCCGGCGTCCTCGCGGACGCCACCCATCTCGGTGAAGACCGCGGTGACGCCGCCGTCGGCGCGCTTCTCGTCGGCGATCACGTGGGAGACGGCGTTGATCAGCGCCAGGTGGGTGAAGGCCTGGGGGAAGTTGCCGAGGTGCCGGCCGGATTCGGCGTCGAGCTCCTCGGCGAAGAGGTCGAGCCAGCCAGCCGCCTCGAGCAGCCGTTCGCAGAGTTCGCGGGCGCGGTGGGGCTCGCCGATCTCCGAGAGGGCGGAGACGAGCCAGAAGGAGCAGATCAGGAAGGTGCCCTCGCGGCCCTGGAGGCCGTCGTCGGTCTCCTCGACCTTGTAGCGGCAGACGAGTCCGTGCTCGGTCAGGTCAGCGGCGATCGCGTTGACGGTGGCGCGGACCCGCGGGTCGTCCGGGGGGAGGAAGCGGAAGAGCGGGATCAGCAGCAAGGAGGCGTCGAGGGCGTCGGTGTCGTAGTGCTGGCGGAAGACGCCGTCGCGGACGCCGCGGTCGAGGATCTCGGCCTTGAACTCGTCGGCCTTCGCCCGCCACTCGTCGGCCAGCTCCTCGAAGCCGCCGATCTTGGCGAGGCGGGCGCCGCGGTCGACCGCGACCCAGATCATCAGCTTCGAGGAGACGTAGTGCTGGGGCTCACCGCGGGACTCCCAGATCCCCTGGTCGGGGTGCGGCCAGGCCTCGATCGCCGCTTCCACCTGGTAGCGGATCAGCTCGCGCGTCGCCCCCGTGCCGCGCCCGCGCAGCGCCTTTTCGTGGATGTAGATCGAGTCCAGGAGCGAGCCCCAGACGTCGTTCTGGCGCTGATCGTAGGCGCCGTTGCCGATCCGCACCGGCTTGGCGCCGCCGTAGCCTTCGAGGTGGTCGAGGGTCTGCTCGGTGAGGTCGCGCTCGTGCCCGATCCCGTACATGATCTGCAGGTCCGGGCGGTCCTTGCAGACGTCGACGATGAAGCGCATGAAGTCCCGTGCCTCGTGGTCGAAGCCGAGCGTGTGCAGGGCCCAGAGGCTGAAGGTCGAGTCGCGGATCCAGCTGAAGCGGTAGTCCCAGTTGCGTTCCCCGCCCGGCGTCTCCGGCAGCGAGGTGGTGGGGGCGGCGACGATCGCCCCGGTCGGGGTGTAGGTGAGGCCCTTGAGGACGAGGGCGGAGCGCTGCAGGTGGATCCGCCAGGGGTGGTCGGGGAACTCGCCGTCGCGCAGCCATTCGCGCCAGAACTCTTCGGTCGAGTCGATCCGCTCCAGCGCCTCGGGGGCGCTGCGGGGGCCGCCGAGGTCGCCGTCGCTCCAGGTCAGGGCGCAGAACGCGGTCTGGTCTTCGCGCAGGGTGACGTGCCCGCGGGCGGCGCTGTCCTCGATCTCCAGGTGCATGTCGCTGGTCAGCATCAGCTCGGTCCCGTCGGCTGCGGTGGCGGTCGCTTCGCCGAGCTCGCCGCCGCTCCATCTCGCCCCTTCGACTCCGTAGTCGAAGCGGGGGACGCACTCCATCTCCATCTCGACCTCGCCGTCGATGCAGGTCATCGTCCGCAGCAGCGAGCAGTCGTTTTCGTGTTCGGTCTCCGGGCGCCCCTGGCGGTTTTCCTCGTCGCCGTCGGCGGGGGCCCAGTCGGCGATCGTCAGAGCGTCCTTGACCACGACCCAGCCGGTGTCGGTGACCCAGGTGGTCTCGATCACCAGGGTGCCGGGCGCGTAGCGGCGGGCGATCGGGACGGTCACGCCCCTTGGCCGCAGCAGCATGTGGCCGGCGCCGCGGTCGAGCAGGGCGGCGAAGGCGCTGGGGGAGTCGAAGCGGGGGAAGCAGAGCCACTCGACGCTGCCGCCAAAGGAGACCAGGGCGGCGGTGTGGCAATCGGAGAGGAAGCCGTAGCTGCCGATCGGGGGAAAGCGGTGGTTGCGGGAGCTCACGGGCTGAGCCAAGCTACCAGCGGGCTACGCTGAAACTGCATGAACTTCTTGCTGGGCCACGTAGGCGCCACGTTCGCCCCCGTCGAGGTCCTGCCGCTGCTGGTCGCGGCCGTCCTCTACGCCAAGCGCTCGATCACGCTGGCCGAGCGGGGCCGGCCGGTGCCGCTCTGGCGCCAGCTCTGCTTCGCCGGCGGGCTGCTGACGATGGCGATCGCCTTGGTTTCGCCGGTGGCCCACGTCGCCGAGGAGCTGGTGATCGCCCACATGGTCGAGCACCTGCTGCTGGGCGACGTCGCCACCCTGCTCCTGGTCCTCGGGCTGACCGGCCCGCTGCTGCAGCCGATCCTGGCGATTCCGGCCTTCGACCGGCTGCGGATCCTCGCCCACCCGCTCGTCGCCTTCCCGCTCTGGGCGCTCAACTTCTACTTCTGGCACATCCCCGCCCTCTACGACGCCGCTTACGGCGGCGCCGCGGTGCACGCGCTCGAGCACATGAGCTTCGTCTTCTTCGGCTGCCTGATGTGGATGCCGATCTTCGGGCCGCTGCCGAAGCCGAGCTGGTTCAACGCCGGCTGGAAGGTCGCCTACGTCGTTGCCGTCCGCTTCGCCGGGGCGATCCTCGGCAACGTCCTGATGTGGTCGGGGACGGTCCTCTACCCGAAGTACGCGGCCGGCGAGGCCTACTGGAACATCTCCCCGCTGGCCGACCAGAGCACCGCCGGCGTGGTGATGATGGTCGAGGGCACCTTCCTCGGCCTCGGCCTGCTCGCCTGGGTCTTCTTCGAAGTCTCCCGCGAAGGGATCGAGAAGCAGCGCCTGCTGGACCTGGCGACGGAGCGGGGGGTCGAGCTGGACGAGGCGCGGGCGCAGCGGGCGGTCGCGGCCGGCCAAGGAGCGCGGCTGGAGCGGCAACTGACCGGCGCCGGGGGGGACCGCGACGACCGTCCAGGCTGAAAACCCCGCCGACGGGACGGAAGTACCCCTATATGGAGGGAAATCGTCCCGTCGGCAGCGGGGGCTGCTGGCGGCGCTGGTCTTCGTGGTCGGCGCTTCCAGCCTTGGGGTGGAGATCGCGGCGGCGCGGCTGCTCGCTCCTTACTTCGGGGCCTCGACGATCGTCTGGGCGAACACGATCGGGGTCGTCCTCGTTGCCCTCTCGGTTGGCTACTGGTTCGGCGGCCGCTACGCCGACCGCCACCCACACCTGCGCGGGCTCTGCCTGCTGGTGCTGGCGGCGGCGGTCCTGATCGCGCTGGTGCCGTTCGCGGCGCGGCCCTTCCTCGGCTTTTCGGTCGACGCCTTCGACACCGTCTCGGTCGGCGGCTTCGCCGGCTCGCTCTTCGGGGTGCTGGTCCTGGTCGCGGTGCCGGTGACGATGCTGGGGGCGGCGGCGCCGTGGGCGGTGCGGCTGGCAGTGGGGGACCTCGGCAGCTCCGGCGAGGTGGTCGGCCGCCTGTACGCGATCTCGACCGCCGGCTCGCTGCTGGGGACGATGGCCTCGGCGCTGCTCTTGATCCCGCTGCTGGGGACGCAGCGGACCTTCCTCGTCTTCGCCCTGGCACTGGCTCTGGTCGCGACGGTGGGGGTAGGGGCGCGGGCGGTCGCGGTCCCCGTCGCCCTGCTCGCGGTGATCGCGGTCCCGGTCGGGACGATCAAGGCCGACGCCGACGGCCGCGTCCTCTTCGAGGCGGAGACGACGCACCAGTACGCGCGGGTGGTCGAACGCGACGACGGGACGCGGGTGCTGGAGCTGAACGAGGGGCAGGCGGTGCACTCGCTCTACCGGCCGGGCTCCTACCTGACCGGCGACTACTGGGACGGGCACCTGGTCCTGCACGCGGCAGCGGGTCGGCGGCCGCCGCGGCGGATCGCGATCCTCGGCAACGCCGGCGGCACTGTCGCCCGCGCCTTCGGACACTTCTTCCCGCGGACGGCGGTCGACGCAGTCGAGATCGACGCCGAGCTGACCGAGCTTGGGCGGCGCTACCTCGACCTCCGCAACCCGCGGATGCAGGTCTTCGCCGAGGACGCGCGGCCCTGGCTGGAGCGCTCCGACGGCGGCTACGACGCGATCATGGTCGACGCCTACCGCCAGCCCTACATTCCCTTCTACCTGGCGACGCGGGAGTTCTTCGAGCTCGCCCGTGACCGCCTCGCTCCTGGCGGTCTGGCGATCGTCAACGTCGGCCACCCGGAGGGCGCGCAGGAGCTGGAGCGGGTCCTGGGGAGGACGATGACAGCGGCCTTCCCGCGGGTCCTGCGCTACCCGGTCGAGGACACCAACACGTTGCTGGTCGCCGGCGAGGGCTCCTTCTCGGGGGCGCGACTGCGGGCGAACCTGGAAACGCTGCCATCGCCGCTGCGGCCGCAGGCGCGGGAGGCGGCCGCGGCGCTGGAGCCGCGTCTGCCCGGTGGCGAGGTCTACACCGACGACCGCGCCCCGGTCGAGTGGCTCGTCGACTCCTCCCTGCTGGAATACGCGAATGAGTGATTTCGGCGAGCGGCTGCGTGCCTGGCTCGTAACCGGGCCGCTGGGGCGGAGCCTGTCCTTCGCGATCGACTTCGCCGTGGCGCTGCGGACGATGCTGGCCCAGCGCCGCTAGACGACACCGATCATCTAGGGTCACCCGTCCATGCAGACCACCCTCAAAGAGCTCCCCAACTCCCGCGTCGAGGTCCAGGTCGAGGTCTCGGCCGCGGACGTCGAGAAAGCAACCTCCCGCACCGCTCGCGCAATGGCGAAAGAAATGCGGATGCCCGGCTTCCGCGCCGGCAAGGCACCGGCTTCGCTGGTGATCCAGCGCCTCGGCTTCGGCCCGGTGCTGCAGGAGGCGATCCGCGACGCGCTGCCCGAGTGGTACGAAGGCGCACTGCTCGACGCCGGGGTCAGCCCGATCGGCGATCCCGACATCGAGATGACCACGGTGCCGGAGAACGAGGGCGAGCCGTTGTCCTTCAAATTCGAGGTCGGGGTGCGGCCGGAGGCCCAGCTCGGCAACTACAAAGGGCTCGAGGTCGGCAAAGAGGAGAAAGAGGTGCCCGACGAAATCGTCGACACCGAGGTCGAGCGGATCCGCGAGGGATTCGCGCGGCTGGAGCCGGTCGAGCGCGAGGCCAAGGAGGGCGACTCGCTGCTGATCGACTTCGAGGGCTTCCTCGACGGCAGCGCCTTCCAGGGCGGCGCCGCGGAGGACTACCTGCTGGCGCTCGGCTCCGGGCAGCTGATCGAGGGTTTTGAGGAGCAGCTCGTCGGCGCCAAGGCGGGGGAGGACCGCGAGGTCAAGGTGACCTTCCCCGCGGATTACCAGGCCGAGCACCTGGCCGGCGAAGAGGCGGTCTTCAAAGTCAAAGTCAAAGAGGTGCGGGAGAAAGTCCTTCCTGACCTCGACGACGACTTCGCCGCTGATGCTTCCGAGTTCGACACGCTCGAGGAGTTGCGCGGCAGCATCCGCGAGAAAGTCGGTGAGGCGCTCGGCAGCCGCGCCGAGGAAGACTTCCGGGTTGCAGCGATCGACGCCGCGGTCGCCGAGGCGACGGTGGAGGTGCCGGCGGAGCTGGCGACGGCGCGGGCGACTGAACGCTGGGAGCGGATGGAACGCCAGCTCGCCTCCCGCGGCATGGACCCCAACCAGTTCCTGCAGATGCAGGGCAAAACCCGCGAGGAGCTGATCGAGGAGACGAAAGAGGACGCGGAGAAGGAGCTGCGGCGCGAAGCGGTCGTGATGGCAATCGCCGAGGCCGAGGGGGTCGAGGTCTCCGAGGAGGAGATGGTCGAGGCACTCGAGCACAGCGCCGAACACGAACGGACGACCCCCGAGAAACTGCTCGAGCGGTTGCGCCAGAGTGGCCGTGACGCCCTCGTGCGCGAAGACCTGCAGCGGGAAAAGGCGGTCAAGCTAGTTGCCGAGTCGGCCAAACCGATTCCCAAAGAGGAGGCCGACGAGCGCCAGGGGAAAGCCGAGGCGCGGGAGAAGCTGCTGGCCCCCGAGGGAGAGAGCAAGAGCAAAGCCGGCGAGCTGTGGACGCCGGGCGAGTAGTGCTCCAGGCACGGCTGACCGCTTCTATAGAGTCCCGCTTATGAGTCCCTTGATCCCGATGGTGGTCGAGCAGACCTCGCGCGGCGAGCGTGCTTTCGACATCTACTCGCGCCTCCTGGGCGAGCGGATCATCTTCCTCGGCACCCCGGTGAACGACGACATCGCCAACCTCATCGTCGCCCAGATGCTGCACCTGGAGTCGGAGGACCCGGACAAGGACATCAGCCTCTACGTCAACTCGCCCGGCGGTTCCGTCTATGCCGGCCTGGCGATCTACGACACGATGCAGTTCATCAAGCCCGACGTGCAGACGATCTGCGTCGGCATCGCGATGAGCATGGGGGCGCTGCTGTTGAGCGGCGGCGCGCCCGGCAAGCGGATGGCGCTGCCGAACTCGAAGATCCTCATCCACCAGGTCTCGGCCGGGTTCCAAGGTCAGGCGACCGACATCGAGATCCACGCCAAAGAGATCATCGACGTCCGCCGCCGCCTCGACGAGATCATCGCCCAGCACACCGGGCAACCGTTCGAGAAGGTCACCAAAGACACCGAGCGGGACTACTTCATGAGCGCGGAGGAGGCGAAGGAGTACAACATCGTCGACCGCGTGATCGAGCACCACTGAGGCGCGCCGCCGCTCTCCTCGTCCTCGCGCTGGCGCTCGCTGCTCCGGCCTCCGCTCAGATCGCCGGCAGCGGGGGAGGCACCCCCTACTACGGGCACGTCTTCCCGGTGCAAGGTGCGCACGGGGTGCGCGGGGCGATCGGCGAGTACCACGCGCCGCGCAACGGCGGCCGCATCCACGAAGGCTTCGACGTCACCGCCGCCTGCGGAAGCGAGCTGGTCGCAGTGCGCAACGGCAAGGTCCTGCGCAGCGGCTTCGACCCGGTCCTCTACGGCTGGTACGTCCTCATCCACGGCGAAGGCGAGGACCGCAGCTACTTCTACGCCCACATGCCGCGCCAAGCGCGCTTCCACGGCGGGCAGCGGGTGTGGGAGGGCGAGCGGATCGGCGCGGTCGGCGAAACCGGCAATGCCGCCGGCACCGGCTGCCACCTCCACTTCGAGATCCACGTCCGCGGGCTCCCGATCGACCCCGAGCCCTCGCTGCGGCGCTGGGACCGCTACAGCTAGTCCTCCTGGTGCAGGACCCGTTCGAACCAGAGGTCGGCTTTCGGGTTCTCGTTGTAGGCAGGGACTTCGCGGTAGCCGGCGGAGCGGTAAAGGCCGACGGCGGGGGTGAGGTAGTCGGAGGTGTCGAGACGGATGGCGCGGCAGCCGTGTTCGAGTGCGATTTCGTCGAGTCGGGCGAGGATGCGGCGGCCGAGCCCGGTGCCGCGATAGGCCGGCGCTACGTACATGCTCTTCACCTCGGCGACGTCGGTGTCGAGATAGCGGACGCCGCCGAGGCCTGCCGGCGCACCGTCGGCGAGGGCGAGGAGAAAGACTCCGTTCGGCGGCGCCAGGTCGGTCGGTGGCCCCTTGGCGATCTCCTCGTCGAGGTCGACCCCGGCTTCTTCGCGGTCGTAGACGAGCGGCCCGTCGGCCTCGCGAACGAAGTCGGCGTAGAGGTCCAGCACCCGCGGATCGTCCCGCTCGACCGGCTCCAGGGAGAAATTCACAGAAACGACGCTAACGCGTTGAAGAAATCCTCCGATGTCGGGCCTTCAGACCCGCAGTTCGTAGCTGAACCACTCGCTGCGCTCGGCGCCGGTGGAGTCGTAGAGGCGCTGGGCGGTGCGGTTGTCGGGGGCGGTCGACCACTCGACGAAGGGGACGCCGCGCTCGCGGGCGACCTCGGCGGCCGCCTCGATCAGGGTGCGGCCGACGCCCTGGCCTCGCGCCGACTCATCGACGAAGAGGTCGTTCATCAGCACGCTCTCGCAGGCCTCGAGCGAGCTGAAATGCCAGTACAGGCAGGCGTAGCCAACCAGCCGCCCCTCGCTGTGGGCACCGAGCAGGAGGCCGTCTTCGCTCGGCCCCAGGAAGCGGCGGAAGAAGGCGCGGTTGCGCTCCTCGTCGATCTCCTCGACTTCGTAGAAGCGCTGGTAGGCCGCGATCAGCGGCAGCAGCTGCTCGAACTCCTCGACGTGGATCGGGGCAATCTCGACCTCGGCGGGCACGGGGTCCACGGTAGCGCCACGCAAGGCTGCGCTCACGTGAAGGGACCGCCGAGCCGATGCCGTAAACGACCCCCACAGACCGGTGCGGGTCCCTGACTAAGCTTTTGGGGCGCAGCCGGAGGCAAGAGATCAGTCCCGTTTAGGAGGGGATTCCGCTGGCACGTCCTTCAGATTCGAACGAGCAGCTCCTCTGCAGCTTCTGCGGCAAGTCGCAACGCCAGGTGAAAAAGCTGATCGCCGGCCCCGGCGTCTACATCTGCGACGAGTGCATCGACCTCTGCAACGAGATCATCGACGAGGAGCTGACGGCGCCGCCCGCCTTCGAGCTGGAGAACCTGCCGAAACCGCAGGAGATCCACGACGTCCTGCAGGAGTACGTGGTCGGCCAGGAGGCGGCGAAGCGCTCGCTCGCGGTCGCCGTCTACAACCACTACAAGCGGGTCCAGATCGCCCAGTCCGACGAGACCGAGGTCGAGCTGCAGAAGTCGAACATCATGATGCTGGGCCCGACCGGCTGCGGCAAGACGCTGCTGGCGCAGACCCTGGCGCGGATCCTCAACGTCCCCTTCGCGATCGCCGACGCGACCGCGCTGACCGAGGCCGGCTACGTCGGCGAGGACGTCGAGAACATCCTCCTGAAGCTGATCCAGGCCGCCGACTTCGACGTCAAGAAGGCCGAAACCGGGATCATCTACATCGACGAGATCGACAAGATCGCGCGTAAAGCCGACAACCCGTCGATCACCCGCGACGTCTCCGGCGAAGGCGTCCAGCAGGCGCTGCTGAAGATCCTCGAGGGGACGACCGCCTCGGTGCCGCCGCAGGGTGGGCGCAAGCACCCCCACCAGGAGTTCCTGACGATCGACACCACCAACATCCTCTTCGTCTGCGGCGGCTCCTTCGCCGAACTCGACAAGGTGATCGAGCGCCGGGTGGGCGACCGCGGTATCGGCTTCGGCGCCGAAATCTCATCGCGTGAGAAAAAGGACACCGGCGAGTGGTTCGAGCAGGTGCTGCCGGAGGACTTGATCGAATACGGCCTGATCCCGGAGTTCATTGGCCGCCTGCCGGTGATCACGGCGATCCACCAGCTCAGCCGCGACGACCTAACGACGATCCTGACCGAGCCGCGCCACGCGCTCACCCGCCAGTTCCAGCGCTTCTTCGAGTTCGACGACATCGAGTTGGTCTTCTCCGAGGACAGCCTCGAGGCGATCGCCGACAAAGCCCTGGAGCGCGAGACCGGCGCCCGCGGTCTGCGCTCGATCCTCGAGGAGACCCTGCTCGACGTCCAGTTCGAGCTGCCCTCCCGCCGCGACGTCACCAAGTGTGTCGTCACCAAGGAGACGATCACCGAGGGCCGCCGCCCGACCCTCGTCACCGAGGCCGTCCAGCAGGACATCGGTCCGGCCGACGAAGGGCTCAACGAGGAAACCGCTTAGCTGCAGGAGGGAGGAGCCGAGCATCCCTGCTCGGAGACCTTCACAGAGAGGGGCATTGATCGGCCGTCCGGTACTCCGACTCCGATCGAAGCAGGGCGCGGCCGTCCTCCCGGCTTATCGCCCATGAATAAACGTCTCCTGGCATTGGGGCGACCATTGCCGCTGCTACCCTGGACAAACGTTCGATACGCGAAAGCGATCGAGCCGAACGAGTCGCAGTTAATGGCCGTTCGGACCGTACATAAGGGCCGCCTGCGGGGGGCACCGCCGAATAAGGAGATATTCAGTTGGTTACCAACACCGACGCTGGCACGGATAACGCCAGCATCACGTTCCGCGTCCAAGGCGTAGAGGCCGCTAGGCGGATGCAGAACGCGCGGGACAAAGCCCTCGGTATCACCCGCCACTACATGGACGTGCCGGTCGTCAATCTGGTCGCCGGACTTGCATCACAGAGTGGCCCCAATCCGAGGCCAAAGGCCAGCACTAACAAGAAAGTCGCCCGCCAGATTGAGGCGAGCCTCCTCAACCAGAACGTTCCCGAGCCGGACGTCTTCCACCTCGCCCACTTGGGCATCACGATTGTCGGTGAAGTCGAGAAGGTCGACGATACGACCTACGACGTCACCTTCAATGTCGATCCCGATGAGACGGAAGAGCCCAGCGACGGCGTCGTCAATGGTCTGCATAGTCTCGCGGTGATCGAGAAGGTTCTGAAGAGCGCGGCGGTTTCGGACAAGCAGTACGTCACGCTCAACATCATCGCCGGCATTCCTTCGTCCAAGCGCGAATCGCTGATTCCCTGGATTGCCCGCGGCAGGAACACCGTCCTCCAAGTCAAGGATGAGTCGATCGACAACCTCATGAAGATGTTCGACCCGTTCAAGGATGAGCTGAGGAAATACCCCTACTTCGATCAGTTCGGCTGGGAGGAGAGCGCGACGAACCCATATGACGTTCTCGACTTGCTCTCCACCATGACGGCGCTGAATCCAGTGGTCTTCCCGAACGACTCCGTGGACAAACAGCCCGTGGTTGCGTACGAGAAGCCCTCGGGCGCCCTTAAACACTTCGAGCAGAACCCGACTGCGTACTACCGGATGATCCCGCTCATCGGGGACATGCTGCATCTCTACGACTCGATTCGTAGCGGCGCTATCGACGCCTACAACAAGGGCAACCGGCAGGGTTGGCACCTGAAGTTGATTGAGAAGAAATTCGACAAGGATGGGAAGGCTAAGGTCGATGTTTGGTCGTACCCGTTCTTCCGCCGCTCTGACGGGGGATACGGCAAAACTGGAACCTATCGGCTGTCCAGCGCGGCAACCTTCCCAATTCTCGCCGCTTTCAGGAACTTCGTGATCGACAAGGACCAGGATGGGACTATGGAGTGGGACGGCGGGTTCGGTGAGGTTATGAAGGCCTGGGAGGACCTGGGAGAGGAGATGATGCAGTCCTGCGTCGAGACCTCGCAGAGCTTCCAGGGCAACATCAACGCGGTCGGCAAGAACCGGCCACTCTGGCGGGCCCTCCACACGACGGCCAAGGGTTACGCGTCGCAACGGGAAAACGCCCGGTTGCGCGCCGAACTCGAAGCCCGGGCTGGAGGGAGGGCGTAACCATGCTGAACCCCATCTACACCAGGAAGTCGCCCTTCTCCGAGTCACCGTTCGCGTCGATCGAGGACATCAGCGGCTTCATAGACCACGTGGTTGCCATCGTTGAGGATGCTATAGGTCGCGAGCCCGTGGTCTCGATCTCTTTCACCTATCCCGACCACGTGTTTCCCGTGATGTCTCAGCAGGAATTTCGTGAAGCGAGAAAGGAACTGCCGTTCGAGACCTTGACCTCATTCGAGGTGACCGTCTCTGATCGGGAGGACTCTGACTTCATGGTGGGCGTCCTAGTGCACTCCGGGACTGGCGGAAGGGTTGGCGTCCAGGGCAGAAGTGTGACGCGTGTGGACGGAGTCGATGTTCAGGTTCGTAAAGAGCTTGAGCGGCTACGTGGGGCGCGGAAAGACGAAGCCCGCCGTCGCTTGGGTCAGCGCGTGGAGACCGTAGGTCGCCTCGCGGAAGGCACCCTCCCTGGCGTGCCGGTGGCTTCTATCTCGGCGGAAGTGGCGCGGCTGCTGACGCTGCAGGGGCGGCCGTCACGGCACACGGACTTCCCCGCGTTGAGGTCCTCTGCCAGCGCTGGGCGGTGGCGTCGCTTTGCCAATAACCCTTGGACCATCACGATTGTCGGCGGTTCCATCGCCGCTGCGATCGCGGTAGGCCTAGTCGCCTTGGCGATCTTCCTTGCCACCACCGCTTCCTCTGGCGATTCCAATAGCGATGAATCAACTCACCCCCAGACCCACGGTGCTACCGGCGAGCGCTGGTCGCTTGACAGGGTTCCGGTGGGGGTCGTGAGGTACTCAGTATGGAGCCGCGCCGGTGGCTCTTGAGGCGACAGCAGGAGGCGATTCACGCGGCGGAGGTGCTCCCAGCGATCCCCATCGGCACCCTCCCTAGGCGCCCCGCTATCTAGACTCGCCGCGTGGACGCGGCGCAGCGGCAGAGGCTGGAGGAGACGACTCGCTATGACCCCTCGGAGGTCGAGGGGCGGATCTTCGGGGAGTGGATCGAGGGCGGGTACTTCCACCCTGCGGCGGAGGGGACGGCGGAGGAGAACTTCTCGGTCGCGATCCCGCCGCCGAACGTGACCGGGGCGCTGCACATGGGGCACGCGCTGAACGGGTCGATGCAGGACGCGCTGGTGCGGATGAACCGGATGCGGGGGAAGAACACGCTCTGGATCCTGGGGACCGACCATGCCGGGATCGCGACGCAGGCGGTGGTCGAGAAAGAGCTGAAAAAAGAGGGGAAGAGCCGCCATGACCTCGGCCGCGAGGCCTTCCTCGAGCGGGTCTGGGAGTGGAAAGCCGAGTATGGCTCGCGGATCGTCGAGCAGTACAAGCGGCTCGGCGCCTCCTGCGATTACGAGCGCGAGCGCTTCACCCTCGACGAGGGCTACGTCAAGGCCGTCTACCGCGTCTTCAAGCAGCTCTACGACAAGGGCTACATCTACCGCGACAACTACATGGTCAACTGGGACCCGGGCTCGCACTCGGCGATCTCCGACCTCGAGGTCGAGAACCGCGAGGTCGAAGACGCCCTCTACTCGATCGACTACCCGGTCGAGGACTCGGATCGGGTGCTGACGGTCGCCACGGTGCGGCCGGAGACGATGCTGGCCGACACCGCCGTTGCCGTGAACCCCGGGGACGAGCGCTACGCCGACCTCGTCGGCAGGTTCTGCGTGCTGCCGCTGGTCGGCCGCCGCATCCCGGTGATCGCCGACGACCACGTCGACGTCGAGTTCGGCACCGGGGCGCTGAAGATCACCCCCGGCCACGACCCCAACGACTTCGAGATCGGCCGCAAGCACGGGCTCGAGGAGATCGGCGTGATCGGCCCCGACGGGCGGATGACCGAGGAGGCGGGCGAGTTCGCCGGCCTCACCGCGGCCGAGGCGCAGGAAGCGGTGGTCGCGGCCCTGCGCAACGAGGGCCGCCTCCGCGCCGAGGAGCCCTACACCCACTCGGTCCCGTTCTCACACCGCTCCGGCGAGCGGATCGAGCCGCTGATCTCTCTGCAGTGGTTCTGCCGCATGGACGAGCTGGCCCAGCCGGCGATCGAGGTCGTCGAACGGGACGAGGTTCACATCACGCCGCCGCAGTGGAAGCGCGTCTACCTCGACTGGATGGGGGAGATCCGCCCCTGGTGCATCTCTCGCCAGCTCTGGTGGGGCCACCGAATCCCGGTTTGGTACTGCGACGCCTGCGGGGAGGTCTTCGTCGCCGAGGACCCGGCGGCGGTGCCCGAGCGCTGCGGCGCCTGCGGCGGCGAGCTGCGCCAGGAGGAGGACGTCCTCGACACCTGGTTCAGCTCCGCAATCTGGCCCTTCGCCACCCTCGGCTGGCCCGACGACACCCCCGAGCTGCGCGCCTTCTACCCGACCAGCTTCCTCACCACGGCGCGGGAGATCCTCTTCCTCTGGGTGGCGCGGATGATCATGACCGGGCTCGAGTTCCCCGGCGCGATCCCCTTCCGCGACGTCTACGTCCACTCGGTGATCCAGGCCCGCGACGGGCGGCGGATGTCGAAGAGCCTCGGCACCGGGATCGACCCGCTGGAGGAAATCGACGTCCACGGCGCCGACGCGCTCCGCTTCGGCCTGCTGGCGATGTCCTCGACCCAGGACGTGCGCTTCTCCGACGCCAAGGTGCAGCAGGGGCGCGACCTCGCCAACAAGCTCTGGAACGCCAGCCGGCTGGTCCTGCTGAACGCGGCCGAGGCGGAGCCGGCGCCGCGGCCGACCTGCGTCGAAGACCGCTGGCTGCTCTCGCGGCTTGAGCGCACGGTCGCCTCGGTGACCGAGAAGCTCGAGACCTACGACTTCGCCCACGCCGTCGGGGAGGCCTACTCGTTCTTCTGGCGCGATCTTTGCGACTGGTACCTGGAGATCGTCAAGCCGCGGCTCTACGACGGCGAGGAGGAGGTCGCGGCGACGCTGCTCTACGCGCTGGAACGCGTGTTGGGGTTGCTGCACCCGCTGATGCCCTTCGTCACCGAGGAGATCTGGGGCTACCATCCCGCTTGCGAGGGACACTTGGCGGTGCACCCTTTCCCGGTCGCCGACGAGTCCCTGGTCGACCCGGCCGCCGAGGAGGACGTCGAGAGCGGGATCCGGTTGACTCAGCGCCTGCGGGCCTGGCGCGATCTCGCCGGGGTGCCCGCCGGGGCGACTCTGCCGGCGTTGATCGACGGGGTCGAGCCGCCCGGCTTCGTCTCCCGCCTCTCGCGCTTCGAGTTCGACGGCGTCGGCGCCGAGCCGGTTGCCTCGGTCGGGCCGGTGCGGGTGCTCGACTCCGACCAGCTCGATGCCGCTGCGGTTGCCGAGCGGCTGGACAAGCGCCGGGAGGAACTACAGGCCGAGGTCGAGCGCGGCGAGCGCAAACTCGGCAACGAGAAGTTCGTCGCCAAGGCCCCGGCCGAGGTGGTCGAGGAGGAGCGGGGGAAGCTGGAGCGCTACCGCAACGAACTCGCCGAGCTGAGCTGATCGACGCCGACGCATACCTCGACTCCCTCGAACCGGTCGGCTGGCGGCTCGGGCTCGAGCGGATGCGCAAGCTGACGACGGCGCTCGGCTTGCCGCAGCATCGCTTCGCCTCCATTCACGTGGTCGGCACCAACGGCAAGTCCTCGGTGACGCGGATGACCGCGGCGCTGCTGCACGCGCACGGCCTCCGCGCCGGCGCCTGCGTCTCGCCCCACACCGAGCGCTGGTCGCAGCGGACGCTGGTCGGCGGCGAGGAGGTCGACTCGGGGCGCTGGGCGCAGGCGGTCGAGCAGGTCGCCCGCGCCGCCGAGGGGGTCGACCGCAGCCTCGAGGAGGGGGAGGCGGTGACCCAGTTCGAGGCGGCGACCGCGGCCAGCTTCGTCGCGCTTGCGAACGCGCGGGTCGAGGTGGCGGTGATCGAGGCCGGGCTCGGCGGCCGTCTCGACGCAACCAACACGATCCCCTCCAAGGTCACCGTCCTCACCTCGATCGGCCTCGACCACACCGAGTGGCTGGGGGAGACCGAGGCCGAGATCGCCGCCGAGAAGCTGGCGGTCCTGCGCGACCAGACGACGTTGGTCCTGGGCGAGGTCTCCGCGGAGGTGGGGGCGCTGGCCGAGGCGACGGCGCGGGGGCTGGGAGCGCGCCTCGTTCGAGCGCCGGCCGATCCGGGACCGGAGGTGCGGTTGCGGGCGCCGGGCGAGTTCCAGCGCCGCAACTTCGCGATCGCCTGCGCCGCCGCTGAGGCGTTCCTCGGGCGACCTCTCGACCCCGACCGGATCGCCGCGGCCGCCGCCACGACCACAGTCCCCGGTCGCCTGGAGCGGATCGCCGAGCGACCGCCGGTCTTCCTCGACGCTGCCCATAACCCCGCCGGTGCCGCGGCGCTGGCACGCTCGCTGCCCGGGGTCGCCGAGAGCAGGCGTGTGGTCGCCGTCCTCGCCGTCCTCGCCGACAAGGATGCGGCGGCGATGGTCGCGGCGCTGGCGCCGGTCCTCGACCGCGCCGTCTGCACCGAGCTGCCGCCGAGCGCGCTGGAAGGGCACGGCCGCCCCGGTGCCCGCTCCCGGGCCGCGGCGGAGCTGGTCGCCGCCTGCGACGCGGTGGGTCTGGATGCCGAGGCCGAGCCCGAATTCGCCGCCGCGCTGGCGCGCGGCAAGGCGCTGGCAGCCGAGGAGCCAGAAGGCCTGCTCCTCATAGCCGGTTCCCACTATGCAATCGCCCCCGCCCGAGCGCTGATCGCGGCTTGACTGTGCGAGGATTCGCGCATGGATCGCCCTCGCAGCGCCGGTTCCGAACTGCTCTCGATGATGGGGCTGGTCGCCGCCGTCGTCGCGATCGTGATCCTCGTCTTCTTCGGCGTCGGCTATCTGTTCGGAAGGCTTTTCCTCTAACTACAGGGTTAGCGTCGGCTCCGGCGAAGTAGACTGCCGGCCCCTCGGCGCGCCCGAGCCCCCCAACCCCTTGTCTATGCCCCTAGCGATCTTCGGCATCACCAACGACGGCCTCAATCTGGTCGCCACCCTCTTCCTGCTGATGCTGGTCGTGCTCTGGCTGGCGCTGATCGTCTACACCTACCTCGACGCCCGCCGCCGCATCTCCGACCCCTTCCTCGTCGCCTGCGCCACCGTCGCCTCCTTCTTCCCCTTCATCGGCACCGCCGTCTACGCGATCGTGCGGCCGCCGGAGTACCTGGAGGACGCGCACGAGCGCGAGCTGGAGATCAAAGCGGCCGAGCTGCGGGTGCGGCAGCTGCGCGACCAGAGCTGCCCCAACTGCGAATACCCGGTCGAGAAAAACTACTTGCGTTGCCCGAACTGCCAGCAGCGGCTGAAGGACCCTTGCCCGACCTGCGGCAAGCCGGTCGACCCGCGCTGGGGACTCTGTCCCTACTGCGAGACCAGCCTAGGTGGTGGCGAGCGGCCGCGCCGCAAACGTAGAAACCCCGAAGAGCGCCCGCCGCAGCAGCGCCAGGCGCCGCCGCGCCGCAGGAAAGCGCCGCCGGAGGCGGAGCAAGGGGACTCGGAAACCCAAGAGCAAAGGAGCCCCCGCCGTGAGCCGGACCCTGATCCTCGTCAAGCCTGACGCCTTCGAACGCGCCCTCACCGGCGAGGTGATCGCCCGCTTCGAGCGCAAGGGGCTGCGGATCGTCGCCTTGAAGTCGATGCAGGCCAGCGAAGAGATCGCCAACCAGCACTACGCCGAGCACACCGACAAGCCCTTTTTCGGCGAGCTGGTCTCCTTCATCACCGGGGGCACCCTGGTGGCGATGGTCCTCGAGGGTGAGGAAGCGGTGAAGGCGGCGCGTCAGCTGATCGGCGCCACCAACCCGGTCGAGGCGGCGCCCGGCTCGATCCGCGGCGATTTCGCGCTCGAGGTGACCTTCAACATGGTCCACGGCTCCGATTCCGACGAGTCGGCCGGGCGCGAGATCGGGATCTGGTTCCCCGAGCTGTCCTGAGGGTCACGCTCGCATCCGGGTCTCCGCAGCGGCGGGAGATCCTGCAGAAGCTGGGGCTTGAGTTTGAGGTTGTGGTTCCTGGCGTGGAGGAGCTCTCGAGTGGAGATCCTGAACAGCTGGTTCGCTTGAACGCACTTCGCAAGGCGAGGGCGCTGGGGGAGGGCGGGGTACCTGCGCGCGCCAAAAACGTGCTCGGCACCCCGCCCTCCCAACCGGGCCGCCTGGTGATTGCTTGTGACACGGACGTGGTTCTGGAGGACGAGGTGCTCGGTAAGCCGGGGAGTCCGTCCGAGGCGCGCGAATACCTGGATCGGATGAGCGGGCGGGCACATATGGTGATGAGTGGGCTCGTCGTCGTTGCCGATGGCGAGGAGCGGGTTGGGGTGGAGAAGACGACGGTGGTCTTCAAGCGGCTGTCCGCGCCTGAAAAGGAGCGGTATGTGAGGTTCGGCGAGTGGAAGGGGCGCTCGGGTGGCTACGCGATCCAGACCCTCGGCTCCTCTCTGGTCGAGCGCCTGGAGGGCAGCGTTTCCAACGTCGTCGGGCTGCCCGTCGGCCTGCTGGCCGAGCTGGCGCCAGATCTGTTCGAGCGCTAGCTCAGGTCCAGAGCTCGATCGCCTCGTCGAGGTGCTCGAGCAGCTCGTCGACCACCTCGGGATCGAACTGGCTGCGGCGCCCTTGGCGGATCAGCGCCGCCGCTTTCCCGGTCTCGATCGCCGGACGGTACGGCCGATCGCTGAGAAGCGCGTCGAGGACGTCGGCGACGGCGACGATCCTGCCCTCGAGCGGGATCTCTTCGCCAACGAGCCCGCGAGGGTAACCGCCGCCGTCGTACCGCTCGTGGTGGGTGAGGGCGATCGACGCCGCCACCTGCAGCAGCTCGCTGTCGGAGTTGGCGAGGATCCGGTGCCCGATCTCGGGGTGGCGCTCCATCTCCACCCGCTCCTCCTCGTTCAACGGGCCGGGCTTGCGGAGGATCCTCTCGGGGATCGCGAGCTTGCCGATGTCGTGCATCGGCACCGCTGCCCGCAATAGCGTCACCTGCTCCTCGCTCCAACCGAGCCGAGCGGCGAGATAGGCAGCTATTTCCGCCGTTCGGTGGACGTCGCGGCCACCCTCTCTGTCATGCAGCTCGGCAGCCTGCGCCAGCCGCTCCAGGGCATCGCGCTGCGAGTACTCGAGCTTGCGCAGGGCGGTGATGTCGGTCGAGACGCCGACGATGCCGGCGAGCTCCCCCGTCGGGCCGACGTAGGGGAACCTGACCGTGAGAAAGGTACGCAGGCGGTCCCTCAGCTGCACGGTCGCCTCGCGGTAGGTGGCTTCTTCCTCGCTGAGGACCCGCAGGTCACCCTCCCTGATGACCGTCTCCGCCTCGGGGATCAGATCGGCGTCCGTACGGCCGATCATCTCGCCGGGCTCGAGGCCCAACATTTCGTGCGCGAACTTGCTGGCGAGCAGGTAGCGGCGTTCCAGGTCTTTGACGAAGATCGGCAGCGGCGCTTGGTCCATCGCCGCCTGAACGTGCGTCGCCAGAGTGCGCCGCCGCATCCGCTCGGCCGCTTCCGCGTCCAGGCGGCGCAGGGCAGTCTGGGTGGTGATCAACAGCTGGCCGGGCAAGAAGGGCTTGACCAGGTAGCCGTAGACGCCGAGTTCGAGCGCCCGCTCGACCACCGTTTCGTCGTCGACCCGGGCGGTCGGAATAACCGCGACTTCGGGGTATTCGGCGAGCAGGTCCTCCACCAATGCCAAGCCCGACTCACCCGGCATTCGGACGTCGCAGAGAACGGCGTCGAACCCGTTGTCCGCGAGGCTCTTCCGAGCGACCTCGACGTCGCCAGCGGTCTCGCAGTCGAAGCGGGGGCCGAGCACCTGCTCGACCATCTGCAGGACGGCGGGATCGTCGTCGATCGCGAGGATCCTCGCGTCAGGGTTGTTCATCGTCTGGCTGCCGTGGGCGGCGGAGAAAAGCTTCGAGTATTGGCCTCTCACCGATCATAGGGTGAGCCAGGCGGCCTGCAAAGGCCGGATTTTGCGGCTCTGCGATGATTTGTCTCCTGGAAGATCGAACCATTCCGAAAAGGGCACTTGATTGGGCATGTTCAGTCGTTTGATCCGCCTCGGCGGCCGCGACATGGCCGTAGACCTCGGAACCGCCAACACGCTCGTTTATGTGCGCGGTCGCGGAATCGTCCTCTCGGAGCCTTCGGTGGTGGCGATCGACTCGCTCAGCGGCCAGGTCCACGCCGTCGGCGTCGAAGCGAAGCGGATGCTCGGGCGGACTCCGGGCACGATCACGGCAATCCGGCCGCTCAAGGACGGGGTGATCGCCGACTTCGACGTCACTGAGCAGATGCTCCGCCACTTCATCGCCTCCGTCCACTCCAACCGCTTCGCCCACCCGCGGGTCGTCGTCTGCGTTCCCTCCGGCGTCACCGGTGTCGAGAAGCGCGCCGTCGAGGAGGCCTGCCTCTCGGCCGGCGCCCGCCAGGCCTACCTGATCGAGGAGCCGATGGCGGCGGCGATCGGCGCTGGCCTGCCGGTGGCCGAGCCGACCGGCTCGATGATCGTCGACGTCGGCGGCGGCACCACCGAGGTCGCGGTGATCAGCCTCGGCGGCATCGTCGTCTCGCAGTCGATCCGGGTCGGCGGCGACGAGCTCGACGAGGCGATCGTCGCCCACTGCAAGCGGAACTACAAACTCGCGATCGGTACCCAGACGGCGGAGGAGGTGAAGCTCGAGGCCGGCTCGGCCGCGCCGCTGCCGGAAGAGGTGCGGACCGAGATCCGCGGCCGCGACCTCGTCTCCGGCCTGCCGAAGACGATCGAGCTGACTTCCGAGGAGGTACGGGGGGCGCTGGAGGAGCCGGTCAGCCATATCGTCGCCGCGGTCAAGGAGACGCTCGACCGCACCCCGCCGGAGCTCGCAGGTGACATCATGGACCGCGGTATTACCCTGGCCGGAGGCGGAGCGCTCCTGCAAGGCTTGGAGCAACGCCTGCGCGACGAGTGCCAGATGCCCTGCCAGCTGGCAGAGTCGCCGTTGACGTGCGTGGCGGTTGGCTCGGGCATCTCGCTCGAGGAGGTCGAGACGATCCACCGCGCCGGCAAGAACAACGGAGCGCGACCCCGGCGCTAGCCGGCCGCAGCCCCTATGAGAACCACCCACGAACTTAGGCCCCCAACGTGTATCGAAAGCAAGTACGCCGCCGCCGGGCGGTGCTCGCGCTGCTGATAGTCGGTTCCTTCGCCCTGCTGACCCTCACCTACGGGCAGGGCTCCGACGGGATGCAGCGCGGTGTCAGCGCCGTCTTCAACCCGATCCAGTCGGTCGCCGACCGGGCGCTGAAGCCCGCTCGCGACCTCGTCAATTGGTTCGACGAGACCTTCGACGCGAAGGGCCGCAACGAGCGCTTGCACGAGGAACTGGAAGCGGCGCGCGAACAGAGCGTCGGGGCGAAGGCGGCGCTGGCCGAAAACGAACAGCTGCGGAAACTGGTGAAACTCGACGGCAGCGGCGCGATCCCGGGCGGCTATACGAAAGTCACCGGCCGTGTGATCGGACGTTCGCCCACCGTCTGGTTCTCCGACGTGCAGATCGACGTCGGCTCCGGTGACGGGGTCGAGGTCGACGACCCGGTCGTCAACGGCGACGGCCTCGTCGGCAAGGTCTCGGCGGTGACCGGCGGCTCGGCGCGGGTGACGCTGATCGCCGACCACTCCAGCGCCGTCGGGGCGAAGATCGTCCCAGGCGGCGTCCAGGGCGTGATGAAGCCCGTGGTGGGGGATCCGGGCGATCTCATCCTCGACTTCCTCAGCGCCGAAAAGCTGATCGGCAAGGGCCAGGACGTCGTCACCTCCGGCTGGCGCGGACAGGGGGTCGAATCGCACTACCCGCCGAACCTGCGGATCGGCGAAGTCGTCGAAGCCCCGCTGATCGAGCAGGAGGCCCAGCAGCAGGTCCACATTCGCCCCTTCGCCGACCTCCGCAACTTGGACATCGTTCAGGTTCTGACCGGAGGATCTCGCGGGTGATCCTCACCCCGAACATCCTCGCCCGCCTCGTCGCGATCGTGATCGGCGGCGTGATTCTGCAGCTCTCCTTCTTCTCCCAGGTCGCCCTCTTCCACGTCAGCCCCGACCTGCTGCCGGCGCTGATCGTCGTCCTCGGCCTCCTCGGCGGCTCCCTGACCGGCGCCGTCTGCGGCTTCTCGGCCGGCTTCCTGCTCGACTGCCTGCTGATCGTCCCGCTCGGCGGCGGCTCGCTGGTCCTGCTCGCCGTCGGTTATCTCGCCGGCCTCTTCCGCGAGCGCTTCGAGATCCACAGTCCCCTGGTGCCGCCGCTGCTCTGCATGGGGCTGACGCTGTTCGCCGAGCTCGGCTTCGGCGCGGTCGAGATGATGCTCGGCTTCGACGCGCCGGTCAGCTCCCTGATCATCCGCGACATCCTGCTGAAGAGCATCTTCGCCTTCTTCGGCGGCTGGGCGATCTACGTCGGCGTGCGGCGGGCGTTGCGGCCGGCCCTGGTCGAGGAGCCGATGTTGCGACGCAATCGACGACCATCGGTGTTGGGAGCCTAGGAAGCGATGTTCGCGCGAAACGACCACATGCCCCAGGGCAGCCGCCTCTCGCTGCGCGTCGCCGTCGTCGGCGGTGTCGGGATGGTCCTCTTCGCAGTCCTCTTCTTCCGGCTCTGGAACCTGCAGGTGCTCTCCGGCGACGAGTACCTGGCCGAAGCGAAGAACAACCGCACCCGCGAGTTCAAACAGATCGCCCCGCGCGGCGACATCCTCGACCGCAACGGCGAAGTCCTGGTCGACAACCGCACCAGCCTGGCGCTGCAGCTGAACCCGCAGAAACTGCCTGAGGACCCGGCCGAAGAACGGGCCGAGCTGGCGCGGCTGGGGGAGCTGGCCCACATGACCCTGCGCAAGGTCCGCCGCACGATTGCCGAGGGCGAAGAAGTCGCGGCCGGGGCGCCGGTGACGCTCCGCCGCGACGTCGGCTTCGACCTCGTCGCCTACGTCGAAGAAAACCAGGACGAATTCCCGGGCGTGGCGGTGCAGCGGGTCTTCGTCCGCCACTACCCCGACGGGACCCGTGCCGCGCACATCCTCGGCAGCGTCGGCGAGATCGAAGAAGACGAGCTGAAAGAACCGCAATACAAGGGCTTGGAGCCGGGCGACGAGATCGGTCAGGCGGGGGCCGAGTACGCCTATGACAAGTTCCTGCGGGGGCAATCGGGCCTGACCCGGATCCAGGTCAACGCGCTCGGCCAGCCGACGCCGGGAGGACAGCTGGTCTCGACTCCGCCGACGCCGGGCGACAGCCTCAAGCTGACGATCGACGGCGACGTCCAGAGCGCAGGCGAAGCGGGGTTGGCGGCGCGGGGGCTGCCGGGCGCGTTCATCTCGATGAACATCGACAACGGCCAGATCCTGGCGATGGGGTCGAACCCGACCTTCGACCCGAGCGACCTGATCGAACCGACCCAGGCGCAGGTCGACGAGCTGTACCGGGACGAAGTCCTGGCGCCGCTGGTCAACCGGGCGACCGAAGGCGCCTACCCGACGGGCTCGATCTTCAAGATCATCACCGCCCTGGCGGCCCTGGAAAACGGGGTGATCACTACGGACGAGGTGATCCAGGACGGCGGTCAGATCGAAGTCGGCGGCGAAACCTTCGAAAACGCTGGTGGGGTCGCACACGGTCCCGTGGAACTGCGCCGCGCCCTGCAGGTCTCTTCGGACGTCTACTTCTACCTGCTCGGCCTCGATATGTGGAAGACGAACGATCTCCAGAAAGAGGCGCACGAGCTCGGGATCGGCCGGCCGGCCGGCCTCGACCTGCCGGAGGAAGGGGAAACCCTGTTGCCGAGCAAGGCCTGGCGCAACCAGCTCTTCAAGGAAGGGCTGATCGATCGCCCGTGGTCGTCGGGCGACAACATCCAGCTGGCCACCGGACAGGGCGACCTGCAAACCAACCCTCTGCAGATGGCGCTCGCCTACGCCGCCCTCGGCAACGGCGGCAAGATCGTCACCCCGCACGTCGGCCTCGAAGTCGAGGACGCGGCCGGCCGAGTGCTGAAGGAATTCGACTTCAAGCCCCAGCGGCAGGTCCACATCGACCCCGGCTACCGGACCGCGATCCTCGAAGGCCTGCACGCCGCCGCGCAGGAAGGCGACGGCACCGCCGCCAGCGTTTTCGGCGGCTTCCCGATCGACATCGCCGGCAAGACCGGGACCGCGGAACGACCGGGTCACGGCGACCAATCCTGGTTCGCGGCGCTCTCTCCGTACCCGAACCCGCGTATCGTGACCATTGCCACCGTCGAGGAAGGCGGCTTCGGGGCCGAATCCGCGGCTCCGGTCGTGCTCGACATCCTCGAAGCGATCTACGACAAGCAGGCCGCGGCAGTCTCCAGCGCCGGTGGAGCCGAATGAACACCTACGCCACCCGAACCAGGAACGCCCGGCCGGAGCCCTTCGCGGTCCGCGTCGGCATCGCCGAGCGCCTCGGCCTCGCCCACATGGACTGGCCGCTGACGATTTCCGCCGTCGCCCTGATCGCCTTCAGCGTCTTCGTCCTCGGCGAGGCGACCCAGAGCGACATCCCCGGCGACCCCAACTACTTCCTCGAGCGGCAGGCGATCTACGCCGCCCTCGGCATCGTCGGGATGGTGCTGATGACGCGGATCGACTACTCGCGCTTTCGCGAGCTGCGGGTCGGGATCTACACCTTCCTCTGCGCCAGCGTCTCGCTCGTCTTCTTCTTCGGCTTCGCCGCCCGCGGCTCGCGGCGGGCCTTCGAACTTCCCTTCTTCAGCTTCCAGCCGTCGGAGCTCGGCAAGCTCCTGCTCGTGCTCGCGCTTGCCGGGTTCGTGATCGACGGCGCCCGGCGGGGGTCGGCGGTGCAGCGCACCGTCCGCTACCTCTGCCTCGGCCTGGCCCCGGCCGGGCTCGTCTTCCTACAACCCGACCTCGGCACCTCCCTGGTGTACGTGGTCGCCACCCTTGCCGTCATGTACTTCGGAGGCGTCGCATGGACGCACTTCGCGGTCATCGGCGGCGCTCTCGCCGCGCTCGTCGCGGTTGTCCTGGTCGTCGCACCGGCGGCCGGCTTCCCGCTGCTCAAGGGGTACCAGGAGGAACGTCTGACGTCCTTCCTCAACCCCCACGAGCACGAAGGCGGCGCGGGCTACCAGCAGAACCAATCGAAAGTCGCCGTAGGCTCCGGTGAGTTCACCGGCCGCGGCGACAAAGCCACCCAAACGCGGCTCGACTTCGTTCCCGAGCGGCACACCGACTTCATCTTCGCGGTGATCGGTGAGCGCTACGGGTTCATGGGCGCCGCGTTCGTCCTATCCCTTTACGCCCTGCTCTTCTGGCGGGCGCTGCGGATCACGACACTCTCGAAGAACGCCTACGGAACCCTGGTGGCCGGCGGCATCGCCGTCGCGCTGCTGTTCCAGACCTTCGTCAACGTGGGGATGAACCTCGGGATCATGCCGATCACGGGGATCCCCCTGCCGTTGATGAGTTACGGAGGGTCCTCCGTGCTCGCTACTTTCCTGGCGATCGGGGTTCTTCAGAGCATCAACGTCCAAGCGCGTCTCAGCCAGAGGGGAAGGTTCGCCTGGTGATCTCTGGAAAGAGAGCCGGCATCGCGTACCTACTTGAACTGAGCTGAAACACAAATGAAAAAAACTATTTTGGTCTCCGCCGAGCGCGGCGAGACCCGTGTCGCCGTCCTCGAGGCAAAGCAGAAGGGCGGCAAAGCGCACGTCGCCGAGCTCTACATCGAGCGCCGCGGACGACGCTCCATCGTCGGCAACATCTACAAGGGCAAGGTCGACAACGTCCTGCCCGGGATGGAGGCCGCCTTCGTCGACATCGGCCTCGAGCGCAACGGCTTCCTCCACGTCGACGAGATCGTCCTCCCCAACGGCGAACAGGCGCCGAAGCGCGGTCGCGGCAGCGGCCGCCGCATCAACGAGCTGATCAAGCCGGGGCAGGAGATCCTCGTCGCCGTGGTCAAGGACCCGCTGAAGTCGAAGGGCGCTCGCCTCTCGATGAACCTCTCGATTGCCGGCCGCTACCTCGTCTACTCCCCGCAGGGCAGCGGCGTGGGCGTCAGTCGGCGGCTCGCCGACAAAGAGCGGGACAGGCTGCGGAAGATGGTCGACCGCACCTACAAAGGCCCGGGCGGGCTGATCGTTCGCACCGCAGCCCACGGGGCGAAAAAAGCCGACTTCGTGCGCGAGATCAGCTACCTGCAGAAGCTGAACGAGGTGCTGCAGCGCCGCTCCGAGCAGACCAAGGCGCCGGCCCTGGTCTTCCAGGAGGCCGACCTCTCGGTCCGCGTCCTCCGCGACGTCTTCCTCAACGAGTTCGAAAAGGCGGTGATCGACTCGCCGAAGCAGTTCGAGCGGGTGACCAGCTTCTTCCAGCGCACCGCGCCGGAGCTGGTCGACGGAGTCGAACTCTATGAGGGGACGAAGCCGCTGTTCGACAAATGGAAGGTCAACGAGGCGATCGAGTCGACCCTTAACCGGCGAGTCGACCTGCCCTCCGGCGGCTACCTGATCATCGACTACACCGAGGCGCTGACGGTGATCGACGTCAACAGCGGCTCTTTTACCGGCCGCGGCAAAGGCGGCTTGGAGGAGACGATCACCAAGGTCAACACCGAGGCCGCCGAGGAGGCGGTGCGGCAGCTGCGCCTGCGCGACATCGGCGGCATCATCGTCGTCGACTTCATCGACATGGCCCGGGCCAGCAACCGCGACAAGGTGCTGAAGACGATGCGCAAAGCGCTCGACACCGACAAGTCGAAGAGCTACGTGGTCGAGGTCTCGCCGCTGGGCCTGGTCGAGATGACCCGCCAGAACGTCACCGACGGCGTGCGGGAGATCCTCACCGCCCCCTGCCCGACCTGCCACGGCGAGGGGGTCGTCCTCTCGGCCGAGACGGTGGCCCTGGAAGGGGTGCAGAGGCTGCGCGACATCGCCGCCGAGCACGGCGTCGTCGAGGCGTTCCTGATCCGGGTCAACCCGAAGGTGGCGCACGAGCTGACCGACCACGAGAGCGGCCTCGCCGAGCTCGAGGAGGAAACCGGCAAGCGCTTTCACTTCGAGGGCGGCGACGCGCTGCCGATCGACACCTTCGAGTTGGTCGAGTCCGGCAGCCGCGAGGAGATCGAGGAGCGGGCGCTGCCGTTCAAGGTCGGCGAGGAGGTGCTGGTCTCGATCGACGAGCCGCACATGTACAACGCCGACGACGCCGTCGCCCGGATCGACTCCTACATCGTCAGCGTCACCGGCGGCGGTCGCTTCGTCGGCGAGCGCAAGCTGGTGCGGATCGAGGAGGTCGAGCGCTCGGCGGCGATCGCCTCGCTGCTGGGCGGCGATTCGCCCAACGGTTCCGGAGGAGGCGAGGAAAACGGCTCCCAGCTAGAATCCTCCGCTGCTTCGCGCAAACGCAGTCGGGGCCGCAGGGGCGGCCGTGGGCGTTCGCGCGCCAAACAAGGCAGCAAGGACGAATGAGCGATTACGCAGTCATAGAGAGCGGCGGCAAGCAGTACAAAGTCGAGGAGGGCACGTCCCTGCTCGTCGACCGGCTCGACGCCAAGGAGGGCGACAAAGTCGCCCTGCGCCCGGTCCTCTTCCGCGGCAAAGACGTCGTCGCCGGGGCGAAAGACCTGGCGAAAGTCAAAGTCGAGGCCAAAGTCACTGAGCACCTGCGCGGCCCGAAGATCAAAGTCTTCAAATACAAGGCGAAGAAGGGCTACCGCCGGCGCGCCGGCCACCGCTCCGAGCTGACCCGGCTCGAGGTCACGAAACTGAAAGGGAAAGGCTAGGCATGGCGCACAAGAAAGGTCTCGGCTCCAGCCGCAACGGCCGCGAATCGAACCCGAACATGCTCGGCGTCAAGGTCTTCGCCGGCCAGCGCGTCTCCGGCGGCGAGATCATCGTTCGCCAGCGCGGCACCCGCTTCTGGCCCGGCGACGGCGTCGGCATCGGCCGCGACCACACGATCTTCGCCACCCGCGAAGGGGTGGTGGACTTCAAGCCGTCCCGCAAGGGGCGGACGATCTCGGTTCTTCAGGACGCTTAGGGGGAAGGGGCGGCTGCCCCTCTCCCAGAGACCGTCGCGCAGCTGGGGCGGGGTGCTGGGCGCGATCGTGGTCTCAGGAGCCTCTGGGAGAGGGGCAGCCGCCCCTTCTAACCTCTAGCCCCGTGTACGACAAGGCGAAGATTTGGGTTGAAGGTGGTGGGGGAGGGAACGGGTCGATCTCGTTCCGCCGCGAGGCGCATGTGCCGCGGGGTGGGCCCGATGGTGGGGATGGGGGGCATGGCGGGGATGTGGTGCTCGTCTGCGATCCGTCGCGGCGGGATTTGGGGGCGCTGAAGGGGAGCAAGCACTTTCGGGCGCAGCGGGGGCGGCATGGGGAAGGGTCGAACCGGCATGGGGCGCGGGGTGAAGACCTGGAGATCCCGGTGCCTCCGGGGACGCAGGCGGCGGCGGTCGACGGCAGCTCGATCGACCTGGTGGCGGCGGGGCAGCGGGCGGTGGTCGCTCGCGGCGGTCGGGGGGGACACGGGAACCGGCGCTTCGCCAACTCGACGCGACAGGCACCTCGCTTCGCCGAGAAAGGCAGCGGGGGTGAAGCGGATTGGATCGAGCTGCGGTTGAAGCTGCTTGCCGACGTCGGCCTGGTCGGACTTCCCAATGCCGGCAAGTCATCCCTGTTGAGCCGCCTGACGCGGGCGACGCCGAAGGTGGCCGACTATCCCTTCACGACGATCTCGCCGGTCCTCGGCACGATCGAGGGGGAGGACCGCCAGGCGGTGATTGCTGACATTCCCGGTTTGATCGAAGGCGCCGCCGATGGCGCCGGCCTCGGTCACGAGTTCCTCGCCCACGTCGAGCGCTGCGCGATGTTGGTCCACCTCGTCGACCTGGCGCCGCTCGAGGGCGACCCGGTTGCCAATTACGAGACCGTACGGGCCGAGCTGGCTGCGCACGGGGCTGGGCTGGAGCGGCTGCCGGAGCTGGTCGCTCTCAGCAAGCGCGACCTGCTGCCGCCCGAGGAGGTCGAGTCAGCAGTTGCTGAGTGGAGCGAGCGCCTCGATGACCGAGCTCTCGGCGTGCTCGCCGTTTCCTCGGCGACCAGCGAGGGATTGGATGAGCTGCGCCAGCAGATCCTCGCCAAGCTGCCGGAGGTCGCACCGGCTCCCGCGGCCTCAAGCGCCGCGGACGGCAACGAGTTCGAGGCCGAGCACCGCGTCTACCGCCCCGCCGGCGAGGGCGGCTACTGGGTTGAGCGCGAGGACGACGGCGGCTTCCGCATCCTCGGCCGCGGCGTCGAGATGCTGTTCGAACGCCACGACACCAAAAACGAGGAGGCGCTCGCCTACCTGGAGCAGCGGCTGAAGGAGATGGGCGTCCTCGCCGCCCTCGATCGCGCCGGCTTCGAAGCCGGCGACGAGGTCCGCGTGGGCGAGCACGAATTCGAGCTCCATATATGACATAAATATGTCTAACTGATATGTTTTGACATATGAGAACGACTGTGCGCCTAAACGACGATCTGCTCAAAGCGGCAAAGATGCGGGCCGCAGAGCAAGGCATCACCTTGACCCAGCTCATCGATGAGTCCCTTCGTGAGCGCCTTGCTGCCCGCCCGCGGCGGCAGAGTACGAAGCCGTTTCGGCTGACCACCTACGGAAAAGGTGGAACTCGACCCGGTGTCAATTTGGATGACAATCGCGCCATCCGGGATCTGATGGACGAAGACCTGCCTCGCGCGCGGCGAGCGACGGATTGAAGTGATCCTCGCCGACGTCAACGTCCTCGTCTACGCCCACCGGGAGGACCTTCCTCAACACGATCGCTTTTCTGCCTGGCTCGGGGAAGAGGTCGAATCGGGCCGCGGTTACGGACTCTGCGATGCCAGCCTCACGGGCTTTCTTCGCATCGTCACCAATGGGCGCATCTTTGAAGAGCCCACTCCTTTACAAGTGGCCCTCCAAACGGTCGAAGACCTTCGAGGGCAACCGGGAGCGACCCATTTGAGTCCCGGCGCCAGACACTGGGCTCTATTCACTGATCTCTGCTCGGCGGTAGGTGCGCGGGGCAATGATGTTCCCGACGCGTACCTTGCTGCGCTGGCCATCGAGTCCGGAAGCGAGCTGGTCACTGCCGATGGCGGCTTCGGACGCTTCCCGGGTCTGCGCTGGTCCTGTCCCGTTTGAGCGTCTAGTCGAGGCTGGAGAGGCCCGCGGCGACGGCGAAGCCGAGGACGGTGACGAGGCCGGCGCCGCGGCCGGCGTCCTTGCGGGCGTCGGGGATCATCGAGTCGATAAGCATCACCAGCAGGGCGCCGGCGGCGAAGCCGTCGATCGCGGCCCGGGCATCGGCACTGACCGCGTCTGCCGCGAGGTAGCCGACGACGGTGGCGACAGTGCAGATCGCCGCCACCAGAGCCCATAGCCGCAGGATTGCCTCCCGGGAGCGGCCGGCTTCGCTCATGTCGTTGGCCGAGCCCAGGGACTCGGGCAGGTTGGAGACGAAGATCGCGACCAGCAGCGAGATCCCGACCCCAGCGCCTCCGGCGATGCCGATCCCCAGGACCAGCTGCTCGGGAATTCCGTCGAGGAAGGCGCCGAGCGCGAGGGCGGTGCCGCTGCCGCTTCCCTCGGCCCGTCCCCTGCGGCCGCGCCCGGTCGACAGCTTGTGCGAGATCAGGCCGTCGAGGAAGTAGTAGGTGAGGGCGCCGACGGCGAGGCCGGCGCCCGTGTACCCGGCGCCGCTGATCGCGATCCCCTCGGCGGCGAGCTCGAAGCTGACGGCGCTGATCAGGGCGCCGGCGCCGAAAGCCAGCACGTAGCCGACCTGCTGCTGCGGCCAGCGGCGGGCGAAGCTGAGCGCGGCGCCGATGACCAGCGAGCTTGCGGCAAGCGCGCCCCAGCCGATTGCGGACCCCATCTCGGCTACTTTCCCCGCCATGACCCTCGTCGTCAAGCTCGGATCCTCGATCGTCGCCGCCGACGACGGCGAGCTGCGCACCGACGTGCTCGATTCCGTCTGCGAGCAGGTGGCGCGGCTGGAGCAGGGGGGAGAGCGGGTGGTGATGGTCACCTCTGGCGCGATCGCCCGCGGGATGCGGATGCTGGAGCTGCCGGCGCGGCCGCGGGCGATGGACGAGCTGCAGGCCGCCTCGGCGGTGGGCCAGGGTGACCTCTTCCGCGCCTACGAGAGCCGCCTCTCCTCGCACGGCACCCGCGCCGCCCAGGTGCTGCTGACCGCGGCCGACATCGGCGCCCGCACCAACTACCTGAACGCGCGGCAGACCCTGCGCCGGTTAATCGAGTGGGGCGTGGTGCCGGTCGTCAACGAGAACGACACCACCGCCACCGACGAGATCACCTTCGGCGACAACGACTTCCTCGCCGCCCAGGTGGCGGTGCTGCTCGACGCGCGCCTGCTCGTCCTCCTCACCAACGTCGAGGGTCTGCTGTCGGGCGACCCGCGCACCGAGCCGGAGGCGGAGCTGATCGCCGAGGTCACCGACTTCGCCCAGCTCGACCGACTGGAGATCGGCGACCGCACCTCGGTCTTCGGCTCGGGCGGCATGCGCAGCAAGGTGGCGGCGGCGGAGATGGCGAGCGAGGCGGGGATCCCGGCGGTGATCTGCAACGGCACCAAGGGCGGGACGCTGCTCTCCGCGGCTGGCGGCGAGGCCTGCGGCACGCGCTTCGCCCCCGGACGGGGCAGGACCTCCAGTTTCAAGCTCTGGCTCAAGTACGCGAAGCCGGCTCGCGGCCGCCTCGTCGTCGACGCCGGCGCCGCCCGCGTCCTCCGCGAGAGTGGCTCGAGTCTGTTGCCGGTGGGGATCGCCGCGGTCGAGGGCAGCTTCGAGGCCGGCGATGCGATCGCCGTCGCCAGCGACGGCGAGACGATCGGCAAAGGGATCACCGACTACTCCTCGCGCGAGCTGCAGCGGGTGATCGGGATGCAGAGCGCCCAGGTCCGCGAGTTGCTCCCGCACGCCGCCGACGAGGTCATCCACCGCGACCGGTTCGTCCTCCTCTAGCCGCGAGTCCGCGCCAGTGTCCGCATAGCGGACTCTCTTGCGGACTCGGCGGGCTACCCTTACTCGATGGCCGTCACCGAGACCACCGTCGCCGAGAGCTGCGCCGCCGCCAAGCGTGCGGCGCGCGGGATCGCGACCGCGAGCACCGAGGCGAAGAACGCCGCCCTGGAGGCGACTGCGCGCCTGCTCGAAGAGCGGGAGGCCGACATTCTCGAGGCGAACGCCGGCGACCTCGCCGACGAGCGCGCCGCCGGGCTCACCGACGCACTGCGCGACCGCTTGCGGCTGACGCCGGAGCGGGTTGCCGGGATGGCCGAGGGGGTGCGGGTCGTCGCCGCTCTCGACGACCCGGTCGGCGAGGAGCTGGAACGGAAAACGCTCGAGAGCGGGCTCGACCTGCGCAAGGTGCGGGTGCCGCTGGGGGTCGTCGCGGTCGTCTACGAGGCGCGGCCGAACGTGACGATCGACTGCGCGGCGTTGACGATCAAGAGCGGCAACGCGATCGTCCTCCGCGGCTCCAGCTACGCCGAGCGCTCGAACGCGGCGCTGGCGGCGATCGTCCGCGAGGCGCTCGCCGAGGCGGGGCTGCCCGAGGACGCGGTGCTCTCGCTCGGAGGTGGCGGCCACGAGGAGCTGGCCGAGCTGGCGACCCAGGAGGGCCTCGTCGACCTGTTGATCCCGCGCGGCGGCGAAGGCCTGAAGGCGGCGATCAAGAAGGTGGCGACGGTGCCGGTGATGTACGCGGCGGCCGGCAACTGCCACGTCTACGTTCACGCCGACGCCGATCCGGAGATGGCGCGCCGGATCGCGGTCAATGCCAAGGTCCAACGCCCCGGCGTCTGCAACGCCGCCGAGACGTTGCTGATCGACGCCGCGATCGCCGACCGTTTCGCTCCCGCTGTGCTCTCCGATCTCAGTGCCGCCGGCGTCGAGCTGGTCGGCGACGAGCGCGCCCGCGCCGCTGCCGGCGAGGTCGAAGTCTCTGCCGCCAGCGACCAGGACTGGGACAGCGAGTACCTCGGCCTGAAGATGGCGGTTGCCGTCGTCGACGGGGTCGAGGAGGCGATCGAGCACGTCAACCGCCACGGCACCGGCCACTCGGAGGCGATCGTCACCGCCGACGAGGACGCCGCCGAGGCCTTCGTCGGTGGCGTCGACGCCGCCGCCGTCTACGTCAACGCCTCGACCCGCTACACCGACGGCTTCGAGTACGGGATGGGAGCCGAGATCGGCAACTCGACCCAGAAGCTGCACGCCCGCGGTCCGATCGGGATGCGCGAGCTGACGACCTTCAAGTACGTGGCGCGCGGCGACGGCCAGGTGCGTGAGTAGCGGCAACGCCGCGATCGGCGTGCTGGGGTCGGCCTTCAACCCCCCGCACCTCGGTCACCTGGCGCTCGCCCAGGAGGCGCTCTGGCAGCTCGGCCTCGACGAGGTGATCCTCGTCCCCACCGGCGATGCTCCGCACAAGCGGATCGCCGACGATCCCGGCCGTGAGGGGCGGATGGAGATGACGCGGTTGGCGGCGGCGGAAGACGACCGCTTCTCGGTCTCCTCGCTGGAGGTCGATCGCGAGGGACCGTCCTACACGTATGAGACCTTGGAGGCGCTTGCAGAGGAACGGGCCGACAGGGAGCTGGTGTTCGTGATGGGGGCGGACGCTGCGGTCGGGCTGGAGAGCTGGCGACGGCCGGAGCGTGTGGTCGAGCTGGCCCGCCTTGCGGTGGCCCGACGCGAAGGCGTCTCTGACGCCGAGGTCGGCGCGGTGACGCGCAGCCTCGGCTGCGAGGGCCGGGCGACGATGCTGGCGATGCCGCAGTTCGGGGTTTCTTCCTCGGCGGTCCGGGAACGGGCCAAGGAGGGACGGCCGCTGCGCTACCTCGTGCCGCAGCCCGTCGCCGACTACATCGAAGAGAAGGGGATCTACCGGTGAACCAGGCGCAGTCTGAGCAGTTGGCGCGGCACTTGGCCGCGATCGCCGACTCGAAAAAAGCCGAGGAGGTCGTCGTCCTCGACATGCGGGAGCTCGTCGCCTACACCGATTTCCTCGCGATCTGCACCGCCCGCAGCGAACGGCAGGCGCGGGCGATCGTCGACGAGGTGCGGCTGCGGGTGAAGCGCGAGACCGGTCTGCTGCCGGGCGGCGTCGACGGCGGCGGCGAAGCGGGGTGGACGATCCTCGACTACCTCGACTGCGTCCTCCACGTCTTCACCCCCGAGGCGCGCAAGCGCTACGGGCTGGAGGAGCTGTGGCGCGACGCGCCCCGGTTGGAGCTCGACTTCGAAGCTCCGGAAGCCTCCTCTGCGGCTATGTGACGAAATAACGTCCGAGCGTTCCCATACGGTGCCGCGCAATGAGTGGGTTCAGGCGTTCGCTGTTCGGCTATCGGCGCACGGAAGTGGAGGATGCGATCTCCCTCCGCGACGCCCGCATCCTCGGCCTCGAGATGACGTCCGACTCCCAGCGCGAGAAGCTCGATGATCTGGAGGGCGAGACGCGAGCCCTCTCCGGAATGGTGCTCGAGCGCGAGCGCGAGATCAGGGTCCTCGACCAGCGGTTGCGCGAGGCCAACGAGTGCCACGACCGCAGCATCGCCTCCCTCGACTCGATCACCTCCCGGCTCGAAGAGCTGGAGACGCAGGCGCGGGGGCAGGCGACGCGGATCCGGATGAAAGCTCTGCGTGAGGCGGTCGAGGTGAGCAAGAAAGTGAAGGCACTGACCGACGCTGAGCCCGCGCTCCAGGAGACTCCGCCGCAGCCCGAGTCGGAGCCCGACGAGAGCCTCTACGCCGGCCGGGTCAAGCTCGAGATCGGCCCCCTCGACGACTTCTCCCAGCTGGTCGGCTTCGAGGACGCGGTCGGCCAGGTCGGCGCTTCGGAGATCTCGGTCGAGCGCTTCTCCGACGGCCGCGCCACCTTCTCGATGAACCTCGATCAACCGATCGATCTCTTGCGCGAACTCGAGGAGCTCTCGAACCTCGACTTCAAGGTTCGCCACACCGCTCCGGACAACCTGATCCTCGATGTCGACGAGGATCAGGGGCCAGAGCAACGCGCCGCCTAGCGTCGCTAAACTGAGCCGCATGAATGGGGCTGTAGCTCAGCTGGAAGAGCGCATCGCTGGCAGCGATGAGGTCAGGGGTTCGAGCCCCCTCAGCTCCACTGTCTCTTTCTGCCCACCAGTTGGGCGGCGCCGGTTGCACCTGACGCAGCTCTAGCCGCCTTCTCTCGTCGAATCGTTCCGCCGCTCCCTGGCTTTGCCGTGGGCGCAACCGGACGTACCGGAATGCGCATGTCGCGGGATCTGACACCTAACTTGAGTTCATCTCTATGGACCTTGGGCCGGGAGCCCAATTCCCTGCGCTAATGCCGCGGCGTGACGACCCCCAGATCGGTCTCGGGCAGGCGATCAAGACCCTGCGCCACGAGAAGAAGCTGAGCCAGGAGGCGCTCGGCCACCGCTCGGAAATCCACCCGACCTGGATCTCCCACATCGAGTCGGGACGGATCAACCCGACCTGGGGGAACGTGCGGCGCATCGCGAGAGGGTTGGACGTGCCGCTGGAGCAGCTTGCCGCCCTCGCCGAGCAGCTCGAGCGCAAGCTCGGCGGGACCGAATCAGCCAAGCGCTGAAGATCTCAATAAAGCGGCGCTCGCTGCCGATGTTCTCGGAGATGAGCGCGAACGAGCATGTCTTCAGCCATGGCATGCGGGACACGCGTGCGACGCTCGCGATGTGGAGCGAGCGGCCCTGGCAGGTGCTGCGGGCTTGGCTGGCGCTGAGCCTGGCGATCGCCCTGGCGCTGCTGACGGCGACCTGGTTCGTTGCCGGGTTGATGACCCCGGACCTGACCCCAGTCCACATCGCCGGTCTCACCAACCCGAGCGAACCCGACGACCTGCTGCCGATCCTCTGGCGCAACTCGCTCGTCCTCGCCCTCCACGGCACCGCCTGCGTCGCCGGCTTCATCGCCGGCGCCTCGATGCCGATCGCCGCCGCCCAGCGGACTGGTTTTTCCCGCTGGATCCACGTCAAGGCCGGCGAGTTCGCGATCCTCTTCGTCTGCGCCGTCACCCTCTTCTCGCTCTCGACCCAGGCGCTCTACCTCGGCTTCCAGGGCTCCTCGATCGCCTACCAGCTGCAGATCTCCCGCTTCGAGCTGATCCTCAGCGTCCTCCCGCACGCGATCCCGGAGCTGACCGCGCTCTTCCTCCCGCTGGCGGCCTGGCTGATCGCCAGCCGCCGCGGCGAGTGGAACCAGCTCCTGGCCGCGACCTTCATCACCGTCGCCCTGGCAATTCCGGTACTGGTGATCGCGGCGACGATCGAGGTCTACGTCTGGCCCCACATCCTCCAAGACCTCTCCTCGGTCACCTACTCATACCCGGGCTAGGAGGGTGACGCGCCGCTGCGGGCGGCCCTCGTAAGATCGCAGCCGCGATGGCGGGTTACGAGCCGAAAGAGATCGAGCGCAAGTGGCAGGCGGTCTGGGCCGAGGAGAAGACCTGGGAGGTCGCCAACCCCGGCCAGCCCGGCTTCGACGATTCGAAGCCGAAGTCCTATGTGCTGGAGATGCTGCCCTACCCCTCCGGCGAGCCCCACGTCGGCCATCTCAAGTGCTACGCGGTCGGCGACGCGATCGCCCACTTCCGCCGCCGCCACGGTTTTGAGGTGATCCACCCGATGGGCTACGACTCCTTCGGCCTGCCGGCGGAGAACAACGCGATCAAAACCGGCGAGCCGCCGCGGGTCGCGACCGAGCGCTCGATCGAGTCCTTCCGCCGCCAGTTCCGCGAGTGGGGGATCTCGATCGACTGGTCGCGCGAACTGGCGACGCACACGCCCGAGTACTACCGCTGGACCCAGTGGATCTTCCTGCGGCTGTTCGAGAAGGGGCTCGCCTACCGGACCGAGGCGCCGGTGCAGTGGTGCCCGAAGGACGCGACGGTCTTGGCCAACGAGCAGGTGGTGGACGGCCGCTGCGAGCGCTGCGGGACCGAGGTGATCCAGAAAAACCTCGAGCAGTGGTTCTTCCGCATCACCGAGTACGCCGATCGCCTGCTGGAGGACTTCGAGGCGCTCGAGTCCTGGCCCGAGCACGTGATCACGATGCAGCGCAACTGGATCGGCCGTTCCGAAGGTGCCGAAGTCGTCTTCCGCTGCGAGGAGGTCGACCTCGACTTTCCGGTCTTCACCACCCGTCCCGACACCCTCTTCGGCGCCACCTTCTTCGTGCTCGCGCCCGAGCACCCGGAGCTGGAGCGGCTGGTGGCGGGGACGCCGGCCGAGGAAGAGGTGCGCGAGTACGTCAACCGGGTCGGCCGCGAGTCGGCCGAGGAACGCGGGGCGGAGGATCGCGAGAAGACCGGGGTGCCGCTGGGGCGCTCGGTCGTCAATCCCGTCAACGGCGAGGAGATCCCGATGTTCGTCGCGGATTACGTGTTGATGGAGTACGGGACCGGGGCGATCATGGCGGTGCCGGGGCACGACTCGCGCGACTACGAATTCGCCCAGAAGTTCGGCCTGCCGGTGGTGCGGGTGATCGAGGGGAGTGACGAGGAGGAGGCGCGCGACGACGAGGGCCTGCCGTACTCCGGCGACGGATCGATGGTCGGCTCCGGCCGCTTCGACGGGAAGAACAACCGCGAGGCCTACGGGGAGATCGTCGCCTGGCTGAACTCAGAGGGACGGGGCCGGTCCGCCGTCAACTACCGCCTGCGCGACTGGCTGGTCTCGCGCCAGCGCTACTGGGGAGCGCCGATTCCGGTCGTCTACTGCGACGAGTGCGGGATCGTGCCGGTGCCGGAGGAGCAGCTGCCGGTTGAGCTGCCGGAGATCGAGGACTACGCGCCGCAGGGCAAGAGCCCGCTGGCCGCGGCCGAGGACTGGGTTGCGACCGAGTGCCCGCGCTGTGGCGCCGCCGCCCGCCGCGAGACCGACACGATGGACACCTTCGTCGACTCCTCCTGGTACTTCCTCCGCTACCTCGACGCGGACAACGACGGGGCGGCGTTCGACCGCGCCGCGGCCGACCACTGGATGCCGGTCGACCAGTACATCGGCGGGGTCGAGCACGCGATCCTGCACTTGATGTACGCGCGCTTCTTCACCAAGGCGCTTTCTGATCTAGGCCAGGTCGGGGTGCAGGAGCCGTTCGCCAACCTCTTCACCCAGGGGATGATCACCCGCGACGGGGCGAAGATGTCGAAGTCGAAGGGGAACACGGTCAGCCCCGGCGACTACGTCGAGCGCTACGGCGCCGACACCGCCCGCACCTACGTTTGCTTCATGGGCCCGCCCGAGCGCGGCGGCGACTGGACCGACGAGGGGGTGGAGGGGGTCAACCGCTTCCTCTCGCGGCTCTGGCGCCTCTGCGAGGAGGCCGAGGAACGAACCGAGGCGGGGGAGCCGGATCCGACTGCGGGGGGCGAAGGCCGGGAGCTGCTGGCCAAGGCCCACTGGGCGATCGACAAGGCGACGCGGGACTTCCAGCGCGGCTTCCAGTTCAACACCGTGATCTCGGCGGTGATGGAGCTGGTCAACGATGCCTATCGACTCAAGGACGGGCTCTACGGAACGCCGGAGGGAGGCGCGGCGGTGCGATTCGCGACTGCGACGGCGGCCTCGCTGATCTTCCCCTTCGCCCCGCACCTCGGCAGCGAGGTGTACGAGCGTTTGGCCGGCGGTCGGGTCTGGGAGCAGCCCTGGCCCGCGGCCGCTCCCGAGCTTCTCTCCAGCGACACGGTGACGCTCGTCGTCCAGGTCAACGGCAAGCTGCGCGACCGGATCGAGGCGCCGGCGGAGGCGCCGAAGGAGGAGCTGCTGCGACTGGCCCGCGCGAGTGACAAGGTCGCCAAGCACCTCGACGGCGCGGAAATAGTCAAGGAAATTGTAGTTCCGGGCAAGCTGGTCAACCTGGTGGTCCGGTAGCGCCCTCCGCGGGTGCGTTGGGTTCTGCTAGAAAGCCGCGAAATGCTGGTCAGACGACTGAACGAAGCCGCTGTCGAGGAGTGGCACCGCCTGCGGGCTCACGTCCTCATGGATGCGGGCGAACTGGGATCACGCAACCTCTCCGTCACCTGGGTGACGGTGCCGGGCGGCGCTAGGCAGACGTTGCACTCCTCGGGCGAGGCTGAGCAGGCCTACGTGGTTGTCCGCGGCAGTGGCACTATGTCCGTTGCCGGCGATACCCAGGAGGTTGCCGAGGGCGACCTGATCCTCGTCCCGCCCGCGACCGAGCATTCGATCGGCAACGAGGGGCAGGGCGAGCTTGCCTGCGTCTCGATCCAGTCTCCGCCGGTGGCCGCGGAGGAGCTCTACAGCGACCAATTGGCAGAGGTAGCTGGCTACGACGACGACGACGATTACTGAGGCGCGGAGAGCGGCGCATTTCGGCGTCCTCAGTCGCTCGCGTGCAAAGCACGCCACGCTCCCTGCGTCCTTTAACTGCTTGCTCTCCACACCTCAGTAAGAGGTTTGTGTCAAACATTTTTCTTTTTGCGCGCCACGCGTGCGTCGGCACGACTCATGATCGGCGGCGATGCCGGAGATAAGTCGGAGCCAGGTGGTTGTGTACGCAGCGGTGGCGGCGGCGCTGCTGCTGGTCGGGGCGCGGGCGATTCGGGGGGAGGGAGCGACTGAGACCTCCTTCGCGGCTGCGAGCGGTGGCGGTGGGGGCGGCGGCAGTATCTCGATCAGTGGTTCGGGTGGAGACTTGGTCGTCGACGTCACCGGCGCCGTGCGCGATCCCGGTGTTTACCGGATGCCGGCCGGGAGCCGAGTCAACGACGCGGTCACCCGGGCAGGCGGCGCGGCTCCGGGAGCGCTGCTAGAAGCGATCAACCTCGCGGCCCGGCTTGCCGACGGGCAACAGGTGGTGGTGCCAAAGCGGGTGCCCGACGGTGCCGCGGCTATTGGGGTGGGAGTCGAAGAAGGGCCGATCAGCCTCGGCACCGCAACCGTCGAGCAGCTGGAAGAGATCGAGGGGATCGGGCCGGTGACGGCCGGCGACATCATCGAGTTCCGCGACGAACACGGCGGCCTCTCCTCGGTCGACCAGCTCGACCAGGTACCCGGGATCGGCCCGGCGACGATGGAGTCGCTGCGGGACCGACTGCAGCCGTAGGCGGTCGTGCGCTCGCCGCGCCCAGCCCTGCCGGTCCTGCTGGGGATCGCCGTGCTGATCGTGGTGGCGCTGGGGAAGAGCGGCGAGATCCGCGAGCGGGCCACCGAGGGGCTCGGGCGCGGGATGCCGGCGCGCGAGGCGGCGCTGGCGCGCGGCTTCGTCCTCGGCGAGGACGAGGAGATAGACGAGAAGACCGAGGAAGACTTCCGCCGTGCCGGGCTCAGTCACCTACTCGCGGTCTCGGGGCAGAACGTCACCCTGCTGGCGCTATTGGCGATGCCGCTGCTGGGAGCGCTGGGGATCCCGCTGCGGGAGCGCCTGCTGTGGGTCTTGGCGCTGATCGCCGTCTACGTTCCAGTTGCCGGCGCCGGTCCTTCGATCCAGAGGGCCGGGGTGATGGGTGCTCTGGGGCTGCTGGCGACGTTGAGCGGGCGGCGGGCGTCGCGCCTCTATGGGTTGGCGCTGGCGGCGATCGTGACGTTGACGATCGACCCCTCGATCGCCGCCGACGTCGGCTGGCAGCTCAGTTTTGTCGCCGTGCTCGGGATCCTGCTGCTGGCCTCGCCGCTGCGTGAGCGCCTGCTCGGGGTTCTCGGCCGCGGACGCTGGCGGCGGGCATTGGCCGAGGGCATCGCGGTGACGGTGGCCGCGACCCTGGCGACCGCGCCGTTGATCGCCTTCCACTTCGAAACGCTCTCGACGACGACGTTGATCGCGAACGTGCTGGCGCTGCCGGCAGTGGCGCCGGCGATGTGGCTCGGCATGTGCGGCGCCGGTCTCGCCCAATTGCCGGGAGTGCCGCTTGTGCCGCTGAACTGGCTCAGCGCTCTGCTCCTCGCTTACGTGGCCCAGGTGGCCGAATGGTGTGCGGCGCCGGAGTGGGCCGAGCTGGAGGTGCACTTGGACGGCGGCGGCCTGATCGCCGCCTATCTGGGGCTGGCGGTCGGGCTGCTCGTTTGCTGGCGCTGGCCGCGGCCAGTGGTGGCGCTCGCCGCTGTCGTGCTCGCCTGCTGGCTACCGCTCCCCTGGCCGGGTGGAGCGGCAGCGGAGCCACCGATGCGAGGGCTGCGCGTCGAGGTACTCGACATTGGCCAGGGCGACGCAATCCTCCTTCAACCGGCCGCCGCCCCGGCCGTGCTGGTCGACGGCGGTCCACCTGGGGGCGGATTGGCCCGGAAATTGTCGGAGGCCGGGGTGGACCACCTCGGCGCCGCGGTCGTCACCCACGATCAGTCCGACCACGCCGGCGGGATCGAAGAGCTGCTCGGGTCGGTGCCGGTCGAACGGCTGCTCTTCGCCCGCGTCCACCGCGGGCTGCTGGCGCGAGCCGCGGCGGCGGGGGCCGAGCCGAAGCAGATCGCGGCCGGGAGCCAGCTGCGCGTCGGTGGTCTGCAACTGCAGGTCCTCTGGCCGCCATCGGAGCTGATCTCGGCTTCAACCGCGGGCGAAGACCCCAACCATCTGGCGCTGGTGATCGAGGCCCGCTGGCGCGATTTCAGCATGCTGCTGACGGCCGACGCCGAGGCTGAGTCGGTGCCGATCGAACCTGGCCCTGTCGACGTCCTCAAGGTCGCCCATCACGGCAGCGACGACACCGGTCTCGGCCCCTTGCTCGAGCGGATCAGACCGCGGCTGGCGGTGATTTCCGTGGGCGAGGGCAACCCTTACGGTCATCCGACCGCGGGCACGCTGAGGACGCTGGCCAGCCACGGCGTGCCGACCCTGCGCACCGACGAAGCCGGCGACGTCGTGATCGAGGTGGGACGGCATTCGATGCGCGTGGACGAATAACCGAATCGATAGTTGAGGAAGCCAATCCAATCGCTCCTGTCACCCGGCCGGATGCCGATGCACGAACTGGTGCACTCCAGCTTTCAAACCAAGCTCCTTGGGTCCGGCTTTCCAGAACGGATGCGCAGCACCGCCTTCGCCTTCCTCGGACTGACCGCGGCGGCCGGGCTGGCCCTGGTCGCAATTTTCGCCCAGCTCAGCTTCCCGCTCCTTTCGCCGGCGCCGATGCCGAGCGGGCCACCTGAGGGCAACGCGGTCTTCGGGGCGGTGGCACTGGACCACAGCCCAGGAGCATTCGCTCGCGCAAATCCAGGGGTGGGCAAGCCCGAAGAGCGCGGCTCTTCCAACAACGGCAACGGTAGCTCTGACGGTGATGGCGGAAGGACTGCAGAGCCCACCGCGGCTGGTTCTCCGGCGTCGCCCGCGCCCGAGCCGCAAGGCACCTCTGGCGGTGAGGCGGTGGAAACGCCGGCTTCGAACCCGGTTCCGACGCCGGCTCCTTCCCCTGATTCCACTTCGACCCAGGCCGCGCCGACTCCGGCACCGGCTCCGAAGCCGACTCCAACTCCCGCTCGGCCCGCAGCGCCGACTTCTCCAGCGGCTCCCGGCAACTCGCAGTCATCCTCCGCGGCCAGTCACGCCAGCGATCGCGGGGTCGAAGCATCCTCGAAGTCGACGCCCGAATCGACCACCTCCGGTGTGTCCACCAGCGGTACTAGCCCGGCCCCGGAAGCTTCACCGGGTAACGGCAACGGCAAAGCCCTCGGGCACAGCAAGTAAGAGCCGGGTGAGCCGCGGCGGTATCTAGACTCGGCTCCGATGGCCGAGGAGATGAAGCCGCTCTACCTGATCGCCGGCAACGACGGGGCGAAAATCGACGCAACCCGGGCGCGCCTGCGAGGACGGGCTGAGCGCGAGGGCGGTAATGCGGCGCTCGAGGTCTTCGAGACCTCTGAGGGAAAGGGGATGCCCGACCACGAAGCCCTGCTAGCGGCGATCCCGGCGATGTCGTTGATGGAGTCGCGTCGCTACCTGCTCGCCGACGGGATCGAGCGCTGGCGCGACAAACAGCTCGAGCCCGTGATCGCCGCGCTGGGCGGATTGCCGCCTGACTTGACCCTGGTCCTGATTTGCCGTGACAAGCCGCCCGCGAAGCTGCTCAAAGCCGTGAAGGCGGCCAAGGGCGAGGTGCATGAGTTCGAGGCACCGAAGGCGCGCGAGATGCCCCGGGTCCTGGTCGGGGAAGCCCAGCGACTCGGCTTCCGACTCGATCAGGCGGCGGCACGGATGCTGGTCGAGCGGATGGGCGCCAACTCGGTCCGCCTTCGCACCGAGCTCGAGCGCCTCTCGCTCTGGGCAGGGGAAGGGGGAGAGGTCAGCGCCGCCGACCTGGCGGAGATGATCGCCGACACCTCCGAAGCGGCTGTCTGGTCGCTCTCCGACGCGCTGATCGAAGGCGACGCCGCGGCCGCGTTGCGGATCGGCGAGCGGCTGATCGGGCAGGGGGAGAACGTCACCGGGCTGATCTACGGCCTCGCCTCCCGCCTGCGCAGCGCTTGCGCCGCGGCGGCCCAGCTGGAGGAGGGGATCCCGCCACAGCAGGTCGAGTCCTCGCTGAAGATGCACCCCTACGCGGCGAAGCAGCTGGTCAAGCGCCTGCGGGATACCGACCTCGCCAGCCTGCGGATGGCAACGGAGACGCTGGCCGACCTCGAGCTCTGGTGCCGCGGCGGTGCCGACTATGGCGACGAGCTGGCTTTTACGCTGGCGCTGCGCAGGGCAGCTGCGGGCGCGGCTTGATCAGGAAGCGGCGCCGGAGGCGATCCGGGCGGCTTTGGCCTTCTTACGCGCGCCGGTGTTCTTGTGGAGGGCGCCCTTCTGCACGGCCTTGTCGATCTTCGAGACGAGGTCGCGCTGCTCGCTGGCGACCGAGTCGGCATCGCCGGACTCCACCGCGCTTTCGAGGCGGCGGAAGTGGGTCTTCACGGTGCTCGTGAGCAGGCGGTTCTCGGTCCGCTCGCGCTCGCTGCGCAGTATCCGCTTCTTCTGTGAGGCTATGTTGGCCATGTCAAGTTCCCGAGCGGCGCCTTGCCGGCTCCGGGCGGCCGCCGACTATAGCGATTGAGACGAAGCTTGGAGACGCCCAGGGCACCTGACACCCCGAATCCCGACGAGCGGCCGATCAACGCCGAGGAGGCGTCGTTCGCCTCCGACGTCGGCGTTCGCGAGGCGGAGGGATTCGATCCGGGCGAGGAATTCGGCGCCGAGCCGGCACCCGGAAAGCAGGGCGGGCGGCTCGCCCGCTCGACCGCCTTCTTCTCGATCGCGACCGCGGCCTCGCGCGTCGCCGGCCTCGCCCGCGAAGTGGTCGCCGCCGGCTACTACGGGATCAGCGGCCCGATGTCGGCCTTTACGGTCGCCTTCCAGGTCCCGAACCTTATCCGCGCCCTCTTCGCCGACGCCGCCCTGCAGCCGGCCTTCGTCCCGGTTTTCACCGAACTGCTCGGCAAGAAGGCCTACAAAGAGGCCTTCCGGCTCGCCTCGACGATGCTGCTGCTGGTGACGATGGTCCTGGGGGTGATCACCGCCTTCTTCGTCCTCCTGGCGCCGGTGATCATGCCGCTCTTCGCGCCCGGTCTCGAGGGCGAGACCCGCGACCTGATGATCGCCCTCTCGCAGGTGCTCTTCCCGATCCTGGTCTTACTCGGGATCAGCGGCATCGTCGTCGGCATCCTCAACAGCTACGACCGCTTCGGCGCCTTCGCGATCTCGCCGCTGTTCTGGAACCTGACGATCATCCTCGTCCTCGTCGTCCTGGAGCCGATGTTCCACGGAGAAGACCGGATCTACGCCTACGCGATCGGCATCCTCGTCGGCACCCTGGTCCAGCTGCTGATCCCGACCTGGGACCTGCGCCACACGCCCTACCGCTTCAGCTTCAGCTTCGACTGGCGCCATCCGGGGGTGCGGCGGGTGCTGGTGTTGATGCTGCCGGTGACGATCAGCCTCGGCCTGATCAACTTCAACCTGCTGATCAACAGCTTCTTCGGCAGCCTCGTCTCCGAGCAGGCGCCGGCGGCGATCGACAAAGCCTTCCGCATCTACCAGCTGCCGCAGGGAATCTTCTCGGTGGCGATCGCGACGGTGCTGTTCCCGACCCTGGCCCGCTTCGCGAACGCCGGCGAGATCGAGAACCTGCGGGCGACGATGGCCAACGGGATGCGCCAGATCCTCTTCGTCCTCGTCCCCGCGGCGGCGGCGATCCTCGCCCTCTCCGACCCGATGATCCGGCTGATCTACCAGCGCGGGGCCTTCGACGCCAACGAAACCGCCGTCGTCGCGACCGCCCTCTTCTGGTTCGCCTTCTCGCTGCCGACCAACGGCCTCTACCTGCTGCAGACGCGGACCTTCTTCAGCCTCCAAAAACCGTGGCAGGCGACCGCCCTGGCGACGATCGACCTGGTCGTCTCGGCGCTGGCGGCGCTGGCGCTCTACGAGCCGTTCGGCGTCGGCGGCATCGTCGCCGGCACCGGGATCGGCACCACGGTCGCGGTGATTGCCCAGGCGGTGATCCTGCGCCGCCGCTTCGACGGCCTGGAGCTGCGGCGGCTGTTCTCGACCGTGGCCCGGATCACGATCGCGGCCGCCGCTCTGGCCGGGGTGGCGTACATGGTCTGGGACGTCCTCGACGAGGCGCTCGGGCGCGGCCTCCTGGGCCAGATCGTCTCCCTCGGCGTCGGCTTGGGCGCGGGCCTCGCCGTCTACCTCTCGGTGGCGAAGCTGCTGCGCGTGGCGGAGCTGGAGCAGATGAGCCGCCTGCTGTTGCGGCGGGGCTGATAACAACCGATGCTCGACCTGGGGCGGTACCTGCTGGGGGTCTTGGAGGTTCTGCTGCTGGGCGGGTTAGCCTGGCTCGGCGGGTCGGCGACGCGGGCGCGGCTGCTGCCGCGGTTCGAGGGGGCGCCGGCGCATCTGGCGAGCGCCGTGGCCGCGCTGGCGCTGCTGATCTGGGCGGCGGAGCTGCTCGGGAGCTTCGGCGTCTTCGATCCGGTGCCGTACTTGCTGGTTGTCGCTGTTGCTGGACTTGGGCTTTGGAAGTTCCTTCCGCCGCGGCCGTCCAAGGGGGAGGGGGGGCGCTCCCACCCTCCTCAGCAAGTAAGGGTGGGAGCGCCCCCCCTCCCGACACTGGTGGCGCTGCTCGTGGCTGGGATCGCGGTGGTCGAGTTCGCGCTGGAAGCGAAGACGAAGCTCTCGACGGGAATGACCGGGTTCGACAGCACCTGGTACCACGGGCCGTTCGCGGCGGGGTTCTTCCAGAGCGGGGACACCTGGGGCCTGCACTTCATCGCCCCGCAGTTCCTGGCCTGGTTCTATCCCGCGAACGGGGAAATCTTCCATGCGGCCGGGATGCTGGCGTTCGGGAGGGACGTGCTCTCGCCGCTGCTGAACCTGGGGTGGTTCGTCGGGTGCCTGGTGGCCTGCTGGTGCATCGGGCGCCCGTTTCGCGTGGCTCCATGGTCGCTGGGGCTGGGGGCGGTTGCGCTGAGCGTCCCGGCACTGGCGGACCAGGCAGGAGAGGCGCGGAACGACCTCGTCGGGATCTTCTTCCTGCTGGCGGCTGTGGCGGTGATGGTTAACGCCTGGGGCGGGGATAGAGGGACGGAAAAGAAGCTGGGTAGGGAGGGGGGAGGTGCCGATGTCGGTGCCTATCTCGTCGTCGGTTTGGCTGCGGGCCTGGCGGCCGGGACCAAGCTGAACTTTCTGCTTCCTGCCGCGGTGCTCGTGCTCGGGGTGGGGTTGATCGCGCCGCGCGGCTTAAAAGGCCGCGCATTTGGCGTGACGGCCCTGGCCGCCCTCGCCGGCGGCGGCTACTGGTACCTCCGCAACCTCGCCCACAGCGGCAACCCGCTGCCCTGGATCCACCACCTCGGCCCGATCGACCTCCCAGCGCCCGAGCAGGCACTGGGCGGCCGCGAAGCCCACTCGGTCCTCGGCTACCTCGGCGACGGCGATGTCTGGTCCAACTGGTTCCTCCCCGGCCTCCACAGCGGCCTCTGGCTCCTCTGGCCGCTCCTGCTCGCCGCCGCCCTAGCGGGTCTCCTCCTCCCAATCGCAGCGCCACTCCTCCGCCGACGGGACGAAAGTACCCCTATATGGAGGGGAATCGGCCCGTCGGCGGGGATTTTGGCTGTGGCGGGGGCGGTTGGGCTGGCGACGGCGCTGGCGTGGCTGCTGGCGCCGACGTCGGCTTCGGGGCCGGACGGCATCCCGCGAGGCTTCGAGTCCGGCCTTCGCTACCTCGCCCCGGCGCTCGTCCTCGGCCTGGCGTTGCTTCCCCCGGTCTGGCCTCAGCGGCTTCGGCTCGAGCGCGAGGGGCACCCTTCGAACGGGCGGATACTCAAAATGCCGGCCTCATTAGGCCGGCATTTGTCCGGGCGAGGGGTGCCCCTCGCGCTCCTCACCGCGGTCCTGCTGGCGGTAGTTCCTGGCTACCCGGTCCAGCGCCACTACCTCGAGTCCCGCTACAAGGACCCCACCTTCACCGCCCCCGGCCTCAACGCCGCCTTCGCCTGGTCCCGTGACATCACCGACGCCCGCATCGCCACCACCAGCACCCGCCAGTACCCCCTCTTCGGCACCGACCTCTCCAACCAGGTCCAGTACTTGGGCATCCAACAACCTCACGGCGGCTTCAAGCCGCCCACCAACTGCCACCAATACCTCCAGCTCCTGAAGCAAGGCAGCTACGACTACGTCATAGCCACCCGCGACCGCATAGAACCCGCCAAGCCCCCATACCCCCCCGCGGCCAAGTGGACCGAAGCCGCCGGAGGAAAAGCCCTCTTACGCACGCCGCCCACGGTCGTGTTCGAGCTGAACGCCCCGCTTCGTCCCGCGGCGTGTGGCTAAACCGTTCCTCTGGCGGGTGGCGCGGGCGCCGGGGGTGCCGAGCATCCAGCGCAGGCACCCCCGAACAGCCCGCGACGGGTCCCGCCAGCCAGAACGCTCTGTCCCTCATACTCCTCATCCGCGCCCATGGACCACATCCGCAACTTCAGCATCATCGCCCACATCGACCACGGCAAGTCCACCCTGGCCGACCGCATCCTCGAGCTAACCGGCGCCGTCGACCCGAAGAAAATGCAGGCCCAGCTGCTCGACTCGATGGACCTCGAGCGCGAGCGCGGGATCACGATCAAGGCCCAGGCGGTGCGGGTCGAGTACACGGCGAGGAACGGCGAGACCTACCACCTGCACCTGATCGATACCCCCGGCCACGTCGACTTCTCCTACGAGGTCTCGCGCAGCCTCGCCGCCTGCGAGGGGGCGCTGCTGGTGGTCGACGCCGCCCAGGGTGTCGAGGCGCAGACGGTCGCCAACACCTACCTGGCGATCGAGAACGGGCTCGAGCTGATCCCGGTGATCAACAAGGTCGACCTGCCGGGCGCCGAGCCGGAGCGGGTCGCGCAGGAGATCGCCGACCTGCTCGGTGGCGACCCCGAGGAAGCGCTGCCGATCTCGGCGAAGACCGGGGAGGGCGTGCTGGAGGTCCTGGAGGCGATCGTCGAGCGGATCCCGCCGCCGGCCGGCGAGCCGGAGGCGCCCACCCGCGCCCTCATCTTCGACTCCGAGTTCGACCCCTACCGCGGCGTCATCGCCTACGTGCGGATGGTCGACGGCTCTTTCGGCAAGGGCGACCGGATCCTGGCGATGCAGAACGGCACCCAGGCAGACATCGACGACATCGGCTTCTTCCGCCCGACGATGATCGGCGTAGAGGGCATGGACGCCGGTGACGTCGGCTACCTGATCACCGGGATCAAGGACGTGACCAAGCTGCGCGTAGGCGACACCCTGACCGCGCAGGCGAGCCCGGCGAGCGAGCCGCTGGAGGGCTATCGCGAGGTGCGGCCGATGGTCTTCTGCGGCCTCTTCCCGATCGACACCGACCGCTACGAAGACCTCCGCGACGCGCTCGAGAAGCTCTCGCTGAACGACGCCGCCCTCTCCTGGGAGCCGGAGACCTCCGAGGCGCTCGGGTTCGGCTTCCGCTGCGGCTTCCTCGGCCTCCTCCACATGGAGATCGTCCGCGAGCGGCTGGAGCGCGAGTACGACCTCGACCTGCTGGCGACGACCCCGAACGTGCGCTACCTGGTGAATCGAACCAACGGCGAGACGGTGGAGGTGCACAGCCCGACCGACCTGCCCGATCCGGGCACGATCGAGACGATCGAAGAGCCCTACATCCGGGCGACCCTGATCTGCCCGAAAGAGCAGGTGGGGGCGGTGATGGAGCTCTGCCAGCAGCGCCGCGGCACCCACGTCGACATGCACTTCCTCAGCCCCGAGCGGGTGCAGATCCGCTACGACCTGCCGCTGGCCGAAATCGTCCTCGACTTCTTCGACCTCCTCAAGAGCTCTACCCGCGGCTACGCCTCGCTCGATTACGAGCCGATCGGCAATCGCGTCTCCGACCTGGTCAAAGTCGACATCCTCCTCGCCGGCGACCGCGTCGACGCGCTCTCGATCATCGTCTTTCGCGACTTCGCCTACGACCAGGGCAAGCGCCTGGTCGGCCGCCTGCGGAAGACGATCCCGCGTCAGCTCTTCGACGTCCCGGTCCAGGCGGCGGTCGGCTCCAACATCCTCGCCCGCGAGACCGTCAAGGCCCTGCGCAAGGACGTCACCGCGAAGCTCTACGGCGGCGACGTCACCCGCAAGAACAAGCTGTTGAAGAAGCAGAAAGCGGGGAAGAAACGGATGAAGTCGGTGGGGCGGGTCGAAGTGCCGCAGGAGGCTTTCCTGGCGGTGCTGGAGATCGACGAGTAGAAAAACGCAGCTGCGCGGCAGGGCCGCTGGCTGCACGGCCAGTTAGAGTGCCCGGCCATGGCACTCAAGACCGATGCGGTAGGCAAGGAATGGCCCGGGACCACCTACCAGGTGGGGCGGGAGAAGATCAAGGAGTACGCGAACGCGCTGGGGATCGACAACCCGGTCCACTTCGACGTCGAGGCGGCCCGCGCCGCCGGCTTCCGCGACGTCGTCGCGCCGCCGATGTTCGCCGTCGTCTACAGCAGCCCGGCCGTCGGCCCGGCGATCCTCGACCCCGAGGTCGAGCTCAACTTCGCGGCGATGGTCCACGGCGGCCAGGCCTTCGAGTGGGACGAGCCCGCCTGCTCGGGCGACGAGATCACGACCACGTCCAAATGCCTCTCGATCGAGGAGAAGGACGGCAAGGGCTTCTACGTGTTCGAGACCAACAGCGTCAACCAGGACGGGGCCCAGGTCGCCCGCGGCACCTGGACGCTGATCGTCAGGGGGATTTGAAGATGACTTTGAACGTAGGCGACCAGGTCCCGGAGCTGCGCGTCACCCCGGACAAGTACCTGCCGCACCGCTACGCCGGCGCCTCGGGCGACTTCAACCCGATCCACATCGACGACGAGTTCGCGAAAATGGTCGGGCTGCCGCGCAACATCCTCCACGGCCTCTACTCGATGGGGCTGGTGGCGAAAGCCAACGCGGCGCTCGCCGACGGCGACCCGCGGGCGCTGAAGCGGCTCTCGGTGCAGATGCGCGGGATGGGCGTGCCCGAGCAGGAGATCGTCGTCACCGGCACGGTCAAATCGGCCGACGGCAACCGGGTCGTCGTCGACACCGTCGCCGCTCAGGGCGATACGGCGCTGATCAAGAACGCCGAGGCCGAGCTCGAGCTTTAGGCGTTGGGGCCGGGGGTGGGGACCCTCGTTCTGACAAGTCGCAGTGCTAATTAGCACTGCGACTTTGAGTATCCGCCAGCCCGAGGGTCCCCACCCCCGGCTGATGGCTCGTTTGGGTTGATTTCTAAGATGTGCGGATGCTTTCGCCGCGGCAGGAGTTGATTCTTCGATTGGTGGTCGAGGCCCACAAGGACTCGGCCCGGCCCGTGCCTTCGAAGGAGGTGGCGGAGCGGCCGGAGATCGAGTGGGGCCCCTCGACGGTGCGGGCGGAGCTGGCGGCGCTGGAGGCGGCCGGATACCTGACCCACCCTCACACCTCCGCGGGCCGCGTTCCCACGGATGCCGGCTACCGACGCTATGTCGACCTGATGGTGGAAGCGGGACCGATGCCGGTGGCGAACGTCGAGCTGGAGCTGACCCGCCTGCGCCGCGAGGTGGACGAGGCGATGCGGGAGACGACGATGGCGCTGGCCCAGGTCACCGACCTGGTGGCGATGGCGACCGCGCCGCAGGCGAGCCTGACGGCGACGATCCACCGGGTCGAGGTCCTGCGCCTGCAGCCGAACCGGGTGGTCGTGATCGCGATCGCCTCGACCGGCGACATCACCCGCCGCGTCTACCAATTCGAACGACCGGTCGACAGCGGCCTCGTCGAGTGGGCTTCGAGCTACCTGAACGAGCGGCTCTCCGGTCTCGGCGTCGGCGCGCGGATGATCTCCTCCCGGCTCGCCGACCCGGAGCTGAGCGGCGTCGAGGCCGACTTCGTCGCCACTCTCGGCCGCACCTTCACCGACCTCGTCGCCGAAGAAGGGGGCGAGCTCTACCTGGAGGGGACCTCGCGCCTGCTCTCCGACGCCCACCTGCCCGACCTGCCCCGGGCCGATGAGCTGATGACGGCCCTGGAACGGCGCGCCGACGTGCTGCGGATGCTGCGCTCCTCGCTCGAGGAGCGCTCGGTCTTCTTCTGGATCGGCGGCGAGAACCCGCAGCCGGGGCTGCGCTCGGTCAGCGTGATCGGCGCCAACTACGGGCTCGGCCACCGCAACCTCGGCGCCGTCGGCGTCGTCGGGCCGCTGCGGATGGACTACGCGACCGCGATCGCCTCGGTCCGCCACGCCGCGCGCGAGCTCTCCCACTACTTCGAGACCGTTTATTCGGACTAGCCGATGCCGAAGGACTACTACGAGATCCTCGGCGTCAGCCGGGAGGCGAGCGAGACCGAGATCAAGAAATCGTTCCGGCGCCTGGCGCGGGAGCTGCACCCCGACGTCAACCAGGAGCCCGACGCGGAGGAGCGGTTCAAGGAGGCGGCCGAGGCCTACGAGGTCCTCTCCGACGCCGAGCGGCGCCGCACCTACGACGCCTACGGGCACGAGGGCCTGCGCTCGGGCGGCTTCGACCCCGGCGCCGGGTTCGGCTCGATCGACGACATCTTCCAGGCCTTCTTCGGCGGCGGTGGCGGCTTCGGGTTCGGCGGCCGGCGCGGACCCGCCGCGGGCGGCGACGTCGCGGCCGTGGTCGAAGTCGAGCTGGCCGAGGTGGCGACCGGCGTCCGCCGCGAGATCACCTACGACGTCGTCGCCCCTTGCGAGCACTGCCACGGCAACGGCGCCGAGCCGGGAACGCCGATCACGACCTGCGAGCGCTGCGGCGGGGCCGGCGAGCTGCGGCAGGTGACGCGGACGCCGTTCGGGCAGATGGTCCGCGCCACCACCTGCGACAACTGCGGCGGCGCCGGAAAAATTCCCGAGCAGCCGTGCGAGACCTGTGGCGGCAGCGGCCGCACCCGGCAGAGCCGGACCAGCACGATCGAGGTGCCGGCCGGGATCGAAGACGGCCAGCGGATGCGGATCACCGGCGCCGGACACGCCGGCGAAGCGGGCGCGCCCCCCGGTGACCTCTACGTCGAGGTTCGCGTTGCCGAGGACGAGCGTTTCGAGCGCGACGGCTCCGACCTGATCAGCACGGTCTCGCTGCCGGCGACCGAGGCGATGCTGGGGACGACGGTGACGGTGCCTACGCTGGAGGGCGAGCAGGAGATCGAGGTCGAGCCCGGCACTCAGCCGGGAACCGAAAAGGTCCTGCGCGGCGCCGGCCTGCCGCGCCTCAATGGCCGTCGCCGCGGCAGCCAACGGGTGGTCCTCGACGTCTTCGTCCCGACCAACCTCTCAGACGAGCAGCGCGAGATCGCCGAGCGGCTCGACGAGAGCCTGGAGGACGACAACCTCGCCCCGCGGCACGGCGGGGGCATCTTCTCCCGCGTGCGCCGAGCATTCGGTTGAGGACACCTTGATCAGACTTGCGGTCCGCTGCGCGCCGGAGCAGGCGGAGCTCGTCCTCGCCGAGCTGACGGTGCTGGCGCCGAACGGGGTCGAGGAGGAGCGCGGGCCCGGCTACGTCGAGTACGCGATCTACGGCGGCGAGGGGGAGCTGCCGGAGATGGGCGACATCGACGCGGCGATCGCCGGTGGTCGAGTCGAGGTCACCTCGACCGAGGTCCCCGACGATTGGGCCGACCGCTGGCGCGACTTCCACAAGCCGCTGCTGGTCGCCGACCGGCTCTGGCTGCGACCGTCCTGGGAGCCGGAGCGGAAGGGGGCGGTCGACGTCGTCGTCGATCCCGGCCAGGCCTTCGGCACCGGCGCCCACCCGACCACTCGGCTCTGCCTCGAATTCCTCTGCGAGCTGGACGCCAGGGGAGAGCTGGTCGACCTCGGCTCCGGCTCCGGCGTCCTCGCGATCGCCGCGGCAAAGCTCGGCTGGTCGCCGATCCGCGCCTACGACCACGAGCCGGCGGCGATCGAAGCAGCCAGTGCGAACGCCGAGGCCAACGGCGTCGAACTGCACCTGGAGCGGATGAACCTGCGGGAACAGCTTCCGGATCTTGCGCCCACCCTCGTCGCAAACATGACCGCCCCGATCCTGCGGGCGGTGGCAGAGCGGATGAAGGACGGGGAGGGGACCCGGAGGAGCCTCCCCAAATCTGCGACGGAGGGTCCCCTCCCCGTCCCCCAAACCCTCGTCTGCTCGGGCCTGCTCCCGCATGAGCTCGACGAGGTAGCCGCGGCCTTCGGCGGGTGTGACCTGCGCGAGGTCGAGCGCCGCCAGGACGGCGACTGGGCCGCCCTCCTGCTCCGTCGGTCCTGAGCTATAGGGTTCTCGCCGATGGTGCTGGCGAACATCACCGGCTACAGCGTCGGGCTCTTCATCCACATCCTCGCCGTGGTGCTGGCCTTCGGTCCGACCTTCGCCTACGGGCTGATCTTCTCGGTGATGCCGAAGCACCCGCGCTCGGCGCCCGCCTTCTTCGAGGCGATCCGCAAAGTCGACACCTACCTCGTCAACCCGGGGATGATCGTCGTCCTGCTGGCCGGGATCTACGTGATGTCGGAGGGCAACTGGGACGGCGGCGAAGCGTTCATCACCGTCGGCTTCCTCGCGATCCTGATCCTCTTCGGCCTCCAGCACGCCTTCTTCCGGCCGCAGGGCCGCAAGGCGCAGGAGCTGGCCGAAAGGGACCTGAAGAACGGCGACAGCTTCAGCGAGGAATTCGAAGAGATCTCCCGCAGGCTCAGCATGGTCGGGCCGATCGCCGGGCTGATCGTCTTGGTGACGATCTTCTTCATGACCGTCAAGCCCTGACGCCCTGTCCGGCGCGGCTCCACAGCTGAGCCCGGCCCAGCCGGTGGGGATGTTCGACTCCGGGGTCGGCGGGCTGACCGTGCTGCACGAGTGCCTCGTCTCGCTGCCGCAGGAGGACTTCCTCTACCTCGGCGACACGGCGATGTTCCCCTACGGCGACAAGGACCCGGATGAGCTGCGGCTGCGGATCGCGCGGATCGCCGGGATGCTGCTCGACCGCGGCGCCAAGCTGCTGGTGATCGCCTGCAACACCGCCACCTCGGTCGGCCAGGACGTTGCCCGCGAAGTCGCCGCCGAGCGCGGGGTGGAGGTGGTGCCGGTGGTCGAGCCGCAGGCCGAGATCGCCGCCGCGATCACCGCCAACGCGCGGGTGGGGGTGCTGGCGACGCCGAACACGGTCGCGAGCGGTGCCTATCGGCAGGCGCTGGAAGCGATCGGGCGCGGCCTCGACGTGATCGAGGTGGCGGCGCCCGACCTCGCCTCCTTCATCCAGGACGGGGCGCTGTTCGACGAGGACACGCTGGCGATGGCGCGCTCCTACTGCCGGCCGCTGCTGGAGGCCGAAGTCGACACCCTAATCCTCGGCTGCACCCATTACCCGCTGGTGGCGCCGATGCTGCAGCGGATCCTTGGCCGCGACGTGCGCCTGGTCAGCGGCGGCCACGCGGTCGCGGCGGCGGTCCAGCGAACGCTCGAGGCCTCCGGCCTCGCCCGCGAGCCGCGCGGCGAGGGCAGCTACGACTTCCTCTGCACCGGCGACTGCGAGGCCTTTCATGCGATCGGCACCCGTTTCCTGCAGATGCCGCTTGGCGAGGTCGAGCAGGTCGAAATTTGAGTCTTGCGCCAGAGTTGGCGCGGAAAATTCACTTTTTGCGCGCCACGCGTGCGTCATGGCCCGGCAGGCTTTGCCGCATGCCCACTTTGGCTCCGAGCAATACCGTATATACTCACCCTGTGGCCAAGGTGATGATCTCCATGCCCGACGATCTGCTGGAGCGCCTCGATGCCCGTGCGAGGGAGTTAGGCGAGACCCGCAGCGGCTTGCTGCAGCGCCTTGTGGAGCGGGAAGTAGAAGCAGCGGAGAGCCGCGAGCAGAAGGAGATCAACCGGCTACTGGATCAGCTTCGTGCCCTCCCCCCCGGGAAACAGGTAAAAGTCGACGCGGCGCAGCTGGTCCGAGAAGATCGGGAATCTCACTGAATGTTTCTGGTCGATGCAAGCGTCTGGCTGAAGCTTGAGCAGCCCCAGGAGCGCTATCACGAGGCGGCGCGCTCGATCGTCCTCAATCGAGAGCGTTCGGTTGCCGCGCTCGATCTCACCCTCTACGAGGTCGTCAACGTGGCGGTGCGGAAGATGTGCCAGCCCGAGCGAGCCCTATACCTGTCGCGTCTGATCTTGATCAGGTGCGGGGACGGGCTCCTGCGTATTGACGAGGGCCTGGCGTCAGATGCGGCAAGGCTCGCCGCCGAGCATGGGCTCACTGCATATAACGCCGCCTACGTGGCTGCCTCCCGCCGCCATGGATGGACGCTCGTCAGCGCGGACATAGCCGACCTCGTCTCCAAGGGCCTCGCCGTCGCCCCCGACGCCGCCGTTTACCCTTAAGTCGATGGCGGTTCTCGAACAGGTCCAGGACGACGTCAGGACGGCGATGAAAGCGCGCGACCGCGAGCGCGCCTCTGCTCTGCGGCTGATCGTCGACGTGCTGCAGCAGGACGCGAAGCTGGGCAAGGGCGACGAGGTCGCGGTCCTGCAGCGCGAGCGCAAGAAGCGGGTCGAGGCGGCCGAGGCCTACGAGAAGGCCGGGCGCGCCGAGCAGGCGAGCGCCGAGCGCTTCGAGGCGGAGCTGATCGAGGCCTACCTGCCGCAGCAGCTCTCCGACGAGGAGCTGGGGCAGCTGGTTGAGGCGGCGATCGCCGAGACCGGGGCCAGCGAGCAGCGGCAGATGGGCCAGGTGATGTCGGCGTTGATGCCGAAGGTCGGCGGCCGCGCCGACGGCAAGCGGGTCAGCGCCGCGGTGCGAGAGAAGCTGGGTGCCTGAGCGTTGGCCCGTCGGCAGCTGACTCTCGATAACAACGTCGCGGCCGAGCTGGCCGGCTCGGAGGACAACGTGCTCCGAGCCCTGCGGGGCAAACTAGAGGCCGACCTGCACCTGCGCGGCAACGTGCTGACGCTGGAGGGCGAGCCCGACGACGTCGCCGCCGCTGCGGTCGTGGTCGACGAGATGGTCGAGCTGATCGAGCAGGGGCACGACGTCGCCCCGGGGACGATCGAAGCGGTGACGGGCGCCCTCGACGCTGACGAGAGCCCGGCGGAGATCCTCGACGACGTCGTCTGGCGCCACCGCAACACCAAAGTCGCGCCGAAGACGCTGAACCAGAAGCGCTACGTCGACTCGATCCGTCGCCACACGATCACCTTCGGGATCGGCCCGGCCGGCACCGGCAAGACCTTCCTCGCGGTGGCGATGGCCGCGGCGGCGCTGACCGAACGCAAGGTGCAGCGGATCATCCTCACCCGGCCCGCGGTCGAGGCCGGCGAGCGGCTCGGCTTCCTCCCTGGCGACATCCAGGCCAAGGTCGACCCCTACCTGCGCCCGCTCTTCGACGCCCTCTTCGACATGCTCGACCCCGACCGGGTCAACGGCTATTTCGAGCGCAACGTGATCGAGGTGGCACCGCTGGCATTCATGCGGGGCCGGACTTTGAACGACTCCTTCGTGATCCTCGACGAGGCCCAGAACACGAGCCCGGAGCAGATGAAGATGTTCCTCACTCGGCTTGGGTTCAACTCGCGGATGGTGGTGACCGGCGACGTTACCCAGATCGACCTGCCGACCGACCAGCGCTCGGGCCTGATCGCGGTCAGCGACATCCTCAGCGACGTCCAGGACATCTCCTTCGTTCGCTTCGGTGGCGAGGACGTGGTCCGGCACAAACTGGTGCAGCGAATCGTCGCCGCCTACGACGCGCACGGCACGCAAGAGGCGCGCGCCGAACACGGGCCGACGCCGCGTTCGTGAGCGCCGACCTCGCCGACGTCCCGCCAGAGCTGCGCGATGCCGTCGCGGCCGCGCTGGCAGCGACTGGCGTCAGCGAAGGACACCTCGCGGTCGAGATCGTCGACGCCGAGCGGATCCGCGAGCTCAACCGCGAGCACCGGGGGAAGGACACGGCGACCGACGTCCTCGCCTTCCCGATCGACGAACTCGACCCGGTCGCCGGCCCGCGCGAGCTCGGCGACGTGGCGATTTGCCCCGAGCACTGCAGCGACGTGACCGAGGCCGCGGTCCACGGCGTCCTCCACCTCTGCGGCCACGACCACGAGACCGACGGCGGCGAGATGCTGGCCCTGCAGGCCAGCGTGCTCGCCGGGTTGCGATGACCCGCTCCGGCTTCGTCGGCCTCGCCGGCCGCCCCAACGTCGGCAAGTCGACGCTGGTCAACGCCCTCGTCGGCTCCCACGTCGCGATCGTCTCCAACCGGCCGCAGACGACGCGGCGGGCGATCCGCGGCGTCGCCACCGACCTCGCGGCCGAGCGTCAGCTCATCCTCGTCGACCTGCCCGGCGTCCAGCGCCCGCGCGACGTCCTCACCGAGCGGATGCAGGGACGGGTCGAGCGCGAGCTGGCCGACTCCGACGTCGTCCTCTTCGTCGTCAACGGCGAGGAGGGGATCGGTCCTGGCGACCGCTTCATCGTCCGCGCCCTGCTCGGCGCCGGCGCCGAGCTGCCGGTGCTCTGCGCCGTCAACAAGGCCGACAGGCTCGGGCCGAACGAGCTGGTCCCGGTGCTGGCTGAGGTGGCGGAGCTGGAGGGCGTCGACGAGGTGTTCCCGATCAGCGCCCGCACCGGCGAAGGGCTGCCGCCGCTCTTGGAGCGCCTCGGCGAGCTCGTCCCCGAGGGGCCGTACATGTACCCGCCCGAGGACAGCAGCGACCAGTCGAGCGAGCTGCTGCTGGCCGAGCTGATCCGCGAGCAGGTCCTGAACCGGACCCGGCAGGAGGTCCCGCACTCGGTCGAGGTCTCGGTCCTTGAGGTCGAGCCACGCGAGGACGGCCTCGTTGCCGTCAGGGCCGAGATCTGGGCAGAGACCGAGTCGCAGAAGGGGATCCTGATCGGCAAGGGGGGGAAGAAGATCGGCGAGATCGGCGTCGCCGCCCGCCGCTCGTTGGAGCGCGAGCTGGGCGCCCAGGTTCACCTCGACCTCACCGTCCGCGTCCGCCGCAACTGGCGCCGCGACGAGGATCTTCTCGACCGCCTCGGCATCGAGTAGCGACGCGGCGTTTACGATTCCCCGGATGTTTCCCGAAATCGAGTTCGACCAGCAGGGGCTGGTGCCGTGCGTCGTCCAGGACTTCGCCTCCGGCGAGGTGCTGATGCTCGCTTACATGAGCGGGCAATCGCTGGAAATGACGCTCGAGTCCGGCGACCTGCACTTCCACAGCCGCTCGCGCGACGAACTCTGGAAGAAAGGCGAAACCTCGGGCAACTTCATGCACCTGCGCCAGCTCCGCTACGACTGCGACGGCGACGCACTGGTGGCACTGGTCGATCCCGCGGGTCCGGCCTGTCACACCGGCCAGCGCAGCTGCTTCTACCGCGAGGTGCTGGGCTCGGCTTCCGCGCGCAAGGATGCGCTGCCAGCGGACGGCGAGCCGTTCCCGGTCACCTATGAAGCGCTGCCGGCCCTGGAGCGGACGATCCGCCACCGCGCCCTGCAGCGACCCGACGGCAGCTACACCGTGAAGCTGCTCGACGATCGCGGCTTGATCGGCGAGAAGGTCGAGGAGGAGGCGGAGGAGGTGGTCCGCGCCGCCCGCGAAGAGACCGACGAGCGGGTGGCCGAAGAGGCCGCTGACCTGCTCTACCACCTGAGCGTGCTGCTGGCCTCGCGCGGGGTTTCGCAGGCAAAGGTGATGGAAGTGCTGAATGCACGTAGCGGCTGATTCCGATATCCGCCTCGAGCCGAGCCTCGAGGAGGCGCGCGAGCTGGCGCGCGAGGGCAACGTGGTGCCGGTGCGGGCACGCTTCGTCGACGACTGCGAGACGCCGGTCTCCGCCTTCCTCAAGCTGCGCGCCGGCGAGCCGGAGGGGGCGCCCTGTTTCCTGCTCGAGTCGGCCGAGCAGGGGCAGGTAGGGCGCTACTCCTTCGTCGGCTTGCGCCCGCGGGCGCTGCTGCGCTGGAGCGACGGGGTGCTCTTGGAGTGGAGCGGAGAGGAGATGAGTCCCAGCGCTGCGCCGACGAAGTCAGAGCCCGCCCCCGATCCCTACGCGGCGGTGGCGGAGCGGTTGCAGCAGTACCGCCCGGCACCGGTGCCCGGGCTGCCGCCCTTCGCCGGCGGCGCCGTCGGCTTCTTCGCCTACGACTTGGTGCGGACCGTGGAGCCACTGGGTGAGCCCAACCCCGACCAGCTCGGGCTGCCGGACATGGCGCTGATGGTGACCGACGCGATGCTGGTCTTCGACCACCTCCGGCACGAGCTGACGATCCTCGCCTGCGCGTTTTTCGAGGACGACGATGTCGACGCCGCCTACGAGCGGGCGGCGGCGACAATCGCCGAGATGCGGGAGCGCCTGCGCGGCGCCGTGCCGGTCCCCGAGCGCCCCTCGGTGGCCGAGGTGCCTGAGTTCAAGTCAAACGTCAGCCGCGAGGAGTTCGAAGCCGCGGTGGCGCGGATCGTCGAGTACGTCCACGCCGGCGACGCCTTCCAGGTCGTCCCCTCGCAGCGCTTCTCGGCGCCGGCGCCGGTCGAGGCCTTCTCGGTCTACCGCGGCCTCCGCGCCGTCAACCCGTCCCCGTACATGTACTTCCTCGAGTTCGGCGACTTCCAGATCGCCGGCGCTTCACCGGAGCCCCTGGTCAAGGTGATCGGCGACCGGGTCGAGACGCGGCCGATCGCCGGCACCTCTCCCCGCGGCGGCAACGAGGACGAGGACCGTCGCTTCGCCGAGCGCCTGATCAACGATCCGAAGGAGCGGGCCGAGCACGTGATGCTGGTCGACCTCGGCCGCAACGACCTCGGCCGCGTCTGCGAGTACGGCAGCGTCAAGGTCGACGAGCTGATGGTGGTCGAGACCTATTCGCACGTCCTCCACATCGTCAGTCAGGTCTCCGGCAAGCTGAAAGACGGCGTCTCGGCGATGGATGTGCTGCGCTCGGCGCTCCCCGCTGGCACCCTCTCCGGGGCTCCGAAGGTGCGGGCGATGCAGATCATCGACGAGCTGGAGCAGGTCAAGCGCGGGGGGTACGGAGGCGCCGTCGGCTACCTCTCCTGGGACGGCGACCTCGACACCGCAATCCACATCCGCACCGTCGTCTGCAAGGACGGCCAACTGCATGTGCAGGCTGGCGGCGGCACCGTCGCCGACGCCCAGCCCGCCTACGAGTACAACGAGTCGGTGAACAAGGCTCGTGCGGTCTTCCGCGCCGTCGAGGTCGCCTGCGAACAGCCAGACTGGGCGTGAAACGGATGCGCGTTCTGGTCATCGACAACTACGACTCCTTCACCTACAACCTCGTTCAGTACCTGGGCGAGCTCGGGGCCGAAGTCGAAGTCGTCCGCAACGACAAGGCGACCGTCTCGGAGCTGCTGGAGCGAAAGCCCGACCGCCTCGTCGTCTCGCCCGGTCCCTGCACCCCGGCCGAGGCCGGGATCTCTGGTGCGGCGATCAAGGCCTTCGGGGAGGCCGGCACGCCGGTGCTCGGGGTCTGCCTCGGGCACCAGGCGATGGTCGAGGCCTTCGGCGGCAAGGTCGTCCAGGGGGAGCCGGTCCACGGCAAGGACGGCGAAGTCGAACACGACGGGAAGAGCATCTTCGCTGGCCTGCCGAGCCCGATGGTCGCCGGCCGCTACCACTCGCTGATCGCCGATTCGGACCTGCCCGAGGAGCTGGAGCAGACCGCGAGCCTGGGCGATGTGGTGATGGGGGCGCGGCACAAGCAGCTGCCGATCGAGGGAGTCCAGTTCCACCCCGAGTCGGTCCTCACCCCGCAGGGCAAGCACCTGCTCGCCAACTTCATCGGCAAAGGTTTTTCCGATGCCTAACGACGTCGTCAGCCGCGCGATCGACGCGGTCTGCGCCGGCAACCACCTCACCGCCGACCACGCCTCGGCGGTCCTCAGCGAGATCATGGAGGGCCGGGCCGACCCGATCCAGACGGGGGCGTTCCTCATCGCTCTGCGGGCAAAGGGGGAGACGGTGCCGGAGCTGGTCGGTCTGGCACGGACGATGCGAGGGCTGGCGGCGCCGGTGCAGACCAGCCGCGACGACCTCGTCGACACCTGCGGCACCGGCGGCGGCCCCTCGACCTTCAACGTCTCGACCACGGCGGCGTTGGTCGCCGCGGGCGCTGGCGCCGCGATCGCCAAGCACGGCAACCGCTCGAACACGAGCAAGTGCGGCTCGGCCGACCTGCTCGAGGCGCTGGGGGTCAACGTCGAAATCGAGCCGGCCCAGGTCGGCCGTTGCATCGACGAGGTCGGCTTCGGCTTCATGTTCGCGCCCAAGCACCACGCGGCGATGGCGCACGTCGTCCCTGCCCGCAAAGCACTCGGGGTGCGGACGATCTTCAACTTCCTTGGGCCGCTGACCAACCCCGCGGGGGCCAACCGGCAGCTGCTCGGGGTGGCCGATCGTCATTACCAAGAGACGATCGCGGAGGCGCTGATCGGCCTCGGCAGCGAGCGGGCGCTGGTCGTCTCTGCCGAGGACGGCCTCGACGAGCTCTCGCTCGCCTCGCGGACGCGGGTGATCGAGGTCGCCGACGGGCGCACCTCGGAGTGGTTCGTCGAGCCGGGACAGTTCGGGCTGGCGCCGGCCGAGCTGGAGCGGGTCGCCGGTGGCACGCCGGAGGTGAACGCCGCCGTCACCCGCCAGGTGCTGGCCGGTGAGGCGGGGCCGCAGCGCGACCTGGTCCTCCTCAACGCCGCCGCGGCGCTCTACGTCGGCGGGCTCGCCGCCGATCTCGAAGAGGGCGTCGGCAGGGCTGCCGAGGCGATCGACTCCGGGGCGGCAGCGAACGTGCTGGAGCGCCTGATCGCGGCAACGGGCGCGCCCGCTGTCTAGGCTTTCCAAGTTCAAGTGGGAATGATCGAGCAGCTCATCGCCGGGGCCCGGGAGGGGGTGAAAGCGCGTCGCCGCGACCTCCCTCAGGGCGACCTCGAAGCCCGCCTCTCGGCTCGGGGGGAGGACCGCCCCTTCAACGAGGCGCTGGTCCGTCCCGCCCTCTCGCTGATCGCCGAGTTCAAGCGCCGCTCGCCCAGCGCCGGCCAGCTCGCCCGCGGGGAGGTCGATGTCGGCGCCCAGGTGGCGGCCTACGAGCGCGGTGGTGCCGCCGCGCTCTCGGTCCTCACCGACGAACCCCACTTCGGCGGCTCGCTGGCCGACCTGCGCGCCGCCCGCGCCGCCTGTGGCCTGCCGATCATCCGCAAGGACTTCATCGTCGATTCCTACCAGCTCTACGAGGCGGCGGTGAACGGGGCCGACGCGGTGCTGCTGATCGTCGCCGCACTGGGTGACAAAGACCTGCGGGCGCTTTATGAAAAGGCGCGCTCGATCGACCTCGACTGCCTGGTCGAGGTCCACGACGGCGAGGAGCTGGAGCGGGCACTGGAGGCCGGGGCCGAGGTGATCGGGATCAACAACCGCAACCTCGACGACATGAGCGTCGACATCGCCACCACTTACGAGCTGATGCCGAACGTCCCCGCTGGCAAGACGGTGGTCGCCGAGAGCGGCATCTCCGGCCGAGCGGAGCTGGAGGAGCTGGATCGGGTTGGGGTCGACGCGGTGCTGATCGGAGGCGCCCTGATGGCCGCTCCCGATCCCGAGGCGAAGGTCCGTGAGCTGACCGGGACCGACGAGAGCACCCGCGAACACCTCGTTTAGGAAAAATTTCAAGAGCATTTAGGGACTGAAGAGCTCAAACCGTCATCCTCTTGCTCATGTCAAAGCTCAACCAGAAACTTCGCAGTCCCTTCGGCTCCGCTCTCCTTGGGGGCCTGGTCGTCGCCGTCTTCGGCTGGATCGCGATCGCTGCCGGCGTGATCCAGTCCGACGGTGGCACGACGACCACCGTCGCCGCGCCGATCGCGGCGCCGGTCGACAGCAAGTCCTCGGATGAATCCGCCAACATCGTCAACCAGATCTACAAGTCCGACGGTGAAGGGGTCGCCTTCATCGAATCGCAGATCGAATCGACGGAAACCGAAAGCTTCAACCCCTTCGGCGAAGTCGAACCCGAATCGGGCGGCGGTGTTGCCACCGGCTCGGGCTTCGTGATCGACGGCGAAGGCCACATCCTCACCAACAACCACGTCGTCGAAGGCGCCAGCAAGGTGACGGTCAAACTCGGCGACTCCGAAAAGACCTACGACGCCGAAGTGGCCGGTACTGACCCGGCCACCGACGTCGCCCTGCTCAAGGTGGAGGCGCCGGCAAAGGAAATACATCCGCTGACGCTCGGCAAGTCCGCCGAGGCTGAAGTGGGCGACCCGGTGGTCGCGATCGGCAACCCGTTCGGCCTTGACCGCACGGTCACCAGCGGCATCGTCTCCGCCCTGCAGCGGCAGATCCAGGCCCCCAACGGGTTCTCGATCTCCCACGTGATCCAGACCGATGCCGCGATCAACCCCGGTAACTCGGGTGGCCCGCTGATCAACGCCTCCGGAGAAGTGATCGGGATCAACGCCCAGATCGCCACCGGCGGCGGCGGCAACGGCAACGTCGGCATCGGCTTCGCGATCCCGATCGACACCGTCCGGGCCGAGATCGAGCAGCTGAAGGCCAAGGGCGAAGTCGAACACGCCTTCATCGGGATCAGCGGTGGCACCATCACCGAGGACCTCGCCAAGGCGGTCAACCTGCCGGTCGACGAAGGGGTGATCGTGCAGTCCGTCGTCAAGGACGGGCCGGCCGACAAGGCCGGGATAGAGGCCGGGGGGACTTCGGCGACGATCAACGGCGAAGAAGTTCGGCTCGGCGGCGACATCATCACCGAAGTCGACGGCGCCAAGCTGAAGACGATGGAACAGCTCGTCGAAATCATTCAGGAACACAAGCCTGGGGATGAGCTCGAGTTGAAGATTCTTCGGGACGGCAACGAGAAGACTGCGCACGTGACTCTGAGCGCCCAGCCCGAGGAAAATGAATAGGGCTCGGGCCTCGCTGGTCCTTCGCGTACGCTGGAGGGGTGCGAGTCAAGTTCTGCGGGATCACTAATTTGGATGACGCGGCGGAGGCTGTGCGGCTCGGCGCGTGGGCAATCGGGCTGATCCACTTCCATGGCAGTCCCCGGGACGTCGATCGGACTGTGGCGGCGGAGATTGCTGCTGCTTTTCGGCGGAAGTGCGAGGTGGTGGGGGTGTTTGTGAATCCCACGCTGGATGAGGTGGCTCGGGCGGTGGAGGACGAGGGGTTGACGATGGTGCAGCTGAACGGGGCCGAGGGGGCTTCGTTCTGCGCTGAGGTGAAGCGGCGGACGGGGTTGAAGGTGGCGAAGGCCGTGCACGTGGCCAGTGCCGCCGACGTCCACGGGGCGGAGGCGTTCAGGACGGACTTCCATCTCTTCGACCGGCGCGGGAAGGGGATGTGGGGCGGGACCGGCGAGAGCTTTGATTGGGAGCTGCTGCGAAACCACCGCTCGGAAGTGCCGGCGATCCTCGCTGGTGGGCTGCGGCCGGAGAACGTCGCGCACGCGATCGACGTCACCCGTCCCTACGCGGTCGACGTCGCCAGCGGGGTCGAGCTGGAGCCCGGGCGCAAGGACCACGCGGCGATGGAGGCCTTTTTCGAGGCCGCGAACTCGGTCGGCGCCAGCAAATGAGCGCGATCGAGGAGAGGTTCGGCCCCTACGGGGGGCGCTACGTGCCGGAGACGCTGATCCCGGCGCTCGACGAGCTCAGCGCCGCCTGGGCGGAGGCGCGCGAGGACGAAGAGTTCATGGGTCGGCTCGATCAGCTGCGCCGCGACTTCATCGGCCGGCCGACGCCGCTGTACCACGCCGAGCGGCTCTCCGAGCGGGTCGGCTCGCGGGTCTACCTGAAGCGCGAGGACCTCGCCCACACCGGTGCCCACAAGATCAACAACGCGCTCGGCCAGGCGCTCCTGACCCGTCGCCTCGGCAAGACGAGGGTCATCGCCGAGACCGGGGCCGGCCAGCACGGCGTCGCGACGGCGACCGCCTGCGCCCTGCTCGACCTGCCGTGCGTCGTCTACATGGGCGCCGAGGACATCGAGCGCCAGCAGCCGAACGTCCTCCGGATGCACGCGCTCGGCGCCGAGGTGCGACCGGTCACCTCCGGCTCCGCGACGCTGAAGGACGCGATCAATGACGCAATGCGCGACTGGGTGACGAACGTCGAGTCGACGCACTACGTGCTCGGCTCTGCGATGGGCCCGCATCCGTATCCCACGATCGTGCGCGACCTCCAGCGGCGGATCGGCGACGAGGCAGCCGTCCAGGTCGCAGAATCCGAGGGCCGGCTGCCGGATCTCGTGCTGGCCTGCGTCGGCGGTGGCTCGAACGCGATCGGCATCTTCCACCCCTTCCTCGAGGACGCCTCCGTCCGGCTGGTCGGCGCCGAGGCGGCCGGCCGCGGCATCGAGTCGGGCCAGCACGCCGCGACGCTGACCGAGGGCTCGGTCGGCGTGCTGCACGGCGCGCGCTCGTACGTGCTGCAGGACGAGCACGGCCAGATCGTCGAGGCGCAC
>DATLQI010000039.1:0-44509 GCA_035535295.1 Solirubrobacterales bacterium
GTAATCGCCCGCCGCCATCTTCTCCCGCAGGCCCTTCAGCGCCCCGGACATCTCAGTCTGGCGCTCGTCGGAGGCCTTGCCGACCTCCTCGGCGGAGACCGTCTCCTCCTCGATCAGCTTCTCGGCGTAGATCTCGGAGACCGGCGCGTGCGCCTTGATCGTCGCCGCCATCGTCGGCTGGGTGTAGGCGGGCTCGTCGGTCTCGTTGTGGCCGAAGCGGCGGTAGCCGATCACGTCGATGACGACGTCGCGGCACCAGCGCTCCCGGTAGGCCATCGCCAGCCGCACCGCGCCGACGCAGGCCTCGACGTCGTCGGCGTTGACGTGGATGATCGGGACGTTGAATCCCTTCGCCATGTCGGCGGCGTAGGGGGTCGAGCGGGCCTCACTGGGGTCAGTGGTGAAGCCGACCTGGTTGTTCTGGATCACGTGGATCGTGCCACCGGTCGTGTAACCCGCCAGCGACTGCAGGTTGAGCGTCTCGGCAACCACACCCTGAGCGGGGAAGGCGGCGTCGCCGTGCAGCAGCACGGGTACCGCCCGCTTGAAGTCGTGGGTCAGTTCCGAGCCCTCGAAGTCCTGCTGGAGGAAGCGGGTGCCGCCGGTGACGACCGGGTCGACGAACTCGAGGTGGCTCGGGTTGGGGTAGAGGCGGACCGAGATCTTCTCTCCGTCGGCGGTCTCGTAGACCCCGCGGTGGCCGTAGTGGTACTTGACGTCGCCGGTGCCGCCGTGGGGGATCGCGGCGACGGCCTTGACCGCGTCGATCTGCTTCGAGCCCTCGAACTCGGCGAGGATCGACTCGACCGGGCGGCCGAGGTTGTGGGCGAGGACACTGAGGCGGCCGCGGTGGGCCATCCCGAAGACGACCTCCTCGGCGCCGGCGCGCTGGGAGAGGTTGACGACTTCGTCGAGCATCGGCACGACTGCGTCGAGCCCCTCGATCGAGAACATCTTCTGCCCCAGATACGCTTTCTCGAGGAAGCGCTCGAACTGGAAGACGTCGATCAGCCGGTTCAGCAGGCGCTTCTTCTCCTCGTCGGTGAGGGGCTGGCGGTGCGCCCCGGTCTCGATCATCTCCCGCAGCCAGATCCGCTGCTGGTGGGAGGAGAGGTGCTCGACCTGGTAGCCGATCGTGCCGCAGTAGGCGTCGCGCATCCGTGGCAGCGCCTCGAGCAGGGTTTCGCCGGGGACGCCGATACGGAGGATCGAGGCGGGGATCCGCTCCATCAGCTCCGGGGTGAGGTTGACGTTCTCGGGCTGCAGCGCCGGGTCGCCCTTCGGCTCCGAGCCGAGCGGGTCGAGCTGGGCTGCCAGGTGGCCGTGGGTGCGGTAGGCCTTCAGCAGCGAGGTCGCGGCCTGGACCGCCTGCAGCAGCTCTTCGTCGATGTGGCCCGGGGCGGTGGTCGGCGTGGCGGCGCTCAGCGGCGGCGCCGAGGCCGAGGCCGGGTGGGCGGTGCTGACGACGGAGGGCTCGAAGCCGAGGTCCCGGGCGACGCACTCGTAGAACTCGTCCTCGCCCTGCAGCAGTTCCTCGACCCGGCGCAGGAAGGCGCCCGACTCGGCCCCCTGGATCACCCGGTGGTCGTAGGTCGAGGTCAGCGTCATCACTTTGGAGACGCCGAGCTGCTTCAGCCGTTCCGGCGAGGCGTGCTTCCACTCCGGTGGGTAGGCGATCGAGCCGGTGGCGATGATCGCGCTCTGGCCTGAGAGCAGGCGCGGCACCGAGGCCATCGTCCCGATCCCGCCCGGGTTGGTGAGCGAGATATTGGTCCCCTGGAAGTCGTCGGCGGAGAGCTTGTTTTCCCGCGTCTTCGCGATCAGCTCTTCGTAGTTGGAGTGGAAGCCGGTGAAGTCGAGCCCGTCGGCGCCCTTGATCGCCGGGACCATCAATGAGTGGGAGCCGTCCTTTTTCTCCACGTCGACGGCGATCCCGAGGTTGACCGGGCTGCCCTCGATCGCGAACGGCTTGCCGTCCTCTTCGGCGAAGACGCGCGTCATCACCGGGAAGTCTTTGGCCGCCTCGACGATCGCCCAGGCGACGAGGTGGGTGAAGGAGACCTTCAGCCCCCGCTCCTTCAGCACCGAGTTGATCGCCTTCCGTTTCGCGTCCAGCGTGTCCACCGCGATCGTGCGGAACGAGGTGGCCGTAGGCACCGCCCGGCTCTCGTCCATCGCATTGGCCAGCATCGCCGCGGCCCCCCGCAACTGCTTAGCCTCGCCCTTCGCAGCGACAGCCCCATTCCCACTGCCGTCACCAGCGTTCAGCACATCCTCTTTGGTCACCTTCGCGCCCGGTCCCGAGCCACTAACCGAAGCAAGATCGACGCCGGTAGCTTCAGCAACCCTCCGCGCAACAGGCGTCGCACGGACATCAGCGCTTCCGTTGCCCGACCCACCGTTAGAGGTGGCGGTTTCCTCAGCCGCCTCTCCCGCGGGTGGCGACGATGCCGAGGACTCTCCCGCTAGGGAGAGCCCGGTATCGGAGACAGGACCCGCGGGCCCCTCGCCCTGTCCCTCGCCGTCCCCACCACCAGCTTCCATCTCAGCAAGAGGCGCCCCCACAGGCACCTCATCGTCAACCTGCGCGATCAGCTTGGTGATCACCCCGTCCATCGGCGCCGGCACCTCGGCGTCGACCTTGTCGGTGGAGACCTCGACGACGGTATCTCCCTCGCTGACCGTGTCGCCCTCGGCCACGTGCCACTCGAGGACGATCCCCTCGGTCACCGACTCGCCCATCTCGGGCATCGTGATCTGGACGGTGGCCGTCTCTGGCATCTCTGGCCTCAGTCTAGGGGAGCGGGTTTACCGGAGCCGTCATCGAGATACCCTGGTACCCGATGAGCTACTTCGTCACCGGCGCGACCGGCTTCGTCGGTCGCAACCTCGTCCAAAAACTGCTTGAGCGCGAGGGCACGATCTACGCGCTGGTGCGGGCCGGGTCGCGCGGCCGGCTGGAGGAGCTGCGGACCAGCTTCGGCGCCGACGGGGCGCGGATCGTCCCGATCACCGGCGACCTCTCCCAGCCCGGGCTCGGCGTCTCCGAGGAGGACCTGCTGACGATGCGGGGCGAGGTCGACCACTTCTTCCACCTCGCCGCGATCTACGACCTCACCGCCGACGCCGAGGCGCAGGAGATCGCCAACGTCGACGGTACGCGGCACGCGATCGAGCTCGCGGGCGCCCTCGAGGCCGGCTGCTTCCACCAGGTCAGCTCGATCGCCGCCGCCGGCCTCTACAAGGGCGTCTGGACCGAGGACATGTTCGACGAGGCCGAAAAGCTCGACAACAACCCCTACTTCCGCACCAAGCACGAGTCCGAGCGGCTGGTCCGCGACGAGTGCCAGCGGCCCTGGCGGGTGTACCGGCCGGGGATCGTCGTCGGCGACTCGCGGACGGGCGAGATCGACAAGATCGACGGCCCCTACTTCATGTTCAAGACCCTGCAGCGGCTGCGCCGGGTGGCGCCGTCCTGGATGCCGTTCCTCGGCTTCGAAGGCGGCGAGATCAACATCGTCCCAGTCGACTACGTCGCCGCGGCGATCGACCACATCGCCCACAAACCGCGGCTGAACGGGCGCGCCTTCCACCTCACCGACCCCAACCCGCACACCGCCGGCGAGGTGATGAACATCTTCGCCAAGGCCGCCGACGCGCCGCAGATGGCGGTGCGGGTCGGCACCGACGTGACCGAGCCGGCGACGGAGGCGGTGCGCACGGCGCTGAAGCTGTTCCCGCCGGCGCGGCGCGCGGCGAAGGTGGCGCTGGGCCAGCTGGGGATGCCGCCGGAGGTCCTCGGCTACGTCGACTACCCAACCAGCTTCGACTCGACCAAAACGCGGAAAGCGCTGAAAGGCTCCGGCATCGAGGTGCCGCCGCTCGAGTCCTACGCGACCCGGGTCTGGGACTACTGGGAGCGCAACCTCGATCCCGACCTCTTCAAGGACCGCTCGCTCTCGGCGGCGGTGCGGGGCAAAGTGGTGCTGATCACCGGCGCGTCTTCGGGGATCGGCAAAGCGACTGCGGTCAAGGTCGCCGACGCGGGGGCGACGGTGCTGTTGGTCGCCCGTTCGCTCGACAAGCTCGAGGAGACGAAGGAGGAGATCGTCGCCGGCGGCGGCACCGCCCACATCCACCAGTGCGACCTCTCCGACATCGAGGACATCGAGCGGATGGCCGAGGAGGTGCTCACCTACCACGGCCACGTCGACATCCTCGTCAACAACGCCGGTCGCTCGATCCGCCGCTCGATCGCCCTCTCCTACGACCGCTACCACGACTTCGAGCGGACGATCCAGCTCAACTACCTCGGCGCGGTGCGGCTGATCCTGGCGCTGCTGCCGGCGATGCGCGGCCGCAAGCAGGGGCACATCATCAACATCAGCTCGATCGGGACGCAGACCAACCCGCCGCGTTTCTCCGCCTACGTCGCCTCGAAGGCGGCGCTGGACGCGTTCAGCCGGGTGATCGCCTCCGAGGTGGTCGACGACAACGTCCACCTGACGACGATCAACATGCCGTTGGTGCGGACGCCGATGATCGCGCCGACGCGGATGTACGACATGTTCCCGGCGATCACCCCGGAGGAGGCGGCGGAGATGATCGCCAAGGCGATGATCAGGCGGCCGAAGAAGGTGGCGACCCGGCTCGGCAACTTCGGCGAGCTGATGTACGCGGTGGCGCCGAAAGCCAGCGACTCGATCCTCAACACCGCTTACAAGCTGTTTCCGGATTCGCAGGCGGCCAAGGGGAAGAAAGAGGAGGCGCGGGACAAACCGCCTTCGACCGAGGCGGTTGCCTTCGCGCACCTGATGAAAGGCGTGCACTGGTAGTGGGGGAGGGCGGGGACCCCCTCTGCCGGACAAACGCCGGCCTGATTAGGCCGGCGTTTTGAGTATCCGCCCTTCAGAGGGGATCCCCGCCCTCCATCTCGGGCGTTGGTAATGGAGCGGCGACTCAAGCATTGGGGTTGGGGCTACGAGGACCAGGCCCCCTCGGCTACGCAGCTGCGGGAGGCGGCGGAAGGGATCCGGGCGCGGTTCGGGTTCGGCGGCGAGGTCGAGAAGCCGGTGCCGCTGGAGGAGGTGGAGCTACGGAAGTCGCGGTTGAAGAAGCCGAGTGGGTTTGGGGACTTGTTCTCGGATGGGCACTACGAGCGGGTGTCGCACGCGCTGGGGAAGGCGTACCGGGATGTAGTGCGGGGGTTCTACGGGCGGTTTGAGAACGCGCCGGATTTGGTGGCGTTTCCGAAGGACGAGTCGGAGATCGAGGCGGTGCTGAGCTGGGCGGAGGCCGAGGGGGCGGCGGTTGTTCCTTTCGGCGGCGGGACGAGTGTGGTTGGTGGGGTCGAGGCGCGGGTGGGGGAGCGGCCTGTGGTGTCACTTGATCTGCGGCGGCTGGATCGGGTGCTGGAGGTCGACGCGACCTCACTGGCGGCGCGGATCCAGGCCGGGGCGACGGGTCCCGGGCTGGAGGACCAGCTGCGCGAGCACGGGTTGACGCTGCGGCACTTCCCGCAGTCGTTCGAGTATTCGACGCTGGGCGGCTGGATCGCGACCCGGGCGGGCGGGCATTTCGCGACGCTGGAGACGCACATCGACGACCTGGTCGAGTCGGTGCGGGCGATCACGCCGCGGGGGACCTGGGAGAGTCGGCGGCTGCCGGGGTCGGGTGCGGGGCCTTCGCCCGATCGGCTGCTGATCGGCTCGGAGGGGATCCTCGGGGTGATCGCCGAGGCCTGGGTGCGGGTGCGGCCCCGGCCCGAGTTCAAGTCGTCGGTCGGCGTCGAGTTCGGCGATTTCAGGCAGGCGGCCGAGGCCGTGCGCGCGATCGCCCAGTCCGGCCTCTATCCCTCCAACTGTCGCCTCCTCGACGCCGCCGAGGCCGAGCTGACCGGTGCCGGCGACGGCGGCTCCCATCTGCTGATCCTCGGCTTCGAGTCCGCCGACCACCCCGTAGACGCCCCAATGGACCGAGCGCTCGAAATCGCCCGCGACCACGCCGGCACCCCCGGCGCCCTCCGAACTTCTCCGCCGACGGGACGAAAGTACTCCGATATGGAGGGAAATCGTCCCGTCGGCGGTGAAGGTGCCGGCGCGGTGGAGCAATGGCGCGGGGCGTTCCTGCTGGCGCCGTACCTGCGGGACACCTTCGTCGCCTGCGGGGTGCTTTCGGAGACCTTTGAGACGGCGATTACCTGGGACCGCTTCGAGGAGTTCCAGGCGACGGTGATGGAGACGGTGCGGCGGGCGACCGCGGAGGCCTGCGGCGTTCCCGCCGACGGGCCCGGCGCCCCGCGGATCAGCTGTCGGCTCACCCACGTCTACCCTGACGGCGCCGCGCCCTACTTCACCGTTCTCGCCCCCGCCATTCGCGGCGGCGAGGTCGAGCAGTGGGACGAGATCAAGGCCGCCGTCTCCGAGGCGCTGATCGACGCTGGCGGCACGATCACCCACCACCACGCCGTCGGCCGCGACCACCGCCCCTGGTACGACCGCCAGCGCCCCGCCCCCTTCGCCGCCGCCCTCCGCGCCGCCAAGGCCGAGATCGACCCTGCGGGGATGCTGAACCCGGGCGTCCTCATCGACCCCGCCTGACCCGGCGACTTACGAATTTCTTAGCCACGCTTGACGGGCCCGAAAAGGGTGCGGGGGACCATCGGAGTCGTGCCAGTCAGCCAAATAAGGAGGCTTCGATGTTCGAGACAGGTCGCAAGCGCATGCGAGCCACAGCAATAGCCCGCCGCAACCTCGGTTCCCGCCGCCGCAGTCCACGGAAACTGCAGCGACAGCTGCCGGATGCCGACGAGGCGGCAGGTGGAGGCGACCCCTTCTACCCTTTCCTCTATGTCGGCTGACAAAGGGGCCCCCAAACCCCAGCGAGAGGATCCCTGGCAAGTTAACGAGGACGCGCGTCGACGGCAACTGCGTGAAGACGGTCGCCGTTCCCTCGGGGTCAACCTCGCCGAAGGACTGGCCCTGAGTGAATTCCTCTCCACGTTCACTGGAAGCGCCAGGCGCCGTTGACTCAACCGGCGCTGCGCTTACAGCAGTTGCTGGAGCGGCTTGTTAGAGCCGAGATCCGCTTCATCCTCGTGGGCGGTCTGGCGGTGAATGCCTGGGGCTACATGAGGGGCACCCAGGATGTCGACGTGGTTCCCGATCCAGATCCGAAGAACCTCGCGAAGCTCGATTCACTGCTGCGCGAGCTGGGGGGAAAGGTGGATGTTGGCGGCCGCTTGCTCGCCGCCGATGCCATCAGCACCTTTCTGCGAACTGGCGACCGGACCCTCGTCCGGACGGAGCTGGGAGAGGTCGATGTTCTCCAAGGGCTGCCGCAGGTGCCTAATTACTCGCAGCTGGAGGAAGGGGCCACCACTATCGACATCACGGGCCTCGAGGTGCGCGTCTGCTCGTTGGAGCACCTGCTCGAGATGAAGCGTGCAAGTGGGCGTCTCCGCGACAAGGACGACGTGGAAGCGCTCGAAGCAGCCCAAGGGAAGGGAGGGTCCGAGGCCTGACCTCGCCCAGCGGTACCCTGTCGCGACTCGCATTCCCGGTTGGGCGGCCGATCTCGGCGGCTCCGCCGCCTCGCTTCGATGGAAACGATCACCTCCGAACAGCCCACCGTGCCGGCTGAGCCAGAGCACTCGCGCGAGCCGGAAACCGGCGAAATCGTGCGGCGGCGCTCGCCGCTGCGGGCGGCGATCAAGACCGGGCGGCCGAAGGAGTGGATCAAAAACGTCTTCGTCTTCGCCGGGCTCCTCTTCTCCGGCAAGTTCAACGAGTCGCACGCGGTCATCGAGGCGCTGATCACCTTCGTCGCCTTTTGCATGGTCTCCAGCGCCGGCTACTTCCTCAACGACCTGATCGACGTCGAGCTCGACCGCAAGCACCCGAAGAAGCGCTTCCGGCCGATCGCAGCGGGGGAGCTTTCGGAGCGGGCGGCGATGACGATCGCCCCGGTCCTCGCCCTTCTCGCCGTCGCCCTCTCCTTCGGCGCGGTCAACTGGGAAGTCGGGTTGATGGTCGTCGGCTACGGCGTCGCCCAGACCGCCTACAGCCTCGGCCTCAAGCAGATCGTGATCATCGACGTGATGACGCTGGCGGGGCTCTTCATCCTCCGCGTTGCTGCCGGCGCCAGCGCCGTGGACGCCCACGCCTCCGAATGGCTGCTGCTCTGCACCGGCATGCTCGCCGCCTTCCTCGGCTTCACCAAGCGCCGCCAGGAGGCCGTCTCCGAGCTGCACGAGGGCACCTCGACCCGGCCCGTGCTCGAGCACTACTCGCTGCCCTTCCTCGACCAGATGGTCTCCCTGGTCACCACCGGCACCGTGCTCAGCTACGCGATCTACACCGTCAACTCACCGCTGATCGGCAGCCAGATGATGCTCACCATCCCGCCCGCCGTCTACGGCATCTTCCGTTACCTCTACCTGATCTACGACCGCAACGACGACCGCTCGATGTCCGGCATCATCGCCGGCGACCGCGGCATCCAGGCGGCGGGCGCGGCCTTCGCGATCATCGCCTTCCTGCTGCTCTACGTCTTCAACTAATCCTGCGTTCGGCGTTCAGGTCGAGATTGAAGAGGCTCTGGGCATTGCGCGGTGCCACATCTGGATATGCCTCGTTGAAGAAGCGAGTGTCCCGTACGAGTCCGTCACCCGGGGCCCCGCGAAGGATGTGGCGAGCGGGGATCTGGATGGAGAGACTTGGCTCTACGCTCCACGCAATCTCCGTCCTCGGACCGAAAAGGGTCAACGTCACGCCCTGAGGCAAGGCGGCGCTAGGGGCAATTACACCCCTCGCCCCCGCGGCAATGAGTCTCCGGGCCTCCGCTTGGCATGGCCCCCACCCATCGGAAACCAACGCATCCCATTCGAAACCTTGGTCCTCGGCGAGGGAGGGAGTCGAGTAGTCGACGACGGCACCCTCGTCGATCCTCAGTTCCCAGATGCTGACCGACAGCTCTCTCGCGTCCTCGACCTTCCGGAGGTTCTCCGAGCGAACCATCTCGGCGAGGGCTGACGCCACATCGAGAGTGCAGTACTGGGAGATAGTTCCGGTCTGCGGATCGTTCCAGCGACCCGAGCGACTGTTCGGCGAGACCCACAGGCAAGTGTCGTACGTAGTTGCCCGATAAACCACGCCCCGCGCTCGTTTGAAGGCGATATCCGCCATGGTTCAGGTTGCGTACTGATTTCGGCTGCTTCGGGCGGCGGTGAGTAGGCTGCGCTCCGACGCTGGGTCCGCGAGCAGGTCAATCGGGCGTTCTCCGTTGAGATCTCGTCGAGGACGCTGAAACCAACCGACGATCCCCTTGGGGGTCCAGGCGTGGCGAAGGATCGCGACGAGATGGGCGACGAGCTGAAGCCGGTGCTCGGCCTCTCCTGGCTCCGAGCTCCATCTGCGAACGGTACGAGGATCGACGTCTAGCAGTTTCGCGAGATCCGCCTGCTTTACACCGGGCAGGCTGCGCTCGATCTCCTCGAGTAAGCGACGTCGATCCGCTGAGGCGCCACCGACGAACTCATCGAGGGCATCGCGGATCACATGGCGCACTCGCTCGATGCCGATCAAAGCGGCCTCGAATCTGTCGAGATCGTCGGGGGCAGCATTCATGGCATTGGTGATGTCCACCATTGCTGCGTAGAGAGTCGCTTTCTGCTCAAAGCTTAAATCTGCTGCCTCTAGTTGCGGCTTCAGGGCACTGAGCCTTCTTCCGACCTCGGTGAGACGCTTCTCGGCGGATCCATCGATCTCGGGATGGGCCGTCACCTCCGCGATAGCGGTCTCGAACGCGGCCTTCACTCCCTCAACCTCCGTATCGATCTCCAGCAGTCGTCGGAACTGTGGGTCCTTGGGGGTGGTTGCGGTCAAGCTGTCTCCTTCCTGTCCGCTGAATAGGACGGACAAGGGACAGCTTAGCTCAGTGAGACGATCCGAAACTGCGGCTGCAAATCCGCAACGAGCGAAGTTAGAGAACTTCTTCTGGCCCGGCCTCCATCAGGTAAAAGCGCGCACGGCCGAGCTCCTCGCCGTTGACCTGGACGACGGCGGCGTGGGGGCCGGCGGTGTTGAAGGCGGCGGTGGCGGAGATCGACATGACCAGGCGCTGCTCCTGGCCTTCGGGGAGGCCTGGGGGGCGGCCGGTCTCGAAGTTGGCGGTGAGGCCCTCGCCGAGCTCGGCGCCGTCGGGGTCTTGGACGGTGACGACCAGCTCGTGGGGGGTGTTGGTCTCGTGCCAGGCGACGTCGATGCCGAGACCGATCGAGAAGGCCCACTCGTGGGGCAGCTCGGGGAGGCGAAGGACGTTCCAGCCGCCGCCGGTCAGGTAGAGCTTGCCGTTGACGGCCTCGCTGTGGTCGCAGAGGAGGAGGAAGCCGATGTTCACGCGGCCTCGCCCTCGGCGTAGGGGATGACGGAGAGGTCGGAGCGGAGTTCGACTTTTCCGTTGCGGGTGAACTGGAGGTCGATCGTCTCGTTCTTGCGGTAGGTGCCGAACAGGCCGAGGTACATCGCCAGCCAGCGACCGGTCCCGACCTTCTCCTTGACGATCGGACGATCGAAGACGATCTCGCCCCCTTCGATCCGGTAGCTCTCCTTGCCCTGCTCGATCCCGTTGATGAAGACGGTGAACGGCGGTTCGGCCCCGGCCGGCAGCTTCACCCGCTCGCCGGCGGCGTAGCTGCCCTTCGGGATCTCGGTCTCTGCCTTGCTCATCGTCGCTCCGCTTCCAGAGTCTCCCGCACCAGGTCGAACGGCGTGTCGTGCCCGCTCGGGTCGAGCTCCTCCCGAACTACCCCGCCCCGGAACGGCACGAACGTCCCATCCCCCCGCACGTCCACCCCCGCCACCGACTTCCGAAAGAGCCCGCCGCTGCTGAGCTGCAGCCGAGCGCGCACTTGGTCCCCCGGCTCGAAATCCCGCAGCGACTGCACCCGCCGCACCGGTCCCTCACTCCGAATAGCCAACGCCCGCTCCCGCATAGCGGCCACAGCTTCCCCCAGCCCCTCAAAGGACCCGTGATCCACCTCCGACCCATGCCGGATAGTCAACTTCCACCTCGGACGAGACACCGAGCCCAGCCTAGGCGATCGAAGGAGGGTCGGGTGCCCCTCTCCCAGAGGCTCCTGAGACCACAATCGCCCCCAGCAATCCGCTCAGCTGCGCGACGGTCTCTGGGAGAGGGGCACCCGACCCTCCCCCCAATAAACTAGGACTGCCGCATCAAGCCCCGCGCCGAGGCCGTTTCGGCCTGCGAGCCGGCGGCCCGACGATTTTCTCCGGCCCCTCCCGCTGCTCGATCGGCACGTACTCCAACTCCCGCTCGCCGGTGTAGATCTGCCGCGGGCGGGCGATTTTCTTCTCCGGGTCTTCCTGCATCTCCATCCACTGGGCGACCCAGCCGGCGGTGCGGGGAATGGCGAAGATGACCGTGAACATGTCGGTCGGGATCCCCATCGCCTCGTAGATGATCCCCGAGTAGAAGTCGACGTTGGGGTAGAGCTTGCGCTCGGTGAAGTACTCGTCGTCCAGCGCCCGCTTCTCCAGCTCGCGCGCGATGTCCACGAGCGGGCTGGCCTCGGTCGCCTCGAAGACCGGCTCGATGTACTGCTGGATGATCCGCGCCCGCGGGTCGTAGTTCTTGTAGACCCGGTGGCCGAAACCCATCAGTTTCTCCTCGCGCTGCTTCACCCGCTCGAGGAACTCGGGGATGTTCTCCGGCGACTCGATCCGCCGCAGCATCCGCAGCACCGCCTCGTTGGCGCCGCCGTGCAGCGGCCCGTAGAGCGCCGCCACACCCGCCGCCACCGCCGAGTAGGGATCGACGTCGGAGGAACCGACCCCGCGCACCGCGTTGGTCGAGCAGTTCTGTTCGTGATCGGCGTGGAGGATGAAGAGGACGTCGAGCGCTTTCGTCAACGCCTCCTTCGGGATGTGCCGGTCCTCGGTCTTCTTGAAGACCATCGAGAGGAAGTTCTCGGCGTAGTTGAGCTCGTTGTCCGGATAGACGTAGGGCAGCCCCATGTTGTGCCGGTAGGAGAAGGCAGCGAGGGTCGGGACCTTGGCGATCAGCCGCACCGCGGCCATGTAGCGCTCTTCGGGGTCGCCGATCTGCTTCGCGTCCGGGTAGAAGGTCGAGAGCGCGCCGACGCCGGCCAGCAGCATCCCCATCGGGTGGGCGTCGTAGCGGAAGCCCTCGAAGAAGTGCTTGAGGTCCTCGTGGACGAAGGTGTGGTGGGTGATGTCGAAGATCCAGCGGTCGAGCTGGGGCGCGGTCGGCAGCTCGCCGAAGACCAGCAGGTAAGCGACCTCGAGGAAGGTCGAGCGCTCGCAGAGCTGCTCGATCGGGTAGCCGCGGTGTTCGAGGATTCCGGCGGCGCCGTCGATGTAGGTGACCGAGGAGCGGCAGGAGGCGGTGTTGGTGAAGGCCGGGTCATACGACATCAACCCGAAGTCGTCCTCGTCGACTTTGATCTGCCGCAGGTCCATCCCGCGGACGGTGCCGTCGGAGATCGGCAGCTCGTAGCTTTTCCCGGTGCGGTTGTCGGTGACGGTCAGGGACTCGTTACCGGAGGTGCTGCTTGAGGCGTTGGCGTCGGCGGTCGGGTCCTGCGTCTGCTGCTCGGTGGCCATCGCCCCTCCTTCGTGACTGGGTGGTCTAGGAGGACCGAAGTCTAAGGGTTGGGCGCAGCCGGGCCCTCGAACTGCGTCATCGCCCGCAGCTCCTCGAAGCGGGCGTCGATCTCCTCGCGGGTCAACCGCGAGACCCGCTCGGTGCCGAACTCCTCGACGTTGAAGGAGGCGAGCACGGTCCCGTAGCCCATCGCCCGCCGCAGCTCGGCCTCGTCGAAGCGGTCGCCGCAGCTGTCGAGGTAGCCGAAGAAGCCGCCGGCGAAGCTGTCGCCGGCGCCGGTCGGGTCGCGGACGTCCTCGAGCGGGAAGCCGGGGAGAGCGAAGAAGCCGCTCTCGGTGAAGAGCGCGGCGCCGTACTCGCCCTGCTTGGCGATCACCGCCCGTGGACCCATCTCCATCACCGCGCGGGCCGCCCGGGCCAAGTTCGACTCGCCGGTCAGCATCCGGATCTCGGCGTCGTTGACGACGAGGACGTCGACCTCGGCGATCGCCGCCGTCAGCGAGTCCTTGGCCGTTTCGATCCAGAGGTTCATCGAGTCGAGCCCGCTCAGCTTCGCCGCCCCGCACTGGGCGCGGACCTGGCGCTGCAGGTCGGGCTGGATGTTGGCGAGGAAGAGGGTGTCGGCGTTTTGGGACGCCGCCGAGAGCTTCGGCTCGAACTCGGCGAAGACGCCGAGCTGGGTGTCCTCGGTGTGGGCGACGTTGAGGTCGTACTCGTAGCGGCCGCGCCAGAAGAAGCTCTGGCCGCCCTCGACGCGCTCGACGTCCTCGGTGACGATCCCGCGCTGTTCGAGAACCTCGAATTGCTCGGCGCCGAAGTCGTCCCCGACCGGCCCGACCGGGCGCACCTCGGTAAAGAAGCTGGCCGCCAGGGAGAAGTGGACGGCGGCGCCGCCGAGCATCCGCTCGCGCTCCCCGAAGGGGGTCTTCACCGCGTCAAAAGCAATCGATCCGACAACCGTCAGTGACATAGGCGTGGCAGCCTAATCGAGGTGACAGCGCGAGCGGCCGCTGCCCTGCGAGACTCCCCGGCCGATGAAAGCGATCCAAATCGAGGAGTTCGGCGGACCGGAGGTGCTGCGGCACGTCGAGGTTCCGGACCCCAGCCCCAAGCTCTCCGAGGTCGTGGTCAACGTCAAACGCAGCGGTGTCAACTTCGCCGACACCCACGCCTCCCGCAACGACTACCTGGCTGAGCAGACCCTGCCGCTGATTCCCGGTGCCGAGATCAGCGGCCAGCTCTCCGACGGCCGCCGCGTCGCCGCCCTGCTCGGCAGCGGCGGCTACGCCGAGAAGGTCGCGGTGGCGAAATCGCAGCTGATCGAGCTGCCCGACGGGGTCGACTACGACCAGGCCGCCGCCGGCCTCTTGCAGGGGCTGACCGCGATGGCGCTGGTCCACCGCTGCGCCCGGATCGAGCCGGGGGAGACGATCGTCGTCGAGGCCGCCGCCGGCGGCACCGGCACCCTGGCGGTGCAGATCGCCAAGCGGGCCGGGGCGAAGGTGATCGGCCTCGCCTCCAGCGAGGAGAAGCGCGAGCTCGTCCGCAGCCTCGGCGCCGACGCCGCCGTCGACTCCCGCGCCGAGGACCTCGGCGAGGCGATTCGCGAGGCCAACGACGGCAAGCGCGTCGACGCCTTCCTCCACATGAGCGGAGGAGATGCCTTCGAGGCCGAGATGGGCGTGCTGGCCCCGCTGGGACGGATGGTCGTCTTCGGGATCGCCTCGCGCGAACAGCGCCAGATCTCGACCGCCTCGCTGCTGCGCGGCTCGAAGTCGGTGATCGGCTTCTGGCTCGCCCACCTGCTGGTCCGCCAGGATTTGCTGGTGCCGATGATCGGAGATCTGCTGGCTGCGATCGCCAAAGACGAGCTGGCGGTTACGATCGGAGAGGTCTACCCGCTCTCGGAAGCGCAGCGGGCGCACGAAGACCTGATCGCCCGCCGCACCAGCGGCAAGCTCCTCTTGGACCCTGCTCAGTGACGCACATCAAGTGACGCAGATCAAGTGAACTTCAAGGAACTAGGCCTCTCGCCTGACATCCAGCAGGCACTGGACGAGCTCGGCTACGAGGACCCGACGCCGATCCAGGAGCAGGCGATCCCGGAGCTGCTCGGCGGCCACGACGTGATCGGTCAGGCCCAGACCGGGACCGGCAAGACGGCTGCCTTTGGGCTGCCGCTGCTGCAGTACCTGGATCCGGCCAACCAGGAGGTGCAGGCGATCGTCCTCACCCCGACCCGCGAGCTCTGCATCCAGGTGACGCAGGCTCTGCGCTCCTACGCCGAGCACCTCGACATCGAGATCGTCGCCGTCTTCGGCGGCGCCCCGATCCGCTCGCAGCAGTCGCAGCTACGCTCGGGGGCGCACGTGGTCGTCGCCACCGTCGGGCGGATGATGGACCTGATGTCGCGCCGCTCGCTGGTCCTGACCGCGGCCCGCTACGTGGTCCTCGACGAGGCCGACGAGATGCTCGACCTCGGCTTCATCGAGGACGTCGAGAAGATCCTGCGGATGTGCCCGAGCGGGCGCCAGACGGCCCTCTTCTCGGCGACGATGCCGCCGCCGATCCAGAAGCTCGCCGAGGGCTACATGTACGACCCGACGACGATCAGCATCACCCCGGAAACGCTGACCGTCGACAAGATCCAGCAGGCCTACGTCGAGGTCCCGGCCAAGCAGAAGGCCGCCCGTCTGGTCGAGCTGCTGAAGACCGAAGAACCCGAGCAGGCGATCATCTTCACCCGGACCAAAATCGGCGCCTCGAAGCTGGAGAAGACGCTGAAGGACAAAGGCCTCGACGTGAAGGCGCTGCACGGCGACCTCAGCCAGGGGGTCCGCGACGGGGTGATGATCTCCTTCAAGGACCACCGCGTGCGGCTCTTGGTGGCGACCGACATCGCCGCCCGCGGGCTCGACGTCGACCACGTCACCCACGTCATCAACTACGACGTGCCGAACTCCTCGGAGACCTACGTGCACCGGATCGGCCGCACCGGCCGGGTCGGGCGGACGGGACGCGCGATCACCTTCGTGACGCCGGACCAGAAGGACGAGATCGCCCGCATCGAGCGCGACGTCAAAACCAAGATCGGCGAGTGGGAGACCCCCGAGGAGCGGCTCGAGCACGCCCCGCCGCCGCGGCGCCGGCGCCGCGAGCGCGAGGAGCGGCCGGAGCGCGAGGGCGGACGCGAGCGAGAGCGGCCAGCGGTTGAGGCCGAGCCGAGCGGCAACGGCAAGAAGGAGACGACCAAGCTCTTCGTCAACCGCGGCGAGCGCAGCGGCATCAACGAGGAGGCGCTGCGCTGGGCCCTGCGGGAGGGCGCCGTCCTCCCCGAGGAGGCGATCCACGACGTCCGCGTCCTCCACCGCTTCTCCTTCGTCGAGGTAGATCCTGCGGTCGCCGAGCGCACCGTCGAGTACCTCGACGGCACCAAGCTCGAGGGCAAAGAGATCCGCCTCGAGATTGCCAAGAGCTAGCGAGTCGATCCCCCGCCTGGGGGTATCTACGAGAAGTGAGGCTCGTACCCCCGCTTTTCCTTGCCTGTTTGCTCGCTGTGCTCGCGCTGCCGTCCGCGGCTGCCGCTGACGCGACGCCGACCTGTGCCGAAGGACCGATGACGGTCGGCGGCACCACCTACGGAACGCCCTGCTCGGACACGATCGTTGCCTCGCCGCATGTCGCCTCCGTGGAGGGCGGGGGCGGGGACGACACGATCGTCGCGGCTGCGGCCGCCTGTCCCGCTGGCTGCCACCTCGGTGTCGGCAGCCAGACCTTCGAAGGCGGCGAAGGGGACGACATCGTCTTCGGCGAGCGCGGCAACGACGTTCTCCTCGGCGGCCCCGGCAATGACCAGCTCTTCGGGGGGATCGGCGACGACCTCCTGCGCGGGGGGCCGGGGAACGACCGCCTCGCCGGCGGCTTCGGCTTCGACTCGATCGACGGGGAGGAAGGGGACGACTACGTCCGCGGCGACTCGACGATCGACCGCATCTTCGACAGCGGCGGCGGCGCCGACACCCTCAGCTACTCGACCGGGATCACCCCCGGCTTCGGCGGCACGGTTCCCGTCAGCGGGTTCCCTGGGGCGGGCGGAGAGCGCGGGTTGCGACTCGAACTAGGAGTAGGGGGCGAAAACGGCGAGAACGGGGTGGCGGCGAACGGCGGCGGTGTCGACGAAGTCGAAGTCGGCGTCTTCGAGACGATCATCGGCACCCCCTTCTCCGACTACATCGTCGGGACGAGCGCGGGGGAGACGATCTATGGCGGCGGCGGTGCCGACGCGCTGGTCGGGGGCGGGGGTAGCGACACCCTCATTGGCGGCGCTGATGGCGACAACGTCGACGCGGGCGGCATCGCCACGCGAGACACCGGCAAAGTCAGCGTCGGCTTCATGGCCCCGCCCGGGGCGACGCCCTACGCTCAGCTCTACCTGGTTGGCAGCAGCGGCATCGACGACGTCACCGCCACCTATTCGCCGACGGTCGTGACCTTGACGCTGGCGGCGGGGGCGTTCGACCAGAGCGCCGCCGACGCTGGCGGCTGCAGCTTCGAATCGGCGACCGAAGCGGTCTGTGCGCTGACCGCGCCGCTCGACTCGCTGCTGTTCGCGGGCATGGGCGGCAACGACACGCTCGAGGCCGGCGACTTTCCCGCCACGGTGGCGGTGGTCGCGATCGGCGGCGAGGGTGGCGACGAGCTCAGCGGCGGTGAGGAAAGCGAGGACATCCTCGTCGACGGGCCGGGGAGCGGCAAAGACGCCCTCAGCGGCCTTGGCGGCGACGAGGCGCTGACCCACAACGGCGGCGCCGACGAACTGCTGGGCGGCGACGGCAATGACCTCTTCGTCTCGAGCTCGATCTGCGACGACGAGCGGATCGTCGGCGGTCCCGGCCGCGACAACGCTTCCTGGGCGCGCTTCGGCGAAGGCGTCGAGGCGAACCTCGCAGCCGGTACCGCAGGCCGCCCTGGCAGTGGCGAGGCGCCGGAGTGCGGCGGCGAACCGGTCGACACGATCGCCGAAGTCGAGGACCTCGAGGGTTCCGGCTCCGGCGACGTCTTCTTTGGCGACGGCGGCCCCAACCAGCTGTTCGGGCGCCCGGGCGCCGACGCTTACTTCGCCGGCGCCGGCGAAGACTCGATCCTCGCCAACTCCGGCGACGCCGACAAAGTGATCGATTGCGGGCCCGACGACGACTCCGCCCTGATCGACCATCCCGAGTATGGCGATCCCCAACCGGTCGAATGCGAGTCGGTCGCCGAAGCCGACCCGAACAACTTCCGCACGATCACGTTGCTGCCCCCGCCGCCGCTACCCGAACCGCCACCGCCTGTGGACCGACGCGCCCCGCGGACCACGCTCGGGTTCCATCCGCGCTCGCTCCTCTTCACGCACGGCAAGTGGCGCCGCGTCGCCTTCCGCTTCGCCGCGAACGAGCCGGGCTCGCGGTTTCGCTGCAAGCTCGACCGCAAGCCCTACCGCGGCTGCACCTCACCGCGCCCCTATCGGGTCAAGGCCGGCCGCCACACCTTCCGCGTCTTCGCGATCGACCGCGCCGGCAACCGCGACCGCAGCCCGGTCCTGTTCAGGTTCCGGCTGGTCAGGCGCTAGTCAGCTCGGCGATCGTCTCCAGGAGGCGGTCGAAGTCGATCGGCTTGGTGATGTAGCCGTCGATCTCGAGGTCGGTGGGGGCGTCGGCGTCGCCGGGGTTCTGGTGGGCGCTGACGATCAGGACCGGAACCTCACTGCCGCTGCCGCGGATCTCGCGCAGGGCGTCGATGCCGGATTTGCGCGGCATCATCGCGTCGAGCAGGAGCAGGTCCGGGGCGACGCCGCCGGCGATGTGGTCGAGCACCTCCTGGCCGTCGGCCGCGGTGGCGACGGCGTAGCCGGCCATCTCCAGCCGGGTCCGCATCAGCAGCAGGATCGTCTCCGAGTCGTCGGCGACCAGGATCGTCGCCATCAGCCCGCCTCCGCCGTCGCCTGGCCCTGGCCCCTGCCGGCGCCTTCTCCGGGGACGGCACCGCTCGCGATCGGCAGCCGCAGCCGGAAGGTCGATCCCTGACCGACGGTCGACTCGGCGCTGATGCTGCCGCCGTGCGCCTCGGCCAGCGATTTCGAGATCGCCAGGCCGAGGCCGGTGCCGCCGACGCGCTGGGTCAGCCCCGCGTCGCCGCGGGTGAAGCGCTCGAAGATCCGCTGCAGCTGTTCCTCCGGGATGCCCGGTCCGTTGTCGCTCACGCTGATCTCCACCTCGGCGCCGAGGGTCCGCGCCGCGACCTCGATGGACGCACCTTCGGGCGTGTACTCATGCGCATTCGTAAGCAGATTCACCAGTATTTGCCTTATCCGGTCGGCCTCGACGTTGATCGGCGGCAGCCCCGGCTGGAGGTTTTCCCGCAGGTGCTGCCTCCCTGCCTCGGTCTGGGCGCGCATCGTACGCACGACGTCTTCGACGAGCGGCGCGACCTCGGTCGGTCGCGGCTGGATCGAGAGCCGGCCGGCGTCGGAACGGGCGAGGTCGAGGAGGTCGTTCAGCAGCCGCACCAGGTGGCGGCAGTTGTCGAGGATCACCTCCACCGTCTCCGCCTGCCGCGGGGTCAGCGAGTCGCGTTCCAGCATCAGCAGCTCCGCGAACCCCTGGACCGAGGTGAGCGGGCTGCGCAGCTCGTGCGAGGCGGTGAGGACGAACTCGTCTTTGAGCCGGTCGAGTTCGGCGCGTCGCACCTCCTCCAGCTCGAGCTCCTCGGCCATCTCGTTGAAGGCAGTGCCGAGGGTGGCGGTCTCGGCGAGGCCGCCGACCTCGACCCGGGCGCTGCGGTCGCCGGAGGCGAGTCGCCCGGCCGCGGCGACGAGCTCCTCGAGCGGGCGTCGCATCGAGGAGATCAAGCCGCTGAAGAGGAGCAGCGCCCCGGTCAGGCCCGCCAGCAGGCCGGCGGCGACCAGCAGCGCCGTGTCGCGGGTGTCGCCGGAGATCTCGTCGCGCAGTTCGCTGCGCCGAGCGGCCTGCTGGGTCACGACGGCCCGCGCTGCCTGCCCGCCGTCGCCGCGGGCGATCCGTTCCCGCGCCACCATCTCGACCTGGTAGGAGCGGGCGATCGCGTCCTCGAAGTCCTGGCGCTGCTGGATGAAGCGGCCGACGCCGATCACGGCCATCGCCGTGAGCACGGCGAACCCGATCGCGAACCCGATCCGCAGCCGGTTCGCAAGCGACGGGCTCAGTCGCCCATTGGATCGTGAATATGCTTGCGCCCCTATGGCTGACGAGGCTACCGAGCAGGACGGAACCGTCGCCGCTCCCGACGGGATCGATGCGAAAGCGGTCGAAGCGTGGTTCGGCGAGAACGTTGCCGGCGTCGGCTTCCCGCTGCGCTTCGAGCGAATCGCCGGCGGCCACTCGAACCTGACCTACGGCGTCACCGACCCCGCCGGCCAGAAGTGGGCGCTGCGGCGACCGCCGCTGGGCAAGCGGCTCGGCTCCGCCCACGACATGCGCCGCGAGTTCAAGGTCGTCTCCGCTCTCGGGAGCACCGAGGTCCCGGTCGCTCCGGTGGTCGGGCTCTGCGAGGACGAGAGCGTCAACGAGGCGCCCTTCTACGTGATGGAGTTCGTCGAGGGCCCGATCCTGCGCGGCCTCGCCGAGGCCGAGGTCTTCCCCGACGAGGGGGATCGCCGAGCGATCGGCGAGCGCGTCGCCGACACCCTGGTCCAGATCCACGCCGTCGACCCCGACGCGGTCGGCCTCGGCGACCTCGGTCGCAAGGAGGACTACGTCGCCCGCCAGCTGCACCGCTGGCAGGGACAGTGGGAGAAGTCGAAGACGCGGGAGCTGGAGCCGATCGACCGCGTCCACGAGGCGCTCTCGGCGCGGATCCCCGAGCAGGGCCCGGCGACGATCGTCCACGGCGACTACCGGCTCGACAACATGATCCTCACCGACTCCGGCGAGGTCGCCGCCGTCGTCGACTGGGAGCTCTGCACCCTCGGCGACCCGCTCGCCGACGTCGGCCTGCTGATGGTCTACTGGCCCGACCGCGGCGGGGACACCCTCGCCCTCGGCATGCCCGCCAACCTCGCGCCCGGCTTCCCGACCCGCGAGGAGATCAAGGCGCGCTACGCCGAGCGCAGCGGCCGCGACCTCTCCGACCTCGACTTCTACGTCGCCCTCGGCTACTGGAAGCTGGCGATCATCCTCGAGGGCGTCTACGCCCGCTACACCGCTGGCGGCTACGGCAAGGTCAACGAGGGCGTCGAGGCCTTCGCCCGCCTCGTCGAGCGCCTGGCCGAAGAGGCCGAGCGGGTCGAGCGGGCCGGCTAGACATCTTCTACTTCTGAAAAGGTTCTGCGCAATTGGTCCGGCAGAGGTTCTGTGGGTTGCCGGAGGAATCGAGTAAGGAGAATGTCTTGAAGCAGCTACGCAAGCGGTTGACGTACGCCAACGTGATGTCGTCGATCGCCGTGTTCCTCGTCCTTGGCGGAGCCTCCGCGTTCGCCGCTGCCCAGCTCGGCAAGAACAGCGTCGGGTCCAAGCAGCTGAAGAAGAACTCGGTGACCAGCTCCGAGATCAAGAAGAACGCCGTCACCAGCGCGAAGATCAAGAAGAACGCGGTCACCACGGCGAAGATCAAGAACGAGGCCGTCACGGGGGCCAAGGTGAACGAGGCGACCCTCGGCACCGTCCCCAGCGCCAACTCGATTCCGCCCGCCGAACCGACCCACCTCGTCGGCGCGCCGGGAGAGCCCGGGTTCGAAAACGGCAGCACCCAGTTCAACGAAGGGTTTAAAACCAACCCTGTCGGCTTCTACAAGGACCACGAGGGCATCGTCCACCTCCAGGGCTGGGCGCTGGTCGGCGGCGGCGGCAGCGGGGTCGCCTCGGTCTTCACGCTCCCCGCGGGCTACCGCCCGGCGGCGGGCGTGGTGACGATCCTGAGCCCGGTGAGCGGGCTCGCCACCTTCATCGGCGGCAGCGGTGCCTCGCTGGGGCCGATCAACCTCGACGGCAAGGTCGCTGGCGAAGAAGGAGAACCGATCGTCCTCGACGGAATCACCTTCCGCGCCGAGGGCTGACGAAGGATCTCTGGCCCTCCTCCTCGGGGAGGGCCAGAGCCTTCATCTTCCGCATGCCGGGAAGCAAGAGAAGCCTGGCCTCAGTTGCTGTCGCGGCCCTGTTGATCGGGTCGGGTTGCGGCGGGGGCCAGGACTCCCCTTCGTCAAAGACCACCTCCGCGCGAGAGCAGGCGGAGGCGAGCCAGGGGCCGTCGGCCGCCGCGGTCGAAGTCGGCCAGAGGAAGAAATCCGAAAAGCCCGGCGCCAAGGCGACCCCCGGTTCCACTCGCAAGAAGAAGGCGAAGAGCGGAGAGGGGAAGCCTGGGCCGGATGACCGCGGCCGGAACCAGGGTTCAGATCAACCGGCCGGCGTCCCGGCGCGGGTCGAGGAAGCGATCGAAGGCGACGAAAAGGTCCTCAGGCAGCGCTTTCGCAACCGGTCCGAGGGCCTCCCGCCCGTGGTCGAGGAAGTGCTGGAAGAGGCGGGAAGCGGTTAGACCATCCGCGTCGCGTGCCGGGGCTCGAGGTTCCCTTCGGCTTCGGCCTCGGCACGCTTCGCCCAGCGGTTCAGCTCGCGACGGGCGAGGACCATTTTGTGGACCTCGTCGGGGCCGTCGGCGAGGCGGAGCATGCGGCTGAAGCGCCACATGATCGCGAGGGGGGTATCGTCGGTCATGCCGAGCGAGCCGTGGATCTGGATCGCGCGGTCGAGGACGTCCATCACCATGTTGGCGGCGACGATCTTGATCGCCGAGATCGCCTGGCGGGCGGCGCGCTTGCCCTCGGTGTCCATCTTCCAGGCGGCGTAGAGGGTGAGCAGGCGGGCTTGGTCGATTTCCATCCGCGAGGCGGCGATCGACTCCTGGACGAACTGCTTGTCGCCCAGCGGACCGCCGAAGGCGCTGCGTTCGTTGGCGCGGCGGCACATCAGCTCGTGGGCGCGCTCGGCGGTCCCGATCGCCCGCATGCAGTGGTGGATCCGGCCCGGGCCGAGGCGGTCCTGCGCTACTGCGAAGCCGGCGCCGCGCTCGCCGAGCAGGAACTCCTTCGGCACCCGGCAGTCTTCGTAGCGGATCTCGCAGTGGCCGGGGCCGCCGTCGTGGCCCATCACCGAGATCGGCCGCACCAGGTTGAACCCGGGGGTGTCGGTGGGGACGCAAATCATCGAGGCGCGGGCGTAGGGCGGGGCGTCGGGGTCGGTGACGACCATCGCGATCGCCAGCTCGGCGCCCATCGCGCCGCTGGTGAACCACTTGTGGCCGTTGACCACCCACTCGTCGCCGTCGAGCTCGGCGCGAGCCTGCAGCAGCGTCGGATCCGAGCCCGATACCTCCGGCTCGGTCATCGAGAAGCAGGAGCGGATCCTCCCCTCCAGCAGCGGCTCCAGCCAGCGCTCGCGCTGTTCCTCGGTCCCGTGCTCGGCGAGGATCTCCATGTTGCCGGTGTCCGGGGCGGCACAGTTGAAGGCCATCGGCGCCGCCATCGGGCTCCGTCCCATCTCCTCGCAGAGCAGCCCGTACTCCCAGTTCTTCAGCCCCGGCCCGAAGCGCTCGTCGGGCATGAAGAGGTTCCAGAGCCCCTCGCTCTTCGCCTTCTCGCGGACGGCGACGAGGTTCTCGGGGTAGGGGACGCCGGGCCTGACCTCGGCGTCGAGCGCTTCCATCAGCTCCCGCTCCTGCGGGTAGACCTGCTCGTCCATGAAGTCGAGCACGCGCTCGCGCAGGCTCGCCACCTCGGGGCTGGGGTTGAAGTCCATCTCCGTCCTCTCTCCTCGTCCGCTTCGGAGGAGGAACGCTATTGGATCGACCGCTCAGGCTCGCCGGTAGCGGGCGAAGAGCTCGCCGTCCTCCTCCAGGAGCCAGGCCAGCTCCAGCCCGGCCACCCCCGGCAGGCCCCCCTCGAGGATCCGCGGCGCCCCACCGCCGGAGAGTTTCGGCGCGATCGTCAGGAACAGCTCGTCGACGAGGCCGGAGGCCTGGAGCGAGCCGTGCAGGGTCGGCCCTCCCTCGCACATCACCGCCCGCACGCCTTCCTCCCGCAGGGATCCGAGCATCTCGCTGAGGTCGGTCCATTCGCCGCCGCCGCTTTCAACCACGATCAGCCGTTTCTCGAGACCGGCGTAGCGCTCGGCCCGCATCGTCCCGGCGCCGATCATCACCGCGTCGAAGCGGGTCCGCAGCGTCGCCAGCATCTCCGTATCGGTGTCGGAGCCGATCGGCCCCGAGCGGCCGTCGATCGTCGCCCGGCCGTCGACGGTGGCGACGAAGTTCATCGCCAGGAAGGGTCGGTCCTCGTGTGCCTCCTCCCACGGACGGTAGGTCTCCAACTGCTCGGAGACCGTGGTCGGACCCGGATCGGGCAAGAGCCGCCGCATCGGTGCGGAAGCTACCCCGTTTGCGCGAGCGCATGCGAGCGCGCTTTTAGCTGTAGTCGTGCCAGCCGGCGAACTCGCGGCCGGCGAACTTCTGCAGCTCGGCGACGTCCTCGGTGAAGCGGCCGCGGACGCTCTCGAAGAGGTCGTCGGGCAGCTTTGGCTTCGGCGCCGGCGGCTTGTCCGGGTCGTGGACGACCTTCTCGACCAGCCAGCGCATCGACTCGGGCAGGCGGTCGAAGTTGCGGTCGAGGGAGCGCAGTCCCGGCAGTTTCACCAGCTTCTCCATCAGCTGGTATTTGTCGCCCTCCTTGGCGCTCGACTTCTCCCACTCGCGGTCGAACTGCTCGGAGGTGAAGCCCTCGTCGACGCCGGCGAAGGCGAACGCCTTGCGCATCGTCTCCTCGCGTTCTGACTGCAGCTCCTCCTGGGTGATGATCTCGATCTGGGCGCGGTCGAAGCGCTCGAGATAAGGCTGCAGCTGCATCCAGTACTTGGAGCGGTTGGTGTAGGAGTTGTCGGGATTGGAGAGGACCTCGACTAGGTCGCCGGTCTCGTAGCCGGCGCCGGTGGCGTGGACCCAGTGGGAGAGGATCCGCTTGATTGGGTCGCGGACCATGTAGAGCAGCCGCGCGTCGGGGCAGTTCTGCTCGATCCGCTCGGCGGCGCCCTCGAAGCGGGGCAGGTTCGTGTAGTGCGGCGAGGACTCGCCGCGGACCTTGAAGCGGTCGTCGAAGCGGCTCGCGTACCAGTCGAGGCCGAGGTCCCAGTTCAGCTCCTCGACGAAGAAGTTCAGCTCCTTCGGCTTCGACATCTGGATTTCCGGATGGAGGCCGAGGTAGTGGTGGATGCTCGTCGTCCCGCACTTGAGCCCGCCGATGATGATCAGGTTCGGCAGCTGGGCGTGGCGCTTGCGGCGCTTGCGCCAGCGGCTCTTGCGATCGGCGGCGTAGCGCTCGCGGGCGCGCGAGCACATCGCTTCGTCAGCGGGGTCACGGTGGGCGGTGGGCGGCAAGGTGTGCGTGTCGGTGTCCGGCACGAGCGTGGCTAGTCTAGCTGCGATGCCCGCCGCCGATCTCCACGCCAGCTTCCGTCGCTTCTTCGACGCCTCGACCGAATTCTTCCGCCACCTCTCGGAAATCGACTGGACCACGTTCGGGCTCGCCCTGCTCTTCCTGCTGGCGATGCAGCTGGCCCGCGCCTGGGCCTGGCGCAACGTGCTGCGGGCCGCCTATCCCGACAAGAAGATCCCTTTCCTGCCGCTGGCCGCCGCCTACCTGGCCGGGGCCGGGATCAACGCGATCGTTCCCGCCCACGCGGGCGACGCGACCAAGGTCTTCCTCGTCAAACGGCAGATCCCCGACTCCTCCTACCCGGCGGTGACCTCGTCCTTCCTGGTCCAGACCGTCTTCGACACCTCGGTCGGGGTCCTCGTCCTCCTCTACGCGATCACCCAGGGGCTGCTGCCGCCCCTGCCCCAGATTCCCCACCTGCCCGCCTTCGAGATCTCCTTCTGGGCCGACCACCCGAACCTCTTCTTCATCACCGTGGCGGCGACCCTGCTCGCGATCGCGATCGCGATCTACCTGCTCGCCCACCGGGTCCGCCGCTTCTGGGCCCGCGTCCGCCAGGGCCTGGTCATCCTCAGCGAGCCGCGCCGCTACATGCGCGAGGTCTTCGCCTGGCAGGGAGTCGGCTGGCTCTGCCGCTTCGCCGCCTTCTGGTTCTTCCTCGAGGCCTTCGGAATCGGCGGCTCGGTCGGCAACGTGATGCTGGTGATGAGCGTGCAGGCGATCGCCAACGTCGTCCCCTTCACCCCGGGCGGCGCCGGCGCCCAGCAGGCGCTGCTGGTGGCGACCCTGCACGGCCCGACCCGCACCGCCGTGCTGTCGTTCTCGGTCGGGACCCAGATCGCGATGGCGGCCTGGTCGGTGGTCCTCGGCTTCCTCTCGATCCTGCTGGTGTTCCGGACGACCGACTGGCGCGGCTTGATCAGGCAGGCACAGGAGGAAGCCGAGGGAGAGAAGGCCGCCGAAGCGGCTCCCTCTTAGGCCGGAAGGGGTCCGAAATCGCCCCATTCGCCGCGGACCGCGTCGAGGCGGAAGCGGATGAAGGCGGAGGCGCGGTGAAAGGGTTGGGCGCGGTCGGCGGCGACGGCCGCGTGATGGGAACCGCCCTGGCGGTACGCGTAGTCGCGCATCGCCGCCGCCGTGCGCCAGAGGGAGAAGGTGGAAACGAGCGGCGGCCGGCCGAACCCGGTCGAGGCGAGGAGACCGGGCGCGTCGAGGACGTCGGCTTCGGCCGGGGCGGACGCGCGGAGGAAAGGGCGGAGACGCCAGGGCTTGAGGCGGCCGAGGGTGAGGGCGGCGACCGGCTCCTCGTCGTCCACCGGCAACTGGCGCTCGGGCAAGCCGGGCATCTCCGGCCACGCGCCCGAGACTCGCAGCGGCGTCATCCGCGCCTGCCAGCCGGCCGAGAGCGCTCGTCCGAGGGGGTGATCGGCAAAGCGGTCGCGCGCGGCACCGTCGTCCCAGGCGGCGATCAGGGCGACGGTCCCGAAACTGGGTTTCGGAAGCAGGCCGGCGCCGAGCGGGGCGGTGAAGACGGTCTCGGCGTAGCGCAGGCCCTCCACCTGCTCGGGTTGGGGCCGTTTGGCGAGCGCTCGCAGCCCCTGGCGGGGACCGAGGTGGGCGATGTCGATCGAGACGATCACGTCAGCGGGCTAACCTAGGATCCACTAGGTTGAATTTAGAAGCTACCTAAGGAGCACTAGGTTGTCAACGAAGACCGGGTCCGACTCACGCCCACGTCTTACCGCCGCCGAGCGACGGGGGAAGGTTGAAGCGGCCGCCGCCGACCTCTTTGCCGAGCGCGGCTACCGCGGTGCCTCAATCGAGGAGATCGCCCGTCGCTCTGGGGTGACCCCACCGGTCGTCTACGACCACTTCCCCTCCAAGCTCGACCTCTACCGGCAGCTGCTGGAGGTCAACTTCGCCGAGCTGCGGGCGATTTGGAGCCGCAGCTTCCCCGGTGACGAGCCACCGCTGCAACGGGCGGCGCACGCCTTCAACGGCTGGTTCGCCTACGTCGAAGAGCATCCTGCCGCTTGCCGCCTGCTCTTCCGCGAGCCGGCCGGCGATTCGAAGGCCGAGGCCGTCCACGCCGAGGTCGCCGCCGCCAGCCGGGCCCAGGTGATGAAGGTCTTTGCCTCCGAGCCCGGCGCCGGCGGCTTGACCGGATCGGTGGCGGGGGAGGGCTTGGAGATGGCCTGGGTCGTCCTGCGCGGGGTCCTCCAGGGGCTGGCGCTGTGGTGGGTGGACCACCCCGATGTGCCCCGTGAGCGCGTCGTCGCCACCGCGATGAACTCGCTCTGGATCGGCTTCGAACGCGCCGCCGCGGGAGAAGCCTGGCTTCCCGATCAGCTCGACCAACCGGGATAGCGGCCGCCGACCCGCCATTGCCAGGGCGGTCGTTCGGAGACTGGGAACTCGTAGTGGTTGTGGCCGGGCAGCGTCTCCAACGGGACCAAGGCCGGATCGTCCTCGGCGCGGACCTCGACGCTGGCTGCCGCTTCGACGTCGCCTCCGGTGGCGCGGCGCACTTGCCGTTCCCAGCCGAGGCTGGGTCGGTAGAGCCAGTAGACGATTTCAACCAAGCCGGTCGCTCGGCGATGGTCGACCACCTCCGTGAAGGCGGTGGTGCGGCGGCCGGAGGCGGTGAGGTGCGGGCCGGCGGCAACGGCGCAGCTCTCGCGCCGGCAGCGGCGGAAGTCGACCGGCATCAGCGGCAGCCCGGAGGGCCCCGGCAACGCCACCGGCGCTGGAGCCAGCGCCCGCGCCAGTCGCGCCAGCGGCCAGCCGTAGGCGGGAACCAGGGGGTGATGACTGCAGCCATCGGGCAGGTGGGGGCCGCAGCGCATCTTCCTGCCGATCGCACCCGCCAGCTGACGTCCGGCGTCAACCTCGCCGCCGGAGGCGATCGCGGCGATGCCGGCGAGCAGGAGCAGCGCCACCAACGCCGCCAAGCCCGCCTGCTCGACGCTGGCCGAGCCCCGCTCTCGATCCCCGCCCCTCCTCATCGACCGGACGCTAGGGCGTCTCGGCGCACGTGTGGCGCGCAAAAGCTGACGATTGTCTGCCGGCAATGAGTCGCTTCTGCTTACATGCAGGGCGATGGAGGGCTTCAACCTTTTCGGCGACCCGGAGGAGTTCCGCGCCCGCATGGAGGAGCTCCAGGAGCAGATGCAGTCCTCCCAGCGCGTCGCCTGGGCCGACAACGCGATCAAGCTGGCGGTCGAGATGACCGTCGCCTCGATCGGCCGCCTCGACCTCACCGGCAGCGCCGATGAGCAGGCGATGCAGGTCCGCGACGCGATCCGCGTCCTCTTTCCCGAGGCCGTCACCCTGGTCCGCGAGGCCAGGGAAGGCCTCTCCTGAGGTCCGCTAGAAAAGCTCGACGCGGATTGAGAGCATCGCGCCGCGGCCGCTGAGGCCACCTGCCAGCTCGACCGGGAGGGCGATCAGCAGCGCCGGCACCGCCAGGACGATGCTGGCGAGGGCGTCGATCCGTCGCTGCCAGGGTTTGGCCGCGGGTCTGGTCGGAGCGCCGCGCAGGGCCCCCAGGGCGACGTTGTGGCCGAAGGTGACGCTGTTGAGCAGGGTCTGCCAGGTGGCGGCGAGGCTCGCCAGCGGCTGCCAGCGGCGGGACTTGACGATCTGGTCGCGGCGGGCGACGAGGCGGCGGACCGCCTCCAGGGTGAAGAGGTGGCGAGCCCCCGGGTGCAGCCCCGACCAACCGGCGCCGCCGAGCGAGCAGGCGAAGCTGGCCCGGTTCTCGATCCCGATCGTCTCGTCGTCGCGACGGGCGTCGAGCTCGCGCAGCGCCTCCTCGGCGTCGCCAGGCTCGCCGACCACTCCGAGCCCGCAGCTCTCGCACCTCCGCACCGGTCCGGCCAGGCCCGGCTTCTGGCCGATCCAGCCGAAGAGCGGCTCGCCGCAGGCGGGGCAGGGTGGGTTCTCGGGACCGGCTCCGGCCTCGAGGGGGACGACGGCGTGGGGGCTCTCGGCCTGGTCCATGCTCGGGTAGCGTACGCGTCGTGCGCCTCAGCGAGATCATGACCTCGGGCGTCGTCACCGCTACCGCGGAGGCGAGCGCCCTGGAGGTGGCGAGGTTGATGCGCGACCACCGCGTCGGCTCGGTCGTGATCGTCGACTCCGCCGCCAAGCCGGTAGCGATGGTGACCGACCGCGACCTCGCCCTGCGCGTCTTCGCCGAGGGCGCCGAGCCGGCGACGCCGGCGCTCGAGCACGCCTCGCGGCCCCTGGTCTGCGGCGATCCGGAGATGGAGCTCGACGAGGCCGCCGTGCTGATGGCCCAGCACCGCGTGCGGCGGCTGCCGGTCGTCCGCGGCGAGGAGCTGGTCGGGATCGTCAGTCTCGACGACATCGCCGTCCGCAGCGGCAACCTCGAGGTGGCGCAGAAGATGACCCAGGACGTGATCGAAGGGGCTCTGCCCCAGTTCTACTTCCACGAGAGGGGATAGATGCAAGACAGCAAGGCCGAGGTTCGGGCCCGGGAGCAGCGCTGGGCGATTCCGGCGGGGATCGCCAGCATCCTCGCGGTGGTCCTCCTGTTCGCCGCGAAACCGCTCAACGTCAGCGGCGACGGCCAGGCGGAGTTCCTGCGCGAAGTCGACGCCCACGGCGGCCAGGTCGTCCTCTCCGACCTGATGCAGGCGCTCGCCTTCCTGCTGCTGGCGCTGCCGCTCGTCTACCTCTTCCGCGCCGTCGCGGCCCGCAGCGACCGGGTGCGCCCGCAGCTGATCGGCCTCGTGGTCGCCGCTCCGCTCTTCCTCGCGATCTCCTCCGGGCTCTCGATCGGGGTCACCAAGGAAGGCGCGGACAACTTCCTCGCCGGCAAGGCCGAGCCATCGCTGACGCCCTCCGAAGCGCGCGAGGAATGCAGCGAAGAGAAAGAGGACGAAGGCAACGACTTCCTCGTCGACGAATACGACCCCGGCAAAGGCGAGACTCCGCTGCGCGCCTGCGAGGACCGCAAGCTCGAAGACGACGAGGCGACGGAGGCGATCGGCGAATCCTCGCTGGTCCCGATCGCCACCGGGCTCGGCCTCGCCGGCGTCTTCGGCCTCGTCGTCGCCCTCCTCTACACCGGCCTCTGGGCGATGCGCACCGGCCTCCTCTCTCGCTTCTGGGGCTCTCTGGCGATGGTCGCCGGGATCGCCTTCCTGCTCGGGCCGCTGATCTTCGTGACCATGGTCTTCTTCGTCTACCTCGGACTCCTCGCGCTCGGTTTCGTCCCCGGCGGGCGACCCCCCGCCTGGGAGGCCGGCGAAGCGATCCCCTGGCCGACGCCGGGGGAGAGGGCCGCCGCCGAAATGGAACCGCAGGGCGGCTGGGACGAGGCCGACGAAGCCGACGAGGACGAGGAGCGGGCTACTCCGCCCGACCGGCGCTGACTTGCTTGCGGTGGGTGCGGATCTCGCTCATGATCCGCTCCAGCCGCGGCTCGACCGAGCTGTCGACGTGGGACATCGCCGCGGCGACGCCGGGGTGGACGGCGGCGATCCGCTCGTGCATCGCCTGCGCCACGGCGCGGTAGGTGGGGTGCCCCTCGCGACCTGAGCGCAGCTCGATCAGGTGCATCGCCTCGCGGGCGTTGAGGTCGAGGGTGTAGCGGATCCGGTAGGCGAGGCTGAGCGCATAGGGGGCCTGCTCGGCGAGGCCGGCCTCGGTCAACCGCTCGTACTCGCCCCGCGAGATCTCCAGCGCCCGCTCGAACTCGCCGCCGACGCCGGCTTCGCGCACCTCCTCGGGGATCCCGGCGCCGAGGTCGGGGCTGAGCCGCTGCCACTGGCAGGTCAGCATCCGATGCCGCTGCAGGTCGCGGAAGGCGCCGTAGTCGGAGACGATCTCAAAGCGGTAGCGCAGGGCCTCGAAGCCGCGGCCCGGCCGGTAGCGCCGGTTGGCGCGATCGCCGACGACCGCCGCCAGCAGCTGCGCCCGCTCCTCGCGGTCGAGGACGTCGATGCGGGCGAGGACCTCGGTCTCCGGCGCGCTCGCCTGCTCGAACAGGGAGGAGGCGAGTAGGTCCTCTTCGGAGCCGTCGACGTGGAGCAGCTCGACCGAGGGAGCGTCGTCGCCGTCGCCGCGCCGGTCGAGGCCCAGCCGCGCCACCCAGGCCTCGGTCTGCTGGCGCCGTCGCTCCAGGTAGGAGATCCACTCGCCGCCGCGGTCGGGGCGGTCGACCCGGGAGACGAAGCTCGGCATCACCTGCTTCAGCTCGCTGAGGATCATGCCCCCGTACTCGCGCGCCTCCGGCAGCGGCGAGGCCATCAGCCGCATGATCAGCTGCTCGTAGGCCTGGCCGGTGGCGTAGATGCCGACGTGGCTGAGGGTCGCCGCCGGCAGCAGCCCGCGCAGGAGGTCGAGCGCCTTGGCCCGGATCGAACGCCGCCAGGCGCCCTCCGGCTCCTCGCCCCGCGGCCAGCGCGCCGCCGCCCACTCCTCGACCTCGGTCAGGGAGCGCGAGTAGATCGCGAAGATCTCGTCCATCGCCGCCGCGAACTCCGGGCCCAGCTCCTCGTTCCGGTAGAAGCGATAGCCGCCTTCCGGCAGCGGCTTGTCGTAGGGGATGTAGCGGGTCGACTGCTCGAGGTAGGCGGCGAGGCGGCCGCGCTGCAGCACCTTGGTGAGGATGTTGGAGACCCACTCGCAGGCGACGTGGGCGCCGCCGAGCTGGGCGATCGAGTCGTCGCCGTAGCCGGCGAAGACGCGCTCGTAGAGTCCCGCCGCGCGGGTGCCCTCCTCCTCGTCGAAGGGCCGACCGCCTTCCGGCGCATCGGCCGCGAACTCCTCGAGGTAGAGCCGGCGCACGGTCCCGGAATAGCGCGAATAGCGGGCAAAAAGCGCTCCCTTGACGGTCTCCGGCAGGTTGACGAGGGCGAAGACGGGCCGGTCGAGGTTGGTGAAATGCGGGGCGAGAAGCGCCCGCTCCTCAGCGGTGAAGTCTTCGACCGGATAGCGCACCGGCGCATCGTAGTGGGCGCTTCGGCGGGGCAGCGCCGAGGCGATCTGGCTCAGGCCTGAGGCGCTGGCGGCGCCGCCATCAGCTCGACCCGATGGCCGCCGGGCGCGATCGCCAGGACGCGTGGCTGGCCCCAGTGTTCGCGTTTCGGCTCGACCTCGAAGCCGCGCTCGCGCAGCCGCGCGACGGTCGCGTCAAAGCCCCTGACGACCACCGCCAGGTGTCCAGGCGAGGGCACAGTTGGCTGCTCCTTCGGCATCAGGTGCACTTGCGTCCCATCGCGCTCCAGCCAGGTGTACTCGCTGAGCGTCTCCGGAGGCTCGACCCGCGTGAACCCGATCAGCTCGAAGAAGCCGACGGCGGCCTCGACCTCAGCCGGCGCGACCTCGATCCCGACGTGATGGAGCACCTTCAGAAATTTACAGAAACGTTCCAGTTACGTATGTTTTTGTCTGCTACGGTCTCAGGCATGGAGGCAATGGTCTTGGACAGGGAGGAGGCAGAGATGGTGGATTGGGACGACGGACGTCTTGATGAGAGATTCCGAGCGATCGACCAGAGGTTCGATGAGGTGGATCGGAGGATGGACGAAGGCTTCGCCCGTATGGATGCAGGCTTCGCCCGCATGGATGCAGGAATGCGAGACCTCGGCAATCGCCTTGATGGAGGACTGAAGGATCTCAACGGTCGCCTTGATGGAGGACTGAAGGATCTCAACGGTCGCATCGATGGAGGGCTGAAGGATCTCAACGGTCGCATCGATGGAGGGCTGGGAGAACTCAACGGTCGCTTCGATGCGATGCAGCGGACCCTGCTGGGAGTGAGCGGTGTGATCATCGCGGCCCTGATCGGCCTCATCGCGACCCAGCTCTAGGGCTCAGAGCAACAATGACCCCAACGCCGCGAGGACGACGATCGCGGTCGACCAGGTGAGGGCCTCGGCGGTGATCTCCATGTCAAGGCCGTAGGCATGGGCGATGACCAGGGAGTTGAGGCCGGAGGGCATCGCCGAGAGGAGGCGGTAGGCGGCGGGGAGGTCGATCACGGGGGCGGCGAGGAGCATCAGCAGGCCGGGGACGACGGCGAGACGGGTGGCGATCACGAGCAGGACCGGGCGGGTGAGCGGCGGCGGCATCGGCAGGGAGCCGCTCTCGGCGTTCTCCGCCAGGGTGGCGCCGACGGCGAAGAAGCCGATCGGGAGGATGGCGACGATCAGGACCTGGGAGAGATCGACGAGGAGGTTCGGGGCGAGGGCGTCCGGGGCGAGGAGGCCGGCGATCGCGGCGTAGAGCGGCGGGTTGCGGGTGAAGAAGGCGCCGACTCGCTGGCGCGGCGTTTCGCCGGCCTTGGTCCCGAAGGCGGCGCCGACGGCGAAGGCGCCGAGCAGCAGGCAGGGGCCGGTGACGAGGACGTCGTAGAGGACCGCGGTCGGCAGCTCGTCCCGTCCCAGCAGCGCCACCGCCAGCGGGTAGCCGAGGTAGCCGGTGTTGACGCTTAAAACAGTGCAGATCACCGCTCCCACCTGGGGACGGGTGAGGGTGAGGAACCGGGTTGCGACTCCCCAGGCGAAGAGGGCCCCGAGCGAGGAGGCGACGATCCCCAGCAGCAGCCCGACGCCGTGGCTGACGTCGATCTCGCTGGCGGCGATGTTGAAGAAGATCACCGGCGGCAGCAGCACGTAGAGCAGCAGCGTCAGGGCGCTGCGCGAGGCGCGGGCGGCGCCGGCGGGCCAGCGGCCCTCGGACCAGACGCCGACGGCGACGGCCGCGACGATCGCGCCGGTGGTGAGGAGGACTCCGATCGGGCGGTTCTACCCGAAAAGGCTGCGGCCGGCGTGTTCGGCGAACTCGACCAGCGGCTGCGGGACGATGCCGAAGAAGATCGTCGCCGCCGCGGCGAGCAGGGCCGGACCGGCGATGTACCAGCGGCGGCCGGCCTCGGGATCGATCGGGTCGGCCTCAGGGGAGGCGCCGGCGATCACCGGCTGCGCACCCGCTGCCCGCTCGCTCTCGGGCCGCATCCACATCGCCGCCACCACCCGCAGGTAGTAGGCGAGCGAGATCATCGTCCCGACCGCGATGAAGACCGCGAGCCAGGTGTAGTCGCCTTCGACCAGCGCCTCGATCAGGTAGAGCTTGCCGATGAAGCCCGCGGTCGCCGGCAGCCCGGCCAGGGCCAGCATCGAGATCGTCAGCGGCCAGGCCAGCAGCGGCCGCTTGGTCCCGAGACCGCGAATGCCGCGGATGTCGTCGCCGAAGACCGTTTCCCGCTCGCGGGCGACGATCACCGCGAAGGCGGCGATGTTCATGAAGGCGTAGGCGGCGAGGTAGAAGACCAGCGAGCTGGTCCCGGCCTCGGAGGCGACGACCACGCCGCCGAGCATGTAGCCGGCCTGGGCGACGCCGGACCAGCCCATCAGCCGCTTCAGCGAGTCCTGGCCGAGGGCGCCGACGTTGCCGACGACGATCGAGATCGCCGCCAGCGCCGCCAGCGCCGGCTGCCAGGAATCGAGCTGGGAGCCGAGGGCGACGTCGAAGAAGCGGAGGAAGACGGCGAAGGCCGCGGCCTTGGTCGCCACCGCCATGAAGGACGTGATCGGGGTCGGCGCCCCCTGGTAGACGTCGGGCGTCCACTGGTGGAAGGGGGCGATCGAGGTCTTGAAGGCGAGCCCGACCGCCGCCATCGCGATCCCGATCAGGATCAGCGGGTCGCCGTCGAGGCCGTTCTTCGCGATCCCGTTGGCGATCCCCGCGAACCCGGTCGAGCCGGTACCGCCGTAGAGGAAGGCCATCCCGTAGAGCAGGGTCGCCGAGCCGATCGAGCCGACGATCAGGTACTTCAGCCCCGACTCGAGCGAGCCCTCGCGCCGCAGGTTGGTGGCGCAGAGGATGTAGAGCGGGATCGAGAGCGTCTCCAGGGCGACGAAGAAGGTGACGAGGTTGGTCGCCTGGGCCAGCATCGTCATCCCCAGGACCGAGCCGAGCAGGAGCGCGTGGTACTCGCCGGAGCCGGCTTCCGCGGTTGCCCGCTCGCGGATCGAGAGGAGGACGCAGAAGGCGGCGGTGAGGATCGAGATCAAGGAGATCGAGATCGCCAGGTCGTCGAGCCGCAGGGCCCCGGTGATCAGCGTCTTCGGGTCGTCCCACTGCCAGATCAGCAGGCCAGCGGCGGCACCCAGCGTGACCATCGTCAGCAGCGGCGCGGTGCGGCGCAGCGGGCGAAACACGGCGCTGAGGAGGACGACGCAGAGGCCGACCGTGAGCGCGATCAGCGGCGAGACGCCGGCGTAGTCGATGTGGGGCTCGTTGAAGTTCATTTGTTGGCGAGCTTGGCTTCGGGGGCGTCGCCGCCGTTGACCTTGGAGACAGTCTGTTGAACCTTCGGTGCCGTCCGCTCGAGGATCAGCTGCGGGTAGAGGGCGAGGCCGAGGATGCAGAGCACCAGCGGCACCAGGACGAGACCGTCGCGCACCCCGATCTCGCGGGACAGCAGCCCCTCCGGCTTACGGTTGTGCATCGCCCCTTGGTAGAGGCGGAGCGCGTAGTAAGCCGACATCGCGACGCCGGTGATGGCGACGAAGGCGAAGACGATCTTCGCCTGGAAGAGGCCGTTGAGGATGTAGAACTCGCCGACGAAGTTGGCCGAGCCCGGCATCGCCAGGGTCGCCAGGGCGACGATCAGGAACAGCGCCGCCAGCACCGGCGCCCGTAGCGCCATCCCGCCCATCTCGCGGATGTCTTCGCTGCCGGTCCGCTCCAGCAGCAGGGCGACGATGACGAAGATCGGGGCGACGACGAGGCCGTGGTTGACCATCTGCAGGACCGCCCCGTCGGAGCCGTCGGCGCGCAGGGCGAAGATCCCGATGGTGATGAACCCGAGCTGGGCCACCGAGCTGTAGCCGGCGATCAGCCGCACGTTCGTCTGGGTGAACGCCATCACCGAGCCGTAGAGGATCGAGGCCAGGGCGATCAGCAGGACCACCTCCTGGAATTCGACCGTGGCGTCGGGGAAGAGCGGCAGCACCACCCGCAGGAAGCCGTAGGCGCCGACCTTGGCGAGGACGCCGGAGAAGACCATCAGCGCCGGCAGCGGCGCCGCCCGGTAGGCGTCGGGCATCCAGCCGTGGAGCAGGAAGGCCGGCATCTTGACCAGGAAGGCGGCGGCGAAGAACCAGAAGATCCACTGCTGGCTGCCGTGGCTGAGGCCGTGTTCGCTCAGATAGGCGAAGGAGAAGCTGAGGTGGCCGCCGTCGGCGGCGAGGATCGCGGTCGCGATCGCCGCGACCAGCATCAGCAGCGAGCCGATCAGGGTGTAGACGATCATCTGCAGCGTCGCCGCCGAGGCGGTCTTGCCGCCTTCGCTCGTGCGGTCGTGGCCCCAGGCCCCGAAGAGGAAGTAGAACGGGACCAGCATCAGGTCGAAGAAGAGGACGAAGAGCAGCAGGTCCTGGGCGAGGAACGCCCCCAGCGTCGCCGTCTCGGCGACCAGCATCAGGAAGTAGAAGGTCTTCGGCCGCTCCTGCTCGCGGAAGGCGGCGAAGGCGACGCCGCCGACCCAGAGCACCGCGGTCAGCAGGATCAGGAAGAGGTTGAGGCCGTCGATGCCGAGGCTGTAGTCGACGCCGAGCCCGGAGATCCAGGGCTCGTCGACGGCGTACTGCAGAGCGGAGCTGCCGCCCTCGAAGCCGACCGCGGCGGCGATCGCCAGCCCCAGCGTCGCCACGGTCCCCAGCGTCGCCCACCCGCCGACCGCCCGCGCGGGGAGGAAGAGGCCGAGGAGGCCGAACGCCAGCGGCGCCCAGAGGATCGCGCTGCTCATGAGCTGCTCAACAGGAAGTAGAGGGCCAACCCGGCGAAGCCGGCGATCAGGAGCAGCGCGTAGCTACGGACGAACCCGTTCTGGACGGCGCGGACGACGCCGCTGGCGCCGCGGACCCCGCCCTCGGTGCCGCTGATCAGGCCGTCGACGACGAAGCGCTCGAAGACGCGGTTGGCGAAGCGGCCGATCGCCAGGGCCGGGCGGACGACGAGGAAGTCGATCGCCTCGTCGAAGTACCACTTGTTGACGAAGAGGGTGTGCAACGGCCGCAAGCGCCGTTCGAGCTGCCGCGGGCGCTCGGGCTCCCTTACGTAGAGCAGGTAGGCGATCCCGATCCCGGCCAGGGCGATGACGCCGCCGATCCCGAGGCCGGTGTAGTCCTGGCCGAGCGTGGGCTCGATCGCCGCCAGCGGCGAGCCCTCCCAGACCGGCTCGAGGAACTTGGTGATCACCTCGTCGATGCCGGGCACCTGGACCAGACCGCCGACCAGGGCGAGGAAGGCGAGGATCGCCATCGCCACCCGCATCGGCAGCGACTGCTCGGCGATGTGGTGCTCGGGACCCGGGAAGCCGACGTCGGTGTCCTCGGGCTCGCCGGTGGCCGGGTTCTTCGGCGCCTCGTGGGCGACGTGGCCGGTCTCGATCAGCTCCTGTGCCTCCGGGCAAGGCCGGCCGGGCAGGACCCGGAAGACGAGCCGGAAGCTGTAGACGGCGGTCATCAGGGCGCCGACGTAGCCGAGCACGGTGAAGATCAGGTACATCCCCCCGCGCGCCTCGGCGAAGGCGAGGATCTCGTCCTTGGAGAAGAAGCCGGAGGTGCCGGGGAAGGCGGCGAGGGCGAGGGCACCGCAGACGAAGGTGATCGAGGTGAACCGCATCGCCTTGCCGAAGCCGCCCATCCGGTCGATGTTCTGGTCGTTGGCCATCGCGGCGATGATCGAGCCGGCCGCCATGAACAGAAGCGCCTTGAAGAAGGCGTGGGTCATCAGGTGGAACATGCCGGCGCTGTAGGCGCCGATCGAGACGCCCATGATCATGTAGCCGATCTGGCTCATCGTCGAGTAGGCGATCGCCCGCTTCAGGTCGGTCATCACCAGCGCCATCGTCGCCGCGACCAGCAGCGTCGCCAGGCCGGTGAAGGCGGCGATGTCGGCGGCGGTCGGGGCGAGTTCGAAGAGGACGTGGGTGCGGGCGATCAGGTAGACGCCGGCGGTGACCATCGTCGCCGCGTGGATCAGCGAGGAGACCGGGGTCGGGCCCTCCATCGCGTCCGGCAGCCAGGTGTGGAGCGGCAGCTGGGCAGACTTGGCGAAGGCGCCGACGAGGAGCAGGAGGCAGATCGCGGTCACCGTCCACTCGTTCGTGCTGAAGACCTCGGGCGCTTTCTCGAACACCGTCCCGTAGTCGAAGGAGCCGAGTTCGCGGAAGATCAGGAAGGCGGCGAGCACGAGTCCTATATCTCCGACGACGTTGATCACGAAGGCCTTCATCCCCGCCCGCGTCGCCGTCTCGCGCCGGTACCAGAAGCTGATCAGCGCGTAGGAGGCGAAGCCGACGAAGGCCCAGCCGACCGTCAGCAGGACGAAGTTGCCGGCCAGCACCAGCAGCAGCATCGAGAAGACGAAGAAGTTGAGGTAGCTGAAGAAGCGGTGGTAGCCCTCGTCGGACTGCATGTAGCCGTAGGAGTAGAGGTGGATCAGGGTCGAGACGCCGGTGACGACGAGGACCATGAAGATCGAGAGCGGGTCGACGAAGATCCCGAGCTTGATGTCGAGGCCGGCGACGTTGGCGTAGTCCCAGAGCGAGGAGGCGTGGTGGCGCGCCTCCGGCTCGTCGCCGAGCAGGGAGAGCAGCGCGGCGACGCCGCAGGCGAAGGCGAGGCCGATCGAGATCGTGCCGATCGCGCCCGCCACCTTCCGCGGCAGCGCCCGGAAGCCGAGGCCGATGACGATCGAGCCGAGCAGCGGGAAGAGCAGGACCAGCCAGGCCCAGGCGGTAGCGCTCATCCGCGTAGCTCTCGCAGGTCGTCGACGTCGAGCGGCAGCCGGCGGCGGAAGATGGCGACGATCAGGCCGAGGCCGACGACGACCTCGCAGGCGGCGATCACCATCACGATCACCGCGAAGACCTGCCCCTGGCCGTTGCCGACCATGCGGCTGAAGGCGACCAGGGCGAGGTTGCCGGCGTTCAGCATCAGCTCGAGGCAGAGCAGGATCACCATCGGGCTGCGGCGGAGGAGGATGCCGAGGGCGCCGGTGGCGAAGAGCAGGGCGGAGAGGACGATGAACCAGTCGGTGGTCATCGGGTGGCTCCGGCGGTGGGGGTGGGGGATGGGGATACCCCCTCCTCACGATTTGGGGAGGGTTCGTCGGGGGTATCCCCATCCCCCTCTCGACGGCGGGCGGCCAGGACGATTGCTCCCACGGCGGCGAGCAGGAGGAGGATCGAGCTGGCCTCGAAGGGGAGGAGGAACTTCTCGAGGAGGAGGCGGCCGATGGCGGCGGGGTTGCCGAAGCCGGCATTGACGTCGGGGCCGTTGGTTTCGAGCGCCAGCAGTGAAGAGGAGAGGACGGCTATGGAGAGCTCGACGAAGAGGGCGATGCCGAGGAGGGGGGCGAGGAAGCGCTGGCCGGGGATCGGCTCCCAGGCCGACTCGCCACCGCTGCCGACGTAGGCGACGACGAAGACGTAGAGGACCATCACCGCGCCGGCGTAGACGACCACCTGGGCGGCGGCGACGAAGGCCGCGGTCAGCAGCAGGAAGAGCGCCGCCAGCGAGAAGAGGTGGACGATCAGCGCCAGCACCGAGTAGAACGGGTTCCGCATCGCGATCACGCCGAGGGCGCCGCCGAGCGCGCCGATCGCGGAGAGGAAGAAGAGCCCCTCTTCCACTACTCGCCCTCGCTCCTCAGCGGCGTCCGTTCGACCGGCTCGGCGAGCAGCATCTCCTTGGTGAAGATCAGGTCGCGGCGGTCGTAGTCGGACATCTCGTAGTCGTGCCCCATCGTGATTGCGTCGAAGGGGCAGGCGATCTCGCAGTAGCCGCAGAAGATGCAGCGGGCGAGGTTGATCTCGTAGACGGCGGCGTAGCGCTCGCCGGCCGAGACCCGCTCGCCGGGCACGTTCTCCGCCGCGACGACGCGGATGCAGTCGGCCGGGCAGGCGGCGGCACAGAGCGAGCAGCCGACGCATTTCTCCAGCCCGGTGTCCTCGAAGCGGTGCAGCTTGTGGCGGCCGCGGAAGCGCGGGTAGACGGGCGTCTTCTCCTCCGGGTACTCGATCGTCATCGGCCCCTCGATCAGCCGTGCCATCGTCGTCTTCAGCCCCCGCAGGGTCTCGCCGAAGGCGCGGTAGGCGCCGCCGAGCCCGCCCGGCTCAGGACCGCGCTGGACCTCGACGACGTCGATCGAGTCGAGGTAGGAGGCCGACTTCGGGTCGAAGCTCACGTCACCACCACCAGGACGGCGGTGACGAGGACGTTGAGGGTGGCGAGGGGCAGCAGCACTTTCCAGCCGAGGCTCATCAGCTGGTCATATCGAAGACGCGGCAGCGTCGCCCGCACCCAGATGAAGACGAGGACGAGGCCGAGCATCTTCGCCAGCATCCAGATCGGGTCGAGCCAGCTCGGGCCGGGGCCCATCCAGCCGCCGAGGAACATCGCCGCGGCGATCCCGGAGACGACGAGGATCTCCATGTATTCGACCAGGAGGAAGGAGCCGAAGCGCATGCCGCCGTACTCGGTCATGAAGCCCTGGACCAGCTCGGCGTCGGCCTCGGGCATGTCGAACGGGGTGCGGTTGGTCTCGGCGAAGCCGGCGAGCATGAAGATCAGGAAGCCGACGAACTGGGGGACGATGAACCAGAGCTCACCCTGGGAGTGGACGATCGAGACCAGCGAGAGGGAGCCGCTCATCATGATCACCCCGAGCAGCGCCAGCCCCATGCTGACCTCGTAGGAGATCAGCTGCGCGGCCGAGCGCATCGCTCCCAGGAGGCTGTATTTGGAGCCCGAGGACCAGCCGCCGAGCAGCAGTCCGTAGAAGGCGATCGAGCCGATGGCGAAGAAGTAGAGGATCCCGATCGGGACGTCGATCCCGTAGAAGCCGACCCCGCCCTGGACGTCGCCCCAGGGGATGATCGCCAGCGAGAGCACGCCGGCCAGGACCGGCAGCAGCGGGCCGAGGATGAACAGGGTCGAGATCGCGTTCTCGGGGCGGAAGGACTGCTTGGAGATCAGCTTGCCGACGTCGGCGAGCGGCTGCAGGAGGCCGAAGGGGCCGACGCGGTTCGGTCCGTAGCGGTGCTGGAAGCGGCCGATCAGCTTCCGCTCCAGGACCGTCAGCAGGGGCAGGATGCCGAAGATCACCGCGAAGATGACGATGCTCTTGACGATCATCACCCAGGTGGCTTCGGCGAGCTGGGTGTCGGCAAGCGGCAGCATCAGGCGCGGGCCTCGCTCAGCTTCTCGATCTTCACCTGAACGGGGCCGCCGTTCAGCAGCGCGTTGGCGTTCGCCTCGGCGACGCCCTCGGCCATGAAGACGGTGCCGGGGCTGATCCGCTCCTTGATCAGGACGGCGGCGGTGAGGCTGGATCCGTTCTGGCTGACGCGGACGGCCTCGCCGTTCTTCAGGTCTAGATGTTGGGCGTCTTGCGGAGAGATCTCCAGGCGCTGGTGGGGGGTAAGGAACTTCAGGGGTGGGTTGAGCTCGGTGACGGGGCCGGCCCAGAGGTCGCGGTAGGTGCCGAGGAGGAGCGAGCCGTCGTTCGAGGTGTTGGGGGGGACCGCCGAGGGGGGGTCGGCGGACGCGACTCGGCGAGGAGTCGCGTCGGGTTGGACCATGCTTACTGGCGCCTCGCGCTGAGTGTCCGGCGACCCCCCCTCGGCGGTCCCAACCGGGCCGGGGCTAGGGCTCTCGGTTCCTAGGCGGTCGCTGGTGGAGCCTTCGCGGTCTTGCCAGCGGAGGCCGCGGCCGCCGATGTCGGTCTCCTCGATGCCGTTGTAGAAGCTGACGGCGTCGGTGAGGGCATTGAACGCCGTGGGCTGGGAGTTGATGCCGGTGTCGAGGCCTAGAGCCTTCGCCAGTTCAGAGAGGACCACGATGTTCGACTGCACGAAGCCCGGGCGAGAAGCTGAGGGGCGGACGCGTTGGAGGCGGCCGTCGGGGTGGGTGACGGTGCCGTCTTTCTCGGCGTGGGTCTCGAGCGGGAGGACGACGTCGGCCTTGGCGGTGGTCGCGTTCTCGTGCATCGAGAAGGAGACGAGGAAGTCGCAGGCGGTCAATGCCTCTTCCCAGGCGGGGGTGTCGGGGAAGTCGCGCAGCGGGTCGGCGCCGAAGAGGACGAGGTGGGTGACCTCGCCGTCGATCAGCGCCTGGCGGATCTCCTCGGTGGGGCGGCCGGCCACCGTCTCGGCGAGGCCCGGACCGGCGTCGGGGAGGCAGCCGGCCTCGCGCAGGCCGCGGGCGTTGGTGGTGTCGGGGATCTCCAGCAGGCCGGCGCCCTCGGTCGTTGCCATGCCGGTCGCCTCGGCAATCTTCAGTAGCGCCTCGGCGGCGGCATCCTCGCGGGCAATCCGCTCGCCCCAGATGACGACGACCTTCTCGGCCTCGCGCAGGGTCCCGGCAACCGGGGTGGCGACGTTCTCGGCGCCGCCGATCGCGCTCGCCAGCTCGGAGACGAAATGCGCGGCCTGGCCGGGCGCATAGCGGGCGATCGCCTCGGCGCCGCCGTCGAGCGCGGTCGGCCGCTCGGTCGCGACGACCAGCTTGGCGCCGTTGCGGCGGATCGCCTTGCGGACCCGCAAATCGAGGATCGGCGAGCTGTGCAGCGGGTCGGTGCCGAGGACGAGGACCGCGTCGGCCTCGTCGATGTCGCGCACCTTCGCCGAAATGCTTGGCTCGCTGAGTCGTCGCAGCACCTCCGCCTCGGGTCCCCGAGAGGGGCGCGAGTCGATGTGAGCCGACCCAAGCGCCTCGCGCATCAGCTTCTGCAGCAGGAAGCCCTCCTCGTTGGAAGCGTCGCCGATGATCGCCGCGACTGCAGAGGAGGCGGGGGTGGTCCTCTCCGGACCCTCCCCGCTGTTGTCCGGAGAGGACCACCCCCGCCTCCCCCCGCTTGCGCCGCGCAGCCCGTCCGCGACCCGCGCGATGGCTTCGGTCCAACCGACCTCGGCGCCGCCCTTTAGCCGCGGCCCCGTCACCCGCTCCGGTGCGTCGAACATCTCGAACCCATAGCGGCCGCGGTCGCAGAGCCAGCCGTCGTCGACCTCGTGGTTGTCGCGGGAGATCACCCGTTTCACCTTCTCGTCGCGGACGGTGAAGCTGACGTTGCACTGGCTCGGGCAGAGCGTGCAGACCGAGCCGGCGTGCTCGATGTCCCAGGGCCGGGCGCGGAAGCGGTAGGTGTAGTTGGTCAGCGCCCCGACCGGGCAGATGTCGGTGATGTTGCCGTGGAAGGGGGCGACGTAGGGGCGGTCGTCGAAGGTGCCGACGTAGGTGCGGTCGCCGCGGTCGATCAGCTGCAGCTGGGCGTCTTCGGAGACCTCCTGGCTGAAGCGGACGCAGCGGTAGCAGAGGATGCAGCGCTCGCGGTCGATCGCGACCAGCGGCGAGAGCTCGATCGGCTTCTTGAAGTGGCGTTTCGGCTCGATGAAGCGCGAGCGGCCCGCACCCCAACCGAACGAGATGTCCTGGAGCGGGCACTCGCCGCCCTTGTCGCAGACGGGGCAGTCGAGGGGGTGGTTGACGAGCAGGAACTCGACGACGGCGTTCTGCGCCTCGGCGACGCGCTCGGTCTGCGTGTAGACGACCATCCCGTCGCGGACAGGGGTCGAGCAGGCGGTCTGCAGCTTCGGGATCCCCTCGACCTCGACGAGGCACATGCGGCAGGCGCCGACCGGTTCCCCGAGCTTGGGCTCGTAGCAGAAGACCGGAATCTCGATGTCGCCGTGCTTGGCGGCGTCGACGAGCATCGTTCCCTCGGGTGCGGTGACCTCGGTGCCGTCGACGACCAGCGTCACGGCGGGGCGCGCGCGTTTCACGCGCCTACCTCGAGCGGCGGCGGGACGCGCTCGGCTTCCTCGTCAAGCGGGCCCGGCGCCTGCTGGCGCGCGAGCTCGATCGCGGTCTCGAATTCGCCACGGAAGCGCTTGACCATGCTCGCGACCGGCATCGCCATCGAGTCGCCGAGCACGCACAGGCAGTGGCCGATGATGTTCTCCTGGACCGAGGCGATGATGTCGAGGTCCATCGGGGTCGCCTCGCCGCTCACCACGCGCTCCAGCATCTTCACCGTCCAGTTCGTCCCCTCGCGGCACGGCGTGCACTTCCCGCACGACTCGTGGTGGTAGAAGCGCGCTGTCCGCAGCGCCAGCTCGGGAATCGAGACCGAGTCGTCGGCGACGATGATCGCTCCCGAGCCTAGCATCGAGCCCGCCTCGGCCATCGCCTCGAAGCTGTAGGGCACGTCGAGCTCGGCCTCGGTCAGCACCGGCGCCGAGCTGCCACCAGGAAACCAGGCCTTTACCGTCCGGCCCTCGGGCGGGCCACCGGCGAGCCCGTAGATCAGATCGCGCGACGGGAT
>DATLQI010000040.1:0-91921 GCA_035535295.1 Solirubrobacterales bacterium
CTGGGTACTCAGCATGGAGCCGCGCCACCAACGCCTGAGGCGTCAGCCCTAAAACGAATCACGCGGCGGAGGTGCTCCCAGCGACCCCCACCCACACCCCTCTAGCGCTTAACGCCGAGGCGGCGGCGCCAGTCGCGGGCGTTGAAGAAGCGGGAGATCGGGGCGAGGAGGCGGCGGCGGGTCTTGGTGTAGGGGTACCAGGTGGGTTCGCGCTTGCCGGCGAAGCGGGTGATGACCAGGGACTCGCTGCGGCAGTACTTCTTGATCCCCGGTGCGCCGTGGCGCATGCCGATTCCGGACTGCTTCCAGCCGCCCATCGGCACGTCCATCGCGAAGTAGTTGATGAGGACGTCGTTGACGTTGACGGCTCCGCACTCGACCCGGCGCGCCACCCCTTCGGCCCGCTCGCGCTCGCCGAAGACCGAGGCGCCGAGGCCGTAGCGGGTATCGTTGGCGAGCCGGATCGCCTCCTCGGCGTCGCGCACCTTCATCACCCCGACGACCGGGCCGAAGGTCTCGTCGCGCATCACCTTCATCGAGTGGTCGACGTCGACCAGCACCGTCGGCTCGAAGTAGTCCCCTGGTCCCTCGACCCGCTTGCCGCCGGTCAGCGCCCGCGCGCCCGCGGCGAGAGCGTCGTTGACGTGGTCCTCGACGATCGCCGTCTGGTTCGGCGAGGTCATCGCCCCTACGTCTTTGGGATTGCTGGCGTCATCGGCGCCCTGGCGCAGGCGGCCGATCTCGGCGGTCAGCTTGTTGACGAACTCGTCGTAGGCCGGCTCCTCGACGTAGATCCGCTCGACTGAGAGGCAAATCTGACCGGAGTTCATCATTCCGCCCCAGGCCGCGGCGTTGGCGGCGCGCTCGACGTCGGCATCGGAGAGGACGATCATCGGGTCCTTGCCGCCGAGCTCGAGGCTGACCGGGGTAAGCGTCTCCGCCGCCCGCGCCATCACCTTGCGGCCGGTCCGGTCGGAGCCGGTGAACTGGATGAAGTCGACCTCGTCGACCAGTGCCCCGCCGGTCTCGCCGACGCCGTGGACGCAGTCGAAGACGTCAGGCCCGCCGATCTCGTGCTTCCAGGCTTCGATCACCTCGGTCAGGCCCAGCGGCGTGAACTCAGACGGCTTGATGACGACCGCACAGCCGGCCTGCAGGGCCGGGATCGAGTCGCCGAGCGAGAGGATCAGCGGGAAGTTCCAGGGGCTGATGATCCCGACCACCGGGTAGGGCCGGTACTGGATCCGCAGCTTCTTCGAGGCGAGCAGGGGGGTGTGGGGGCGGACGCTCTCCTCGCCGATGAAGCCGGCAGCGCGGGTGCCGTAGAAGTTGATCAGGTCGGCGAGGTAGCCGGGCTCGTTGCCGGCGTCGGCGCGGACCTTGCCGGTCTCCGCCTGCATCGTGTCGAGCACCCGCTCCTCGTTGTCGAGCAGCCAGTCGCGCAGCTTGCCGAGCCAGTGGTAGCGGCCCTCGATCCCCATCGCCTCCCACTCGGGCTGGTTGGCGCGGACCCGCCGCACGGTCGCAGCGACCGCCTCTGGCGGGTCGACCGGGATCGTCTTGATCAGCTCGCCCGTCGCCGGATTATGGACCTCGATCGAGTCGGCCGCAGCGGCTGACGCTCCGTTGGTCCCGGTCTCTCGTGCCGCCGTTCCGCTCTCCACCACAGCTCCCTTCGCCCGTTTGGCTGGTCAGCCAACTTTAGCGGCGATTCAGACCTGGGTGGCAATTACGCCCAGCACGCCGAGCACCGCAGTCATCACGCCGCCGACGATGCCGAACCCGATCTGCATCATGCGGATGACGTCGTCGAGCCTCTTGTCTACCGCAGCGAACCTCGCGTCCATTTGTCTTTCGAGGTTGTTGAACCTCGTATCCATGTGCTTTGCGAGGTCGTCGATGCGCTCGTCGGTCCAGCTTTCTCTCGGTGCCATGACTGCCATGAAACCAAGTGTAGACAGAAAGATGCAACGAGATGCGCGCGGAAAGTAAATTCTTCCGCGCGTCAGCGGGGGACTAGCCGGAAGACGGGGCCTTCCAGGGAGGCCACGTAGAGCCGGTGGCGCTGGTCTTCCCCGAAGGAGCTGGGGCTCGAAACACGGAGGCCGAGCTTGCGGTCGTCGCTGGCGCGTTTCAGGTGGGGGACGAGCGAGCGCAGCTGTCCCTCGCAGAGGTCGGCGTAGACGTAGCGGCCGCGCAGACCGCGGAGGCGCCGGTCGCGGACGACGTAGCCGCCGATGATCGTGCAGCCGCGGGAGTGGTTGTAGGCGAAGACTGGTTTCACGGTCCCGCCCGGATCTGGCGTGCCGCTGTTTTCGTCGCTGTACTTGCCGAACCCCTCGAAGGCGTCCCAGCCGAAGTTGGCCCCGCTGGCGCGACCTACGCTCGTGTAGTCGAGCTCCTCGACCTTGTTCTGGCCGACGTCGCCGATCGCGATCCGCGGCTGCGCGTGGGTGGTGTCGAAGGAGAAGCGGAAGGGGTTGCGCAGCCCGTAGCTGTAGATCTCGTCGCGGCCCGGCTTACCGACGAAGGGGTTGCTCGCCGGCACCGTGTAGGGCTTGCCGTCGGAGGGCCGCGGGTCGATCCGCAGCAGCTTCCCGAGCAGGACCTCTTCGTTCTGGGCGTTGTTAGGCGGGTCGCCGCCGGAGCCGCCGTCGCCGGTGCCGAAGTAGAGGAGGTCGCCGAGGAACTGCAGCTGGCCGCCGTTGTGATTCGAGTTGACGGGGTGGGGGATGCGGATCACCTCGCGCCGGGATCTCGAGTCAGCGCGGGTCGCGCTGCGCCGCTGGAACTCGTCGACCCGGATCGCCCCGTCGCTGTCCGTGTAATAGACGTAGAAGCGCTTGCTGCGGGCGTAGTCCGGAGGGAAGGCGACCGAGAGCAGGCCGCGCTCGCCGCCGTAGTTGACGAGGTTCTCGATGTCGAGAAAGTCACCGGCGCGATGACCGTTCTTCATCACCGCGATCCGTCCCGGCTGCTCGACGACGAAGAGGAGCTTGGGGAAGCCGGGCGCGCCGGTGACGTAGACGGGGGCGTCGAAGGAGCCGATCTTCTTCAGGCCGACGCCGCGCTTGGCGCTCGCCCCGGCCTCACCACCGGCGCTCTGCTCCTGGTCGTTGGCCGACCCGCAGGCCGGCAGCGTCAGCGTCAGCGCCGTCAGCACTAGGGCCAGCGCGGAGGCCCTACTTGCCCTTCTTGATCTCAACGATTTCGCCGCTGTCGGTGACTTCGGTTTCCGGCAGCCGGTCGGTGACCTCGGTCGTGAACGAGCCGCCGGGGGCGACGCCGCCTTCGGTCTTCGCGACCGCATTGCCGCTGAGCCCGGCGTCGATCCTGTAGAGCAGCGTGTACTTGCCGGCGCGGACCGCGCTCAGCTTCCAGACCGCTTGCGTGCTCTCGCCCGGCTTCAGGGCGCCGAAGGAGAAGGTCTTCGCGCTCGAGCTCGAGGCGCCGCCGGGGTCCGAGGAGCCGTGCAGGCGCGGATAGGTCGCCGCGAGCACCCAGACCGGCCGGTCTGGCTGGGCAAGTTCCGGCTGCGGGTCGCTGACCCCGAACGGCAGCGAGGAGTCTTCGCCCTTTTGTCCCTTGATCGTGAAGCTGACGGTGAGGCCGGGGACGGTGCGATCGCCGGTGTTGCGGATGCCGAGCCGCAGCAGCGAGGTCTGGCCGAGTCGCTGCAGGGAGGGGAAGCTGGCGTCGGTCACTTTGACGTGGAAGGTTCCCGTCGGTTCGTCGTCGGAGGAGCCGCTCCCGCCGCCGCAGGCGCCGAGCAGCGCCGCCACCACCAGCGCGGCGAACCCGGTCGCGATGACTTGGAGGCGAATCCGCCGGGAATGTCGTCCGGTCCCCCGCAAAGCGGCCCGAACATAGCACGGGGTTTCCCTGGTTTCGCAGGCGTTTCGCCCTTCCTCAGGGGGTTAGCCGGATCTCAACACGCGGCTAACGGATAGGGGGTCGGCATCCCCTAGACTCCTGCCCACCGAGCGGGGCGCCCGCGCGCGTGCGGTCGCGGTTCGGATGGAGGAGATAGATGGTCGGATCCGCGGTCAACAGGGCATTCCTGCCCGCCAAGTCGCTGTTCGAGACGGTGGGGGAGATGATGATCCTCACCGCGCGCACGATCGTCTCCGCGGTCAAGCCTCCCTATCCCTACGGCGAGGAGTTCATCGGCCAGTTCCTCTTCGCGCTGCAGCTCTGCTGGTTCCCGCTGCTGGTCTCCACTGTGGCGTTCGGGTTCGGCGCTCCGGGTCTCCAGGCGGCCAACTTCCTCTCGCTCTTCGGCGCCCTCGATCGGCTCGGCGGCTTCTTCGTCCTCGCCTCGATCCGCGAGTTCGCACCCTTCGTGACTGCCGTGGTCGTCGCCGGGGTCGCCGGCACCGCGATCACCGCCGACCTCGGAGCCCGGAAGATCCGTGAGGAGCTCGACGCTCTGCAGGTGCTGGGTGTCGACCCGATCAAGAACCTGGTCGTGCCGCGTTTCCTGGCGCTGATGCTGATCACCGGCCTGCTCGACATCTACGCGCTGGTCTTCGGGATCAGCGGCGGCATCCTCACCGAGATCCTCTACAACCAGCCGCTCGGCGGCTTCTTCGCCACCCTCTTCTCCAACGCTTCGATCACCGACCTCTGGGGCTCGGTCATCAAGTGCACCCTGTTCGGGGCGTTGATCGCGGTCGTCTGCTCCTACAAAGGGATGACCGCGTCCGGCGGCGCTGCCGGCGTCGGCCGCGCCGTCAACGAGGCCGTCGTCATCTCCTTCATGGGGGTCTTTGCCTTCAACTACGTCTTCACCCAGACCCTGCTGGCGACCAACCCGGAGCTGCAGACGATCCGATGAACGCCTGGCTCGCGGTTCCGCGCAACTGGCTCGACTCGGCGGGGGAGATCGCCCGCTTCGCCTCCCGCGTCGCCGGCCTCGTCTACAGCGGCCGCGTCCTTCGCTTCTTCGGCGAGAGCCTGCGCCAGGCCGGCATCCTGATCCTCGGCTCGGCCCTGATCATCTGGGGCCTCGTCTTCACCCTCGGCCTCCAGTGCGGGATCGAGGGCGCCTACCTGCTGCGCGCCCAGGGCGCGCCAGCCTACGCCGGCGTCTTCTCCGCCTGGTGCGACCTGCGCGAGATCATGCCCTACGCCTTCGGCTACATGCTCGCGGCCAAGGTCGGGACCGGGATCGTCGCCGAGCTCGGGGCGATGCGGATCTCCGACGAGATCGACGCGCTCGAGGTGATGGGGGTGCCGCCGGTCACCTTCCTCTGCGCGACCCGCCTGCTCGCCGCCTGGATCTCCTTCCCGTTCATGTACCTGGTCGGGATCGGGATCATGTACCTGGCCAGCTATCTCGCCGTCGTCGAGCAGATCGGGGACGTCTCCTCGGGTGGCTACTTCCTGATCTTCTGGATGTTCCAAAACCCGCCCGACCTGATCTTCAGCTTGATCAAGGGGATGGTGATGGCGACCGCGATCGTGCTGGTCGGCTGTTACTACGGCTACACCGCCTCGGGCGGGCCGGTGGGGGTGGGGACCGCGACGGCGAAGTCGATGGTCCTCAACATCGTCTTAGTCCACATCATCGGGATGCTCGGAACCCTGGTCTTCTGGGGAGCCAACCCACGTGCGCCAATAGGAGGCTGACCTTGCCGGACAACGACGACATGCGCAGCGAAGAGCAGATTCTCCAGGACGACATCGGCAGGGAAGAACGGGCGACCACCGAAGGCCCTTACGTGAGCGAGGACGGCGCCGTGATGGGGCGCGACTTCGTCATCCCCGGCGTCAACCCGCGCGAGCACAACCCCTACAAATTCCACACCGGGGTGAAGCGCGACCATGGCGGCGAGGACGCGATCGAGATCATCGACCTGGTCAAGCAGTTCGGCCGCGCCCGCATCCTCAACGGGCTCAACCTGGGGCTGCCGGAGGACCAAGTCTCGATGGTGCTCGGTCCCTCGGGCACCGGCAAGAGCGTGCTGATCAAGCACATCGTCGGCCTCCTCTACCCCGACTCGGGCGACGTCCTCGTCCACGGCGAGTCGATCCCGAACATGACCGACGACGAACTCTTCGACGTGCGGAAAAAGTTCGGCCTGCTGTTCCAGGACGGGGCCCTGTTCGGCTCGATGAACATCTACGACAACGTCGCCTTCCCGCTGCGGCAGCACACCGACAAAGGCGAGGAGGAGATCGGCGAGATCGTCAATCGGCGCCTGCGCGAGGTCGGCCTCAGCGAGGCGACCTACAAGATGCCGAACGAGCTCTCCGGCGGGATGCGCAAGCGCGCCGGCTTCGCCCGGGCGCTGGTGCTGGAACCGGCGATCGTGATGTTCGACGAGCCCGACTCCGGCCTCGACCCGGTGCGGACGGCGCTGCTCTGCGAGCTGATCCGCGAGGTCCACGCCGAGAATGGCGGCTGCTACCTGGTGATCAGCCATGACCTCGGCACCGCCCGCCGCATCGCCGACTTCATCGCCGTGCTCTGGAGCGGCAAGATCGTCGAGTCGGGGCCGAAAGAGGAGCTGTTCGACTCCAGCAACCCGTTCGTCAGCCAGTTCCTCAACGCTGACGTCAGCGGCCCGCTCTCGATGGACTGAGATTGGACGCTGCACCCTGGTTCGGGCGCGTCGCGGCGTGGGCGGCGCGGCACGCGCGGGTGGTCCTCGCCGTCAGCGTCGTCCTCGCGCTGGCGGCGGCGGTGGGGGCGACCCGGCTGCCGACCGACGCTGGCGTCGACACCCTGACCGACTCCGATTCCGCCACCGCCGTGGCGACGCGGCAGGTCCGCGAGACCTTCGGCGAAGAACCGGTCCTCGTCCTCGTCAAGGGCGAACTGCCGAAGCTGTTGCTGACCGACGACCTCTTCAAGCTGCTGCGGCTCGAGGGCTGCCTCTCCGGCAAGGTGCCGAAGGGGGCCGAGCCGATCCCGGGTCCCTGTGCCGAGCTGGCGAAGATGGAAGCGGTCGAGTTCCTGACCGGGCCGGCGACCTTCCTCAACGAGTCGGTCGTCCAGATCGACAACCAGCTGCAACGGCTGGCCGAACACGTCCCCGCCGATCGCTTCCGCGAATACCTGCTGGCGGTGGCGACCAGGTACGGGATCACCAGCGCCCCCAGCATCGCCAACGAAGACTTCGTCGCCACCGTCGTCTTCGACTTCGCCCGCCCACGCGGAACGCCGAAGGCACGCCTCGCCTACCTCTTCCCCAACGCCCGCTCGGCCCAGATCGTGATCCGGCTGCGGGCGGACCTGAGCGAGTCGGAGCGCCACCGGGCGATCGGGCTGATCGAAGCGGCGGTCGCGGAAACGACGCCGCGCAAGGCCTGCGAGGAAGGGGAGAAAGCGGCGCCGTGCTTCGAGCTCAGTGGCGGCAGCTACGTCGTCTCCGGCGCCCCGGTCGTGATCGACGGCGTCTCCCGCGCTTTGAAGGACGCCCTGCTGGTCCTCTTCGCGCTCGCGGTGGCGGTGATGGCCTTCGTCCTCCTGCTCGTCTTCCGCTCCCGCTGGCCGCTGTTGCCGCTGGCGATCGCCCTGATGGCAGCGGCGATCACCTTCGGCCTGCTGGCGCTGGTGGGCGGCTCGCTGACGATGGCCTCGATCGCCGCCCTGCCGATCCTGATCGGGCTCGGGGTCGACTACGCGATCCAGTTCCAGGCTCGGTTCGACGAGACGGGATCGGCAGAGACTGCGGGGGTTCGTGGCGGGCCGACGATTGCTGCCGCTTGTCTGGCGACGGCGGCTGGGTTCCTGGCGCTGCAGCTGTCGCCGGTGCCGATGGTGCGCGGGTTCGGCTGGGTCCTGATCGTCGGGATCGTCATCGCCTTTGCGTTGGCGTTGACGGTGGGGCTAGGGACGCTGGCGCTGCGGCGGGCGGGTCCTGTCGCCGCAGGGGACCCCCCCTCTCTTCCGGTAGCTAAAGCTTCCTCAGAGAGGGGCACCCTACGACGCCACCCGCCCGTGGAGCGGCTTTTGTCTTTGGCTCAGACGTACTCGGGGGCGGTGCTCGCGCTGGGAGTCGGCCTGGCTGTAATGGGATGGGCCGCGGGGACGCGGGTTGACACTGTGACCGACATCCGCGAGCTGGCGCCGCAGAACGTGAAGGCGGTGGAAGGGCTGAACGAATTGCAGGACACCACCGGGGTTTCTGGCGAGTTGGACGTGAGCATCACCGCCCCCGATCTCACGGATCCAGAAACGATCGAGTGGATGGCCGGGTTCAAGCAGCGGGTCCTTGAGGCGAACGGTTTCGGCGGGGAAAACCCGAGTTGCCTTGAGGCTGAGATTTGTCCGGGGCCGGCGTTGTCGGACTTCCTGGTACGCGGGGGAGAAACGCCGACCGCGGAACGGATCGAGGCGACGTTGTCAGCGTTGTCGCCGTATGCGCTGCGGCAGGTGGCGCCGATCGACCCCGAGACCGGCGAAGTCGGCAACGAGGCGCTGATCTCGTTCGGGATCAGGGCGCAGTCGCTCGAGGACCAACAGAAGCTGGTCGATCGGGTGCGGGACTCGATCGGGGAGCCGCCTGCTGGGGTCGATGTGCAGCTGGCGGGACTGTCCGTGATTGCCGCTGAATCGGCTGGTGATCTGTCGAGCAGCAGGTACTGGCTAACGCTGGTGGGAATCGCCCTCGTCGGTCTGGCGTTGCTCTTGATCTACAGGTCTTGGCGCCGCGCGCTGGTGCCGCTGGTGCCGACGGTCTTGGCCACCGGCTGGGCCTCGCTGCTGCTCTGGATCACCGGCATCCCGCTCAACCCGATGTCGGCCGCCCTCGGGGCGTTGACGATCGCGATCGCGACCGAGTTCGGAGTCCTGCTCAGTGGCCGCTTCCACGAGGAGCGGCGGGGTGGGGCGGGGACCGAGGAGGCGCTGCAGCGGGCTTACTCGCGCACGGGCGCGGCGGTCCTCGCCTCAGGTGTTACTGCCATCGCCGGCTTCGCCGTCCTCATCGCCAGTGACGTGCAGATGCTGCGGGACTTCGGGCTGGTCACCGTCGTCGACCTCACCGCCGCCCTCACCGGGGTCCTGCTGGTCCTGCCGGCGACGCTGCTGCTGCTGGAGCGCCGATGAGGGACCGCTACTCGATCCTCGTCGGCCTGCTCTTCCTGGCGGTGATCGTGGTCGCGACCGTCAACACGATCGAGGGAGGAGGCGGAGGCCCTACGCTCGGCCTGGACGAGCTGCCGCCGCGCTGGCCGCTGCCGGAGTTCGCCGTTCCCGAAGGCGCCGGCCAGCTGGAAGGCGACGCCAACGTCGCCCAGGACGACTGCGAAACCTCGGAGATCCCCTGCCCGGAGGGCTCGGAGCGGACCCCAACCTGCCGGATCGACACTCCGGAAGCGATCCGCGTCTGCGACCTCTTCGACCGGCCGCTGGTGATCTCTTTCTGGTTCAGCAAAGGCGACGGCTGCGTCGCCCAGCAGGACCTGGTCGAGCGGGTCTATCGGCGCTACCGTGGGCGGGTGGATTTCCTCTCGCTGGACATCCGCGACGACCGCGACACGCTGCGCGACCTGATCCAGCAGCGGGGCTGGACGATGCCGGTGGGCTATGACCACGATGGCGCCGTCGGCAGCCTCTACGGCATCGGCGGCTGCCCGACCTTCGCCTACGTCTATCCAGGGGGGACTCTGCAGAGCGCGAGCGTCGGCGAACTCAGCACGGCTGGGCTCAGCGAGCGGGTCGACCGTCTGCTCGCAGCCACCGCGACGGCGGAAAGGGGGTGAGATGAGCGCCGATCCCGCCAGCCAGAGGATGGGGTGGGTGCCGGCGCCGCAGCAGGGGTGGGTCGCGCCCCACATCGCCTCCGAGTTCCCCGGCCTCGGCGTCGCCTGGGTCGAGGTAGACGCCAAGCCCGGGAAGAGCCCGGAGCCAGTGCGGCGGCGGCTGCGCGACCTCTCCGACCGCACCTACGGCTCGCAGGCGATCCGCCTGCGGGAACGGCCGATCCCCTGGGCCTACCGCGTCTTCTTCCGCCAGATCGGCCTCGACCCGGACCGCACCCGCACCCCTGTCGAGCAGCTGACGCTCGACCGGCTCCACGACGGCGGCTTTCGCAGCAACGGCATGCCGAAAGACGCGCTCAGCATCGCGATCGTCGAGACCGGGGTGGCGCTGCGCGCCTTCGACGCCGAAAGCATCGCGGGCGGCCTCTGTATCCGTGACTCGGCCCCGGGGGAGTCGCTGGCCGGGATGGCGGGGGAGATGGCGAAGGGGACGCTGGCGATCGCCGACGACGCCCGCCCCCTCGCGCTCCTCTTCGGCCCCTCGGCGGAGGACGTGCGGGTCGACAAGGGCACCCGCCGCATCGTCGTCGTCGCGACCCAGGTCAAGGGGGTGCCACAGATCGCCGTCGAGGAGGCGCTGTGGATGGCCGCCTCGACTCTGGAGGCGGGCTGACTACACTTTTGGAGATGCCCGCGTTGCTGAGACAGGAGGGGTTCGACGGTCTCGACGTCGCGATCGACGAGCGCGGGGCGCGGCTGCAGCTGCGCCGGCAGATCGCCCGCCTCGAGGCGGAGCTGGCCGGCCTCTTCGGCGAGGCCTTCGGCCACACCGAGGTCCCCCACCGGGTCGACGCCGTTGCTCCCACCCCGCGGGTCCTCGACCTCGGCGAGCTGGAGGCGGTGCGCGACCGCCTCGCCGATCGCGTCGCCGAGGCGCGGGGGGCGCTGGTCGAGCGGCAACGGGTGGAGGACGAGAACCGCGAGCTGGTCGAGCGGATGCTCGCCGCTCCTCAGGACTACAAGTGGGTCCGCGTCTCCCGCCAGGACCTCGGCCTCCACGGCTGCGGCCACTGGCACTCGCGCCCCCGTCTCGGCCCGATCGGGATGCTGATGGGCTGGTGGCGGGTCAAGATCTCCTCCGGATGCCCCTTAGTCGGGCGGCTCGCGGCCGTTGACCACCAAGACGAAGTCCAACAAGCAGGCGAAGCGGGTCGAAGCCCCTGACGAGCGGCCTCCGGCGCCCTGGGGGAACGCGCCGCTGGCCGAGCTGGTGATCCTCGCCGGCATCGTCGCCCTGGCGATCGGAGTGATCGGCGGCCACCCGGCCGCGATCGGCGTCGGCGTCGCCCTGGCCGGGCTCGGCGGCCTCGAGGTGGCCGCCCGCGAGCACTTCGCCGGCTACCGCTCCCACACCACCTTGCTCGCCGGCGCCGCCTTCGTCCTCACGACGGGCCTCGTCTTCTACGCGGCGAACCAGATCCTCGCCGTGGCCCTGGCGATCGGAGCCATCGCCTTCGCCGTGACCTTCTACCTGGCTCGCCGCGCCTTCCAGCGCGCTTCCGGTGGCCTCAGCTACCGGATCGGCGGCATGCGGTAAAACGCCGCGATCGCCGAAGGCGACCGCGGCGAAGCCTTAAACGGCGAGGGGCCCCCGGCCGCTCGAGCGGGTGGAAAGCTCGTTGGCGAGAATCCGGCGCTGGCGGGAGGTCAGCGTTCCCAGCTGCTTGTTCTCGTTGAGAGAGAGGGGCATGAGGAACTTCCGCGCCCGCGTCCGCCCCCAACGGCGCTGGCTGGTCAAGAGCTCGGCGATGGTCATGCTCTCGGTCTCCCACGGACAGTCTCGAACCACCTCCGCGGCATCCATGTCTCCTCGGGCGATCGCGCGCTTCAGCTCGGCCCGCGCTAGCCGCACCATGTTGGCTCTCTCCAGTGCCCTCATGTGCTGCGGCGCCTCTGCTGAGGCTGCGATGGTCGATGGTGGTGCCGGTGAGGCAGCTTCCACTGGGACTCCTCCCTTCAAGGAATCGATTTACTGGGGTTTGTCGCGTCCGGCCGTGGCAACCCAGGCCACACGAGGAGGCCTGGTCCTACCGGACCGACTCTCTCTTCCCGAACGCCCCGCCAGGGTCGTTTCGGCGAGGAGGCCAAGCTATGTCTTTGGAGTTGCGGCCGTCAACCCACCGGCGGCAAAGTTCCGTCCGATCCATTCGCTAAGAGCAACAATTTCGACACATCCTGGGGCTTGTCCAAATATGGACAAGGACAAAACTCACCCCCCCGGGGGATGTCAAATTTTCGTGACCAAAAAATTAAGTGCGCGGCAGGTCCGGGAAGTCCTGAATGACCCGGGCGACGGTGCCGAGAGCGCCGTCGAGGTGCTCGCGCTCATGGGTCGCCATCAGGCTCGTCCGCAGCAGCGCGCCGCCCGGGGGGACGGCTGGGTGGATGGCGACGTTGGTGTAGACGCCGGCGTCGAAGAGGGCCCTCCAGAGCAGCACCGCCTGCCAGTCATCGCCGACCATCACCGGCACCACCGGCGTCGTCGCGACGCTGCCGTCGGGCAGCGTCCCCGGCTCGACGACCTTCAGCCCGAGCTGGCGCAGACCCTCGCGCAGGTACTCGGAGTTGGCGAGCAGACGGCGGAAAAGCGCGGGCCCGTCCTCGCGGATCACCCGCAGCGCCGCCAGGGCCGCGCCGACCGCGGCCGGCACGGCGGAGGCGCTGAAGACGAAGGAGCGCGAGGAGATCCGCAGGTACTCGATCACGTCGGCAGGGCCGGCGATGAAGCCGCCGCAGGAGGCGAGGCTCTTGGAGAAGGTCCCCATCCGCAGGTCGACCTCGTCCTCGAGGCCGAAAAGCTCGCAGGCGCCAGCGCCGCGGGCGCCGAGGACGCCGGCGCCGTGGGCCTCGTCGACCATCAGGCGAGCGCCGAAGTTTTTACAGAGCTCGACGATGCGGGGTAGGTCGCAGACGTCGCCCTCCATCGAGAAGACGCCGTCGACGACGACGAGGACGCCGCCGCCGTCCTCGGCCGCCCGTTGCAGCATCTTCTCCAGCTTGTCCATGCGGTTGTGGCGGAAGGGCCGCAGCTTGGCGCCGGAAAGGCGGCAGCCGTCGAGGATCGAGGCGTGGTTGCCGGAGTCGCAGATCACGGTGTCGCCGGGGGCGAGGATGGTGCCGATGCAGCCGACGTTCGACTGGTAGCCGGTGGTGTAGACGATCGCGTCCTCGGTCCGCATCCACTCCGCCAGCTCCTGCTCCAGTTCGAGGTGCAGCGGCGTCGTCCCGTTCAGCAGCCGCGAGCCGGTGACGCCGGTGCCGAAGGTCTCCAGAGCCTCCCGCGCCCCCGCCTTGACCCGCTCGTCGCCGGTCAGGCCGAGGTAGTTGTTGGAGCCGAGCATGATCGTCTCCCGGCCCTCCATCTCGACGACGGGGCCGGCCTGCGAGGTCAGCAGGCGGAAGTAGGGGAGGAGGTCGTGCTCCTTGGCGGCTTCGAGTTGCTCGAGGCGGTCGTGGCTGCGCGCCTTCTCGAAGACGTCGACCGGAGCCTTCGCGGTCTCGCTCATCGCTGCAGAGTGTAGGTTGCGGCTCCCATGGCAAGCGTGTCGATCCGCCCCGTGCGCACCCGGCGCGAGCTGAAGCGCTTCGTCAAGCTCCCGTTCGCCCTCCACCGCGAGAGCGAGCAGTGGGTGCCGCCGCTGGTCTTCGAGCGGATGCAGTTCCTCGATCGCAAGAAGAACCCCTGGTTCGAGCACGGCGAGGCCGAGTACTTCCTCGCCGAACGAGACGGCGAGCCGGTCGGTCGCATCACCGCCCACGTCGACAGCCGCTGGGACGAGTACCAGGGCGGCAGGGACGCGATGTTCGGCTTCTTCGAGGCAGCCGAGGACCCGGAGGTGGTGCGGGCGCTGTTCGACGCCGCCACCGAGTGGGCCGTGGCCCGGGGCCGTGAGCGGCTGCTGGGGCCGATGGACTTCACCACCAACGACGAGATCGGGATCCTGATCGAGGGCTTCGAGCGCCAGCCGATGATCCTCGAGCCCTGGCATCCGCCCTATTACCAGCGGCTGATCGAGGCCGAGGGGTTCGGCAAGGCGATGGACGTGCTGATGTGGGAGCTGCGGATGGGCGAGCTGAAAGAGGGGGAGAAGTTCGACCCCTCGATCCACGAGGCCGCTGAGAAAGCCCTGCACGACGAAGGGATCACGATCCGCAACATGCGCAAGCGGGACATGGCGAACGAGGTCCGCCGCTTCATGGACGTCTACAACGAGGCCTGGGGCGACAACTGGGGCTTCGTCCCGATCACCGACGCCGAGGTCGAGTTCCAGGCCAAGAACCTGAAGCAAGTGCTCGACGAGGAGTGGACCTTCATGGCCGAAAAAGACGGCGAGGTCGTCGGCGCCGCCCTGACGCTGCCGGACATCAACCAGGTGCTGGCGGGGATGAACGGGCGCCTGCTCCCCTTCGGCTGGGCCAAGTTCCTGATTGGCAAGCGCAAGATCGACCGCCTCCGCGTCTTCGCCCTCGGGGTCAAGCACGACTACCGCCACACCGGGGTCGCCGCCGGTCTCTACCTCGAGCACATCAAGATGGCGGCGTTGCCGGACAAGATCCACTGGGGCGAGATGGGGTGGATCCTGGAGACGAACAAGCCGATGAACCGGGCGATGGAGGGGATGGGCGGCAAGATCGTCAAGAAGTACCGTCTTTACGAGCGATCGATTGACGGGAGCGACCCCTCGCCGCGCTAGAGTCGCCTGGGTGAGTGAGCTGCACGTAGACGCCGAGGTCGTGGCCGAGGAAGACGCCGGCCCGGCCGAGGCCACCGACCCCGTCCGCCCGCTTCCGACCGGCTACGAAGCCGACGAGGGCTCGACGCTGCCGGCACTGCGGCCGGAGGTGAAGACCGCCGTCCTCGCGACTGCTGGCGGAGTCCTCGCCGGTGCCGCCACCGTCGCGGCGGTCCGCGCCGTGACCGGCGCCGCCGCCAAGGCACGGCCGTCGCGCCGCCTCGCCGGTCGCCGTCGCGAGCGCCAGAACGTTGTCGCCAGCCGCTCCTTCCTCGTAGACGTTCACCTCCTCGGCCGCTAGCTTCGGCCGATGGGCCGAAAGTACGCCTATATGGAGGGAAATCGGCCCGTCGAGGTGGAGGTGCGGCCGCCTTCGCCGTACCGGCTGCCGCGGGGGAGCGCCGACCGCACCCTGCGGGTGCGGGGCGGGGTGGCGACGCGGCTGCTCCACGTCGGCGGCAGCCCGGTCCTCGTCCGCGCCTGGCAGCCGGGGCGCGACCGGGTCCGCTTCCGGGCCGAGGCGATCGACCCCGAGCGGATCACGCGGCCGCGGATCGCGCTGCCGCCGTGCCCGGGCCCGGCGGGGCGGGAGCAGCTCGAGGAGGCGATCGCGGCGATGCGCCGCGCCCTCTGGGTCGACGTCGACCTCAGCGACTTCCACCGGCGCTTCCGCCGCGACCGCCTGGTCGGGCCGCTGATCCGGCGCCGGCCCGACTTCCGCCCGCAGGGCCGGCCGTGGCCCTGGGAGGCGCTGGCGGCGGCTGTGGTCGGGCAGCTGATCGAGGCCAAGCTCGCGGCCCTGATCGAGCGCCGCATCGCCGGCCGCTGGGGTTGCCGCCTGGGGGAGGGGCGGGAGGCCCTGCGCGACGTCCCCGGCCCGACCGCGATCGCCGGCCGCGCCCCGGCCGAAATCGAGCAGCTGGAACTGGTCGGCAAACGGGCGCTGGCGCTGCGGCGGCTGGCCCGCGACGTCGTCGCCGGGCGCTGCCAGATCCAGAGCGCGGAGGCAGACAAGCGCCTGCTGGCGCTGCCGCAGATCGGTCCCTGGACGGTTCAGTGCCTCGGCCTCTTCGGCCGTAACGAGCTCGACTCGCTCCCCGCCGGCGACCTCGGCTACATCAAGCTCGTCGGCCGTCTCAACGGCGGCGGGCGGCGGGCGACGATCCCGGAGGTGGAAGAGTTCTACGCGCCGTACGAGCCCTACCGGGGGCTGGTCGGGTCGCTGACCCTGGCCGGTCTCTACCGGATGGTCAACTCCGGACCGCCGATGCGCCTCGCCGCCTGAGCCGAGACGGGCACTCGGCATTCCTCAAGGGACCCATTCCCCTCGCCGATGAGCGAGGAGGATGCGTGAGCCCGCCGATAGGAACTGGTCCGAAGACGAGGTAAAGGGTTTCCTCGATCAACTCGCCGCGGGCGGGCACGACTTCCGCCGTCTGATCGAGCGGCTGCCGGTCATCGTCTACACCGCCGAGCGCGGCGAGCGCGGCCGCTGGCGCTACGTCAGCCCGCAGGTCGAGGAGATCCTCGGTTTCCGCCCGGAGGACTTCGTCCGCGACCCGGGCCTCTGGGCCAGCCTCCTGCACCCCGAGGACCGCGAGCGGGTGCTGGCGATGGAAAGCGAGCAGGACCTGGGCAGCCGCGACACGACCCCGGTCGAATACCGGATCCACACCCGCGACGGCAGGGTCGTCTGGATCCACGACGAGGCGGTGCTGGAAGCCGACGAGGACGGCGTTCCGGTCTGGCACGGGGTCATCTACGACGTCAGCGAGCGCAAGCAGACCGAGGGAGAGCTGCAGCGCGCCCTCTCCCAACAGGCGGTGGTCGCCCGCCTCGGGGAGCGGGCGATGCAGAACAGCGACCCGCAGGAGATGATGGAGGCGGCGACCGAGCTGATCGGCAAGGTCGACGGCGTCCACAGCGCCTGCATCTGGGAGCTCGCCCGCGACGGGCGCCGACTCAACCTCCGCGCCGGGCTCGAGAGCAGCGTGGTCGGGGCCGGCCGCCGGGTCTCCGCCTCCCGCGACTCCCATGCCGGCGCCGCCCTCGACACCGGCACCCACGCGATCGTCGCCGACTGGAACCAGGAGACCCGCCACACGATGCCGCCGGTCCTGCGTGTCTTCGGCGCCGCCAGCAGCCTCGCCGTCGTCATCGACGGCAAGAACAGGCCCTTCGGCGTCCTCGACGTCCACGCGACCGAGCCGCGCCGCTTCAGCGCCAAGGACGTCCCCTTTGTCCAGGCCGCCGCCAACGTCCTCGCCGACGCGACCGAGCGCCACGCCGCTGACCAGGCGCTGCGCTACCGCGTCCTCCACGACTCCCTCACCGGCCTGCCGAACCGGCTCAGCTTCGTCGACGCGCTCAGCGAGTCGCTGGAGAAAGCGGCTATCTCCGGTTCCCCGGTCGGGATCCTCTTCCTCGACCTCGACCACTTCAAGCTGATCAACGACAGCCTCGGCCACCACGCCGGCGACGCGCTGCTGCGGGCGGTGGCGCCGCGGCTGCGCTCGCACCTGCGCCCGGGCGACATCGTCGCCCGCTTCGGCGGCGACGAGTTCGGGATCCTGATCGACCGCCTCGCCGACGAAGGCGAGGCCCTGGCGATCGCCGACCGGGTCGCCTCCGCTTTCACCCAGCCCTTCTCGCTCGACGGCGTCGACCACTTCGTCAGCGCCAGCATCGGCGTCGCCGTCTCCCGCGCCTCCGAAGAGCGCACCGTCAACGCCGAGCTGCTGATCCGCGACGCCGACGCGGCGATGTACCGGGCGAAGGAAGGCGGCCGCGCCCGCTGCGTCCTCTTCGACGCCGAGATGCGAGCAGGGGCGATGCGCCGCCTCGAGGTCGAACGCGAGCTGCGGCACGCGGTCGAGCGGGACGAGCTGGCGCTCCACTACCAACCCGTCGTCAACCTGCGCTCGGGCGAGATCACCGGCCTCGAGGCGCTGGTTCGCTGGCGCCATCCGGAGCGGGGGATGCTCGACCCGGCCGAATTCGTCTCGATCGCCGAGGACAGCGGCCTGATCGAGCCGATCGGGCGCTGGGTCCAGGAACGCGCCTGCCGCCAGACCCTGGAGTGGCACCAGCTGCGCCCCGACGCGCGGCCGCTCGACGTCGCCGTCAACCTCTCCGCCCGCCAGGTCGCCCACCGCGACCTCCCGGACGTGGTCGAGGAGGTGATCGCCCGCACCGGCCTCGATCCCGTCCACCTGCGGTTGGAGATCACCGAGGGGGTCCTGGTCGAGGAGTCGGCGACGGCGATCTCCTCGCTGCAGCGGCTGAACGAGCTCGGCGTCCGCCTCGTCCTCGACGACTTCGGCACCGGTTACTCCTCGCTCGCCTATCTCAATCGCTTCCCCTTCCACGCGCTGAAGATCGACCGCTCCTTCGTCGAGGCGCTGGGGATCGAGCAGGAGGCGACGGCGATCGTCGAGGCAATCATCGGCATGGCTCGAGCCTTGTCGCTGGAGGTGATCGCCGAGGGGGTCGAGAGCGAGGTGCAGCTATCGGAGCTGCGCCGCCTCGGCTGCGATTACGCGCAGGGCCACCTCTTCCACGCGGCGATGCCCGAGCGCGAGGTCAGCCGCCTGATCGCCGAAGGCTCGTTCGGCTATTCGGGGATTTCGCCCGAGGGTAAGTAGCCGTTGTCGAGCAGCTCGCTCGCGCCCGGCAGCGAATCGATCAGGCCGTTGTCCCGCATCCAGCCGGCGAAGGTCGCCCACTCCTCGGGGTCCATGTAGCCGTAGGGCTGGTCGGCGGTCGGCACGCCGAGCAGCGGCAGCGTCGCTTTCACCTCCGCCGCGGCCAGTTTCGGTTCCAGATCGGGGTTGGCTTCGGTGATCGCCTCGGTCGCCGCGCCCGGCTGGGCCACCGCGGCTTCGGTCCCGCGCTGCAGCGCCGCGAGGAAGAGGCGGAACTTCTCCGGGTCTTCTTCCAGGCTCTGCCGCCGCGCCACCAGCACGAGCTCGTCGTAGGTCGGGACGCCGAGCTGGTCGACCGGGGTGACGACCGGAGCTTTGCCGCGTTCGCGCAGGTCGACTCCCTCGACGTTGCTGAAGCCGCCGAGCATCGCCTGGGCCGAGCCGCCGAGCAGGGCGGGGAGGAGGCCGAAGCCGACGTTGACCGCCTTGACGTCGTCGGGGGTCAGCTTCACCCGGGCGAGGATCGTCTCCAGGAAGGCGTCCTGGTAGGGGATCCCGGCGGTGGCGATCGTCTTGCCTTTGAGGTCGCCGACCCCTTTGATCCCGGAGCTCTTCAGCCAGATCATCGAGGTCAGCGGCCGGTTGACGAGGGCGGCGACGGCGACCACGTCGAGCCCCTGTTCGCGCGCCAGCGCCACCTCGGGCTCGTAGGAGATCGCCAGGTCGGTGCGGCCGGCGGCGACCTGCTTGACCGGCGCCGCGGGGTCGGAGGGGGTCTCGATGCTGAGGTCGAGCCCGGCTTCATCGAAGTAGCCGAGCACCTGCGCCATATATATGCCTGCGTGGTCGGGGTTGGGGTAGAAGTCGAGCGTCAGCGTGAAGCTTTCGCCGGCGCCGGTCGGCTCCTCGGGCTTCTCGCCGCAGGCGGCAAGGGTCGGCGCGAGGGCGAGGACGGCGAGGGCGATTGCCCAGATCCGATGGCGCGTCATCGCCAGGAGTTCTATCGCCAAGTGACGACGCGTCGCTCCGCGAGGGCGGTGAGGCCGATCAGAAGGAGGGCCATGGCGGCGAGCACGGCGACCGCGGCGAACTGCCTCGCCACCTGGTAGTTGGCGAGGTCGGACTGGATCAGGCGACCGAGCCCGGCGTCGGCCCCGGCCCACTCGGCGAAGACCGCCGCGATCGGGGCGACGACGACGGCGATCTTGATTCCCGTGAAGAGGCTGGGCAAAGCGGTCGGTGCTTCCACCCGCCAGAAGCGCTGCCAGCGCGAGGCGTTGAGGCTGCGCATCATCTTCACCGTCTCGGGGTCGACCGAGCGCAGGCCGTCGAGGGCGTTGACGGTGATCGGGAAGAAGCAGATCAGGGCGATGATCACGATCTTCGGCCCCATTCCGAAGCCGAACCAGATGGTGAGGATCGGGGCGATGACGACGATCGGGATCGCCTGCGAGGCGACGATCAGGGGGTAGCTGGCGTCGCGCAGGAGCTGCGAGCGGTGCATCGCGATCGCGAAGCCGATGCCGACCGCCAGCGCGCAGAGGATCCCGAGCAGGATCTCGCGCAGGGTGACCCAAGCGTTTTCGGCCAGCAGGTCGCGGCTTTCCCAGAGCGCTTCGGCGATTTCCGCCGGCGAGGGGACGAGGAAGTCCTCGAGGCTGAGCGCGTCGGCGATCGCCCCGGTCGAGGCGGCGACCTGCCAGGCGCCGATCAGCAGCGCGATCAGCCCCAGCGGCAGCAACCAGCGTCTCATCGCGAACCCTTCCGCAGCGCCCGCATCGCCTCCTCGCGCACCGCCACGAACTCGGGATCGGTGACGACAGCGTCGCGTTCGGGGGCGCGGGGGTGAGGGGCGGTCAGCTCGGCGACGATCCGCCCCGGGCGGGTCGAGAGCACGGCGACGCGGTCGCAGAGGTAGAGCGCCTCCTCGACGTCGTGGGTGACGAGCACGACGGTTCGGGGATCGGTGCGCAGGGCCGCCGCCAGCCACTCCTGCATCTCCGCCCGGGTGATCGCGTCGAGGGCGGCGAAGGGCTCGTCCAGGGCCAGGACCGGCTTGCCGGCGATCAGGGTGCGGAGGAAGGCGACCCGCTGCCGCATCCCGCCCGAGAGCTCGTCTGGACGTGCCCTTTCGAAGCCGGCGAGGCCGAAGCGCTCGAAAAGGCCGGCCGCCGCCGCCCGCGCCTCGCGCCGCCCCATCCCCTGGTTGCGCAGCGCCAGGGCGGCGTTGTCGATCGCCGAGTACCAGGGCAGCAGCAGGTCGCGCTGGGGCATGAAGGCGCAGCGGGCGAGGCGCCCCTCTGCGTCCTCGGCGTCGCCGACCGAGACCGTTCCGGCATCCGGCTCCTGCAGGCCGCAGATCAGCTCCAGCAGGGTCGACTTGCCGCAGCCGGAGGGCCCGACGAGGCCGAGCACGCCATGGTCCTCTCCTGCCACGGAAAGGGAGTCGAGGGTCCGCAGGTCGCCGTAGGAGTGCGACACCCCCGCAATTTCGAGCCGCATCCTGGTATCCTGCCGCACTCCGCACTCCTGACCAAGAAGGTCAGGAAAGTCGAAATCCAGGGAAGTTCCCTCGGACGCGGAACCAGGAGCGATCAATGGACCCGGCAATCGTCCTCTTCGGATTGGGCATCGGCGTACTCGTCGGCATGACGGGCATGGGCGGAGGTTCCCTGATGACCCCGCTGCTGATCCTGATCTTCGGGATCTCGCCGACGACCGCGATCGGCACCGACATCTTCTACGCCGCCGTGACCAAGACCGTCGGCGGCTGGCGCCACCTGAAGTTGAAGACGGTGAACATGGACCTGGTCAAGTGGCTGGCGCTGGGCAGCGTCCCCTCCGCCGTCGGCGGCGTCGCCCTCGTCTCCTGGCTGCAGACCCAGATCGGCGAAGCCCGCCTGGAGGAACTCGTCTACGCGGTTCTCGGCGGCACCCTGCTGATGGTCGGCGTGATCACGCTCACCCGGGCGCTGATCCTCCGCAACCTGATCGACGAGCGGGACCGCTTCGAGGTCGAGCGCCGCCACAAAGTCGCGGCGATCGTGATCGGCGCCACCACCGGCTTCGTGATCGGGATCACCTCGGCCGGCTCCGGCACCGTGATCGCGATCCTCCTGATCGCGGTTTACCGTCTCGCCCCCAAAAAAGTCGTCGGCACCGACGTCTTCCACGCCGCGATCCTGCTCTGGGCGGCGGGGCTGGCGCACTGGGTCGGCGGCAACGTCGACTTCGTCCTCGCCGCCAACATCCTCCTCGGCTCGATCCCGGGCGTGGTTGTCGGCGCCGCCCTCTCCGACCGGGCCCCGCAGGGCTTCCTCCGCACCTCCCTCGGCCTCGTCCTGATCGGCTCCGGCATCGTCACGGTGCAGAAGGGGGACCCCGACGTCTGGCCGATCGCCGCGGCGATCGCCGCGATCGGCCTCGGCGCGATCCTTTTCGCGCCGCACTGGCTCAACCGCCGGCGCGAGCAGCAGCTCCAGCAAGAGGCTGATCAGACGGCGGCGCTGGCGCGAACGCTCCCGGCAGACTGATTTACTAGATACATGCGAGTTTCCGCGAAGGCCGACTACGCGGTGCGGGCGGCTGCCGAGCTTGCCGCGGCCCAGAAAGAGGAGGCGCCGGTCAAGGGCGAGCGGCTGGCCGACGCCCAGGACATCCCCCTCCAGTTCCTCGAGCACATCCTGCTCGAGCTCAAGCACCACGGCATCGTCCGCGCCCGCCGCGGCGCCAAGGGCGGCTACTGGCTCGCCCGTCCCGCCGACGAGGTCACCGTCGCCGAGATCGTCCGCGCCGTCGAGGGCCCGATCGCCCACGTCCAGTCGACCCCGCCCGAGGACATCGAGTACCGCGGCAACGCCGAGCACCTGCAAGCCGTCTGGATCGCCGTCCGCGCCAGCCTCCGCACCGTGCTCGAGGAGGTCACCCTCGCCGACCTCGTCTCCGGCGACCTCCCCGGCGTCGTCGGCGACCTCACCGCCTCTCCGGACGCCTGGGTCGCGCGGTAGATCCCGCTTAATCTGATAATCTGATTCCTATGAAGCAGCTAAGTGCGACCGACGCGTCTCGTCGGTTCTCAGAGGTGTTGGACGACGTGGAGCGGGGGGGCGAGTCCTATGTCGTCGTCCGCCACGGCCGCCCTGTCGCAACGATCGGTCCCGCGAGCGGTGGAACCGGGAAAGCGCTGAAACAGGTGCTGTCTGCGCATCAACCCGATGACGCCTGGGCAGCGGAGTTGCGTGAACTCCGCGAGCGCTTGGAGCCTGAGACGGACCGCTGGCGCGACTGATACTCGACACGACGGTTCTGGTGGACGCCGAGCGCGGGGACGAGTCGCTGAGCGCAGCGCTCGACGACGCCGACGACATCGCGGTGGCGGCTATTACTGTGGCTGAGCTGAAGGTCGGCGTTCGGCTGGCAGACGGGCGCAGGCGTGACCAGCGCGAACGCTTCGTCGCGGCGGTTCTCGACGCCGTTTCGATTGAGCCCTACGACCTTGACGTCGCCGAGGCCCACGCCGCTCTCCTGGCCCATGTCAGGCGGGCGGGAAGGCCTCGTGGGGCCCATGACCTGATCATCGCGGCCACGGCGCGAGCCCGGGAACGGCGGGTCGTAAGCGCGGACCAGGCTGCGTTTGTCGGGCTCCCTGACGTCTCGGTTGAACCCTAGGCGCGTTCCTTCTCCTCGACCGGGACCGGGAAGAGGTCGAAGTCGCGGCCGAGGCGGAGCTCGCTGTAGCGCTTGGTCCAGTCGTCGTTGATCTTGTCCGACTGCTTCTTCATCCGCGGCTCGAACTCGAAGTCCTCGGAGCAGGTGAGGTCGAGGCGGTCGAGGAGATTGAGGGTGCTGGTCTCGTAGTCGGCGGCGAAGTTCTCGTAGAGGACGAGGATCGGCTTGATCCCGGAGTGCTCGAAGAAGGCGTCCCAGGAGGCCTCTTCTATGAGGAGTTGCTCCAGCAGGTGGTCGATCGCCTTGTAGTGGAAGCGCAGTTGCGGCCGGTGGGCCTCGACGAAGCTGCGGTAGGGAGGGGCGCCGTCCTCCTCGACCGAGGCGGCCTTGGCGGTGGCCTGGTCCTCGCGCCAGGTCGCCGTCTGCACCGCCTTCCAGAGGCTGACCGCCTGGCGCACCTTGTTGGCGCGGACGACGCGGACGAAGGTGAGGTCGGGGAAGACCGCCGGCATCAACTCCGCCAGCGGCACGTCACGGCAGGCGGGGATGTTGCGGAGGAGGCTGACGAACTCGCCGAAGTAGCCCCACATCAGCTTCGCCCCGAAGACGCCGTTCTCGGTGGTCCCGGTCTCGAAGGCCCACTCGAGGTAGCGGTCGTAGGCGGCGCGGCTCCAGAGCGGCGAGCGCGGCTGGGGGTCGGAGCCGACGCTGCGCTCGCCGAGGTGGTCGCGGATCGACTGGTCCTCAACCCCGAGGAAGTACTCCTCCGGGCGACGGGGGCGACCGCTGTGGCGGAGCGCCTCGAAGTACTCCTCGGGGCGGCCGGCGATGCCGGTTTCCTCCAGCGCATGGCAGACGAGGGTGCTGCCGCTGCGGGGGGTGGCGCAGACGAGGTAGGAGCGATCAGGCGACATTACTTTCCTAACTATCCTTATCAAGAAAGAAGTAAACAAGGGCAGCCCGATAACCTGAAGGTCCGTGCAGCCGCCCAACATCCTCTACATCCACTCCCACGACACCGGCCGCTACGTCCAGCCCTACGGCTTCCAGGTCCCGACCCCGAACATCCAGATGCTGGCCGACCAGGGGGTGCTGTTCCGCGAGGCTTTCTGCGCCGCGCCGACCTGCTCCGGCAGCCGCGCCAGCCTCCTCACCGGGCTCTACTGCCACAACAACGGCATGCTCGGGCTCGCCCACCGCGGCTGGAAGCTGAACGACTACCGCCAGCACTGGGTCCACACCCTGCGCGAGGTCGGCTACCGCTCGATTCTGATCGGCGAGCAGCACATCTCGCTGGAGCCGGAGGTGATCGGCTACGACGAGGTCGTCCCCGTCGACCAGAACCACGCCCAGTTCGTCGCCCCGCTGACGATCAAGACCCTGCGCGAAGCGCCGGCCGAGCCCTGGTTCATGTCGGTCGGCTTCTTCGAGACCCACCGCAACTTCGCCGCCCCGACCTCGGTCCGCGACACGCTCTACTCGCTGCCGCCCTCGAACCTGCCCGACACCGCAGCGACCCGCCGCGACATGGCCGCGTTCAAGGCCAGCGCCCGCTCGCTCGACCAGGGGATCGGCGCCGTCCTCCACGCGCTGCACGACTACGGCCTGGTCGAGAACACGGTCGTGATCTGCACCACCGACCACGGCATCGCCTTCCCCGGCTCCAAGGCGACCCTGTTCGACCGCGGCACCGGGGTGATGATGATCGTCCGCGGCCCCGGCTTCACCGGCGGCAAGGTTGTCGACGCCCCGGTCAGCCACCTCGACGTCTACCCGACCCTCTGCGACATCTCCGGCGCCGAGCACCCCGATTGGCTGCAGGGCAAGTCGCTGATGCCGCTGGTCCAGGGAGAGGTCGAGAGCCTCCACGACGCGATCTTCACCGAGACGACCTTCCATGCCGCCTACCAGCCCCACCGGGCGATCCGGACCGAGCGTTGGAAGTACATAAGGAGGTTTGACGAATACCCGCATCCGGTGCTGGCTAACTGCGACGACAGCGCCACCAAGGACCTCCTGGTCGAGGCCGGGTGGGGGGAGCAGGAGGTGGCCGAGGAGCAGCTCTACGACCTGGTGCTCGACCCGCAGGAGGGGCGGAACTGCGCCGAGGACCCTGACAAGGCCGAGGTGGTTGCGGAGCTGCGGGAGCGGCTGGATGCCTGGATGCACGAGACCGACGACCCGCTACTGGAGGGGCCGGTGGCGCCGCCCGAGGGCGCGATCGTCAACGAGCAGTGGCAGGTCTCGCCCGACGACCCGGTGCGGATCGTCAAGGCCGACTCCACGGCCGCTCCATCCAGGTGAGGCAGGTCCAGCCGGGGATCAGCTCGCCGAGCGGGTCACGGCTCTCACCGTGGGCGAAGGTGCAGAGCCCGCAGTTGTGGCTGCCGAGGTTCCAGATCCCGGCGGCCATCGGCGCCGAGAAATTCTCGCCGAGGACCGAGTCGAGGAGGAAGAAGCGGAGGAAGATGCCGTGGGTGACCAGCAGCGGCAGCTCGCCGTCTCGGCCGGACTCGAGCTCCGCCTTCAGCCGCCGCACCCGCTCGATCGCCCCCTCGAAGGTTTCGGCGGAGGTCAGCTCGCCCGCGTAGTCGATCTCTTCCGGCTCGAGCCCGAGCGCGTCGCCCACCGCCTGCGCCGTTTCCCGCGCCCGCCGCAAGGGGCTCGAGAGCAGGCGGGTGACGCCGTGCTCACGCAGGCCGGCGCCCGCGGCGTGCGCCTGCTCGACGCCCTTTTCGGTCAGCTTGTCGCCCCCGGAGTGCGCCGCCGGCTCGCCGCTGCGGGCGGCGTTGTGGACCGACTCGCCGTGGCGGAGGAAGAACGCCCTCATTCGGCGGCGGGGGCGGCGCCGGCGACGACGTTGACGAAGTTCTCCAGGTGCTTGGTGGTCCAGCACTCGAAGGCGCCGTCGCAGTGGCGCTCATAAGCGGCCATCACCGAATCGCCGTAGTTCCAGTAGAGCTTCGGCTCCGGGTTGAGCCAGAACAGGCGCCCGGCCTTCTCGGCGATCCGGGCGAAGACCTCGGCGTGGGGCTCGCGGCCGTTGGTGCGGGCGTCGCCGAGGACGATCACGGTCGAGCGCGGGTCCAGTTCTTCGGAGATCTCGGTCAGGAACTCGAGCCAGACGCGGCCGTAGTCGGTGTAGCCGGAGACGTCGGCGACGCCGCCCTCGCTGGAGATTTTCTGGGCGATCGCGGCGAAGTCCCGCTCGTGCTCGAAGACGTCGGTCACCTCGGAGATCCGCTCGATGAAGACGAAGCTGCGGAGCTTGCGGAAGGAGTCATGGAGGGCGTGGAGGACGGAGAGGAAGAAGACGCTGGCGGAGGTGACCGAGGTGGAGACGTCGCAGAGGACGTAGATCTCCGGCCGCCGCGGCCGCTTCGGTCGGTAGCGCAGCCGCAGCGGCACGCCGCCGGTCTCCAGCGAGGCGCGCATCGTCCGCCGTACGTCGACCTGCTGGCCCTTTTTCCGCCCCCGCTGCTCGTGCCCGAGCGTCGCCAGCCGCCGCTTCATCTGCGAGACGGCGCGGTGGACGGCGGCGAGGTCCTGGGTCGGGCTGGTCGGCAGCGCCCGGTCGAGCTCGGCGAGCGGGCGGGAGGGGGGCAGGGTCTCGGTCCGCTCGATCAGGTCGCGCTCCAGCTCGCGCCGCAGGTGGCGCTCGAACCCGGTCAGCTGGTCGCGGTCGATCGGCGGCCGCTCGCCGCCGTCTTCGGCCGCCGGCTGCTGACCCGCGGTCAGCCCCAGCGTGCGGCGGATCCGCTGCACGTCGACCCCGACCACGCCCGACCCCTCGGCCCGGCCGAAGGCGGCGATCGCCAGCCGCGCCAGGTCCCGCATCGCGTCCTCGTCGCCGGCGGCGATCGCCTCGCGGATCGCGTCGGAGAGCTCGTCCATGTCGAAGCGCTCGCCGTCGCCGGCCGGCGGCCCGCCCTCGGCGTGCTCGGTGACCCCGCGCTGCACCGCCTCGGCCTCGGCGGTGCGGAAGAAGTAGCGGTCGAAGAGCAGCTCGAAGACGCGGCGGTCGTCTTGGGACTTGGCGATCGTCGCCGCCAGCGCCTCGCGGAAGTCGGCGCGCGAGGTCCAGCCGACCTCGCCCAGAGCGGCGAAGGCGTCGAGGATCTCCGAGGTGCCGACCGCCACCCCCTCGCCGCGCAGCTCCTCGCAGAAGCCGAGCAGCTTCGCCGCCATTCCCGGCGGCCCGGCCTCAGCTCTCGGTCCGTAGGGGGTCGGCAAGTTTGACCCCGACACGCTCGGCGACCAGGTCGATGTCGGTCCGGTGCTTGACGATGATCGACATCGACTGGGTGAAAATCTCGCGGTCGATGTCCTCGGCTCCCAGCAGCAGCAGCGTCCGCGCCCAGTCGATCGACTCGGCGATCGACGGCGGCTTCTTCAGGTCCAGCGCGCGGACCATGCGGATCACCTCGACCAGCTTGCGCGCCAGCGTCTCGGAGATGTCGGGAGCGTGCAGGCGGACGATTTCCATCTCCCGCTCCAGCTCCGGGTAGTCGAGCCAGAGGTAGAGGCAGCGCCGCTTCAGCGCCTCGGTCAGCTCACGCGAGTCGTTCGAGGTGAGGACGACGATCGGCATCGTCGTCGCCTCGATCCGCCCCAGCTCGGGGATCGTGATCTGGAAGTCGGAGAGCAGCTCGAGCAGCATCGCCTCGAACTCCTGGTCGGTCTTGTCGATCTCGTCGATCAGCAGGACCACCGGCTCGGGGCTGGCGATCGCCTGCATCAGCGGCCGCTCGAGCAGGAAGTCGGCGCTGAAGATGTCGTCTTGGACGTCTTCCCAGCCGGCCTCGCCGCCGGCCTGGATCCGCAACAGCTGCTTGCGGTAGTTCCACTCGTACATCGCCTTCGCCTCGTCGAGGCCCTCGTAGCACTGCAGGCGCACCAGCTCGCGGCCGCTGGCGCGGGATAGCGCCTTCGCCAGCTCGGTCTTGCCGACCCCGGCCGGGCCCTCGACGAGGACCGGCTTGCCGAGCTTCTGGGCGAGGAAGGAGACGAGCGCGGCGGGCTCGTCGGCGAGGTAGCCGACCTCGGCCAGGGACCGCTTCACCTCTGCGACGGAGCCTTCGGACATCCCGGCGATGATAATCACGCACCCGTGCTGGTCTCCGTGCTCGCCCTCACGCAAGCGCCCTTGGCGCTGCTCCCGCACAGCCCGACGCCCTACATCACGCTGATGTTGGCGGGCTTCGCGATCGGCATCCTCGGCCACCTCACCCGCGCCCGCTGGCTGGTCGCCGCCGGCGTCATCCTGATCTTCCTGGGGGCGCTCCTCTTCCCCCTGCTCGCCAACGTGACCACCGAGGACCGGCCGCCGCCGATCGAGGAATCGCGCGGGGATAGCGGCGAATAGACCCGGGTAGGTTCAGGTCATGGGACGCCTGGATGAAGTCGACCTCTCGCAAGACCTCAGCAAGGAGGAGGAGGCGGAGGGGCTGAAGCGGGAGGGCGCGCGGCTGGCGCAGCTGCGGTTGACCCTCGGCGGCTTGATCGGCGAGTGCCAGCTCGGGCCGCCGCTCCTCGTCGTCTTCGAGGGCTGGGACGCCTCCGGCAAGGGCGGGGCGATCAAGCGCCTGGTGGCGCCGCTCGACCCCCGCCATGTCCGCGTCTCCCAGTTCGCCGCGCCGACTCCCGACGAGAAGCGCCACCACTTCCTCGGCCGCTTCTGGCCGGCGCTGCCGGGCTGGGGCGGGATGACCGTCTTCGACCGCTCCTGGTACGGCCGGGTCCTGGTCGAGCGGGTCGAGGGCTTCGCCAGCGAGGAGCAGTGGGGCCGCGCCTATGGGGAGATCAACGACTTCGAGCGCACGCTCGCCGACGAGGGCTCGATCATCGTCAAGCTCTGGCTCCACACCTCGCCCGAGGAGCAGCTGAAGCGGTTCGAATCCCGCGCCAAGGACCCGCTGAAATCCTGGAAGCTGACCGACGAGGACTGGCGCAACCGTGAGAGACGCCCGCAGTACGAGGCGGCGGTGGAGGAGATGCTGGAGCGGACCGACCGCGAGAACGCGCCTTGGCGGGTCGTCGCGGCGGAGTCGAAGCGGTTCGCGCGGGTCGAGGTGATCCGCCTGGTTAATCAAGAAATCGAAAGTGGAATGCTGCGCTCAGGGCAAGAACCGCCGCCGCGCCCGTAAACTCCCGCCTCGGCCCTGTTCTCGAGCATGAGGAGTTCCATCCCTTGACCCGTTTTCGAATTCTTGCGTTGTTCGCTGTGTTGACCGCGATCGCGGCCGTGTTCGCGGCCTGCGGGGGAAGCGACGACAGCGGTGGCGGCAGCAGTGGCGAAGACCCGCAGAAGGTGCTCGAAAACGCCAGCCTCGAAGGCGTGAAAAGCGGCGATTTCGACCTATCCCTGCACGTCACTTCCACGGGCAAGGAAGGGGGAGATGTCGAAGTCGAGCTCGGGGGGCCCTTCGAAGCCGGCGCCAAAGGGGAATTCCCGCAGGCGGAAATCAGCGCCGAGGCCAACGGCTCGGCGAACGGCGAAAAGCTCGACTTCGAAGGCGGTCTCACCCTGCTCACCGATCGGGCCTTCATCGAAAACGAAGGGCAGGCCTACGAAATCGATCCAACTAGCTACAGCGCCTTGAAGTCCTTCATCGAAAGGTCCCAACAGCAGGAAGGGGACAAGAGCGGGGACATCACGGCCTGCCAAAAAGCGGCTGAAGGAATCAAGTTCAGCCAGTTCGCGGAAGAACTGACGAATGAAGGCGACGTCGACGTCGACGGCACGCCAACCACCAAAGTCGCCGGCAACCTCGACGTATCCGGCTCTGTCGACGCTTTGATCCAGTTGAGCGAAGACCCGGCCTGCAGCTCGCAACTGGAAGCGGCTGGGCCACTTCCCCTGAACGAACTCGAAGAAGCCAAGGGCGAACTGTCGAAGGCGGTCAAGAACGCGCACGTCGAACTCTTCGTGGGTGACGACGACATCGTCCGCAAGATGGCAGTGGAACTGGCGGTTCAGCCGCCCGAAGCCGCGAACGAAACGGTCGAATTGGAGATGGAACTCACGCTCTCCGGTGTCAACGAAGAGCAGAGCTTCTCGGAACCGTCCAACGCGAAGCCGCTCGAAAAATTCTTCAAAGACACCGGCATCGAACCGCTTTCGGTTCTGGAAAGCGCCGAAGAAGGACTCGGTGGTCTGCTCGAAGGTCTCGGCAGTTCTTCTCCGGGTGCCTCGGGCTGACATAGCCAGCGGCCCACGCGATCGTGCCTAGCGGAGGGCCACGCCTTGACGCGTCCTTTTTCAGGACGCCGATGGGCTGGCCCTACCTGCTGACGCCGCTGATCCCGATCGCGGTCGTGCTCGAGCTGGCGCACGCGCCGGCGACGGTCGTCTTCGCCGCCTCGGCCCTGGGGATCATCCCCACGGCGGCGCTGATGGGACGCGCCACCGAGGAGCTGGCGGCGCGCTCGGGGCCGGGCATCGGCGGTCTCCTCAACGTCACCTTCGGCAACGCCCCGGAGCTGATCATCGCCCTCTTTGCCCTCGCCCAGGGGCTGCAGGAGGTGGTCAAGGCCTCGATCGTCGGCTCGATCGTCGGCAACATGCTGCTCGTCCTCGGTGCGGCGATGCTGGCCGGGGGACTCGGGCGCGACAAACAGCACTTCAGCCGCACCAGCGCCAGCATCCAGACGACGATGCTGATGCTCGCCGGGGCGGCGCTGATCATGCCGGCGATCTTCGAGCTGGTCGAGGGCAAGGGCCTGCCCGCGCCCGGCGCCGAGTCGATCAACTACGGCGGCACGGTCGAGAACCTCTCGCTGGCGGTCGCGATCGTCCTCATCGCCACCTACGTGATCGGCCTCTTCTTCTCGCTGAAAACCCACCGCGCCCTCTTCAACCCCGAGTACGAGGAGGAAGACACCTGGGGATGGTCGACCCGCACCTCGGTGATCGCGCTGGCGATCGCCGGCGTCCTCGTCGGGGTGATGTCGGAGGTGCTGGTCGGCTCGATCACCGAGGCCTCGGAGTCGGTCGGCCTCTCCGAGTTCTTCATCGGCGTGATCGTCGTCGCGATCGTCGGCAACGCCGCCGAGCACTGGGTCGCGGTCCTGGTCGCGATGAAGGACAAGATGGACCTGGCGGTCAACATCGCGATCGGCTCCAGCGCCCAGATCGCCCTCTTCGTCGCCCCGGTCCTGGTGATCGCCTCCTTCTTCATTGGCCCCTATCCGCTGGCGCTGGTCTTCAACGGCTTCGAGCTGGGGGCGATCCTGCTGGCGATCCTGGTCGGCAACCACGTCACCACCGACGGCGAGTCGACCTGGTTCGAGGGGGTGCAGCTGCTGGCCGTTTATTTCGTCTTCGGTCTCGCTTTCTACTTCGCCTGATCCAGATCGCCGGGTTCGGGTAGATAGCCTGCTCCGATGGAAGTACTCCTCCTCCTGGTCAGCTTCGCGATCGTCCTCACGGGGGCGCTGATCTTCACCAACGCCGTGGAGTGGATCGGCCACCGACTCGAGGTCGGGGTGGGGGCGGTGGGGAGCATCCTCGCCGCGGTCGGGACGGCGATGCCGGAGACGCTGATCGCGATCGTCGCCCTGTTGAGCGTCGACGAGCGCTCTGAAGACGTCGCGATCGGCGCTATCGTCGGCGCCCCCTTCCTGCTGGGGACCTTGGCGATGGGGCTGGTCGGGCTCTTCGCCTACCTCTACCGCGACAAACGGGACCAGGGCCTGCAGCTGAACGTCCACCGGCCGACGCTCGAGCGCGATCTCCTCTTCTTCCTCGTCCTCTTCGCCCTCGGCGGCCTGCTTGCCTGGGGCCCGCCCGCGGAGGTGCGGATCCCGTTCGGGATCGCCTTCATCCTCGCCTATGTCTTCTACATCCGCCTGACGCTGAAGGGCGGGGGGGACGTGCAGAGCGAGGAGTCGCTGAACCCGTTGATCTTCGAGCGGCGGGCCGGACGGCGCGAAGACCCGGCGCTGATCCTCTGCGTGATCCAGCTGCTGGTCGGGCTGGGGGCGATGGTCGGCGGCGCCCACCTCTTCGTCGAGGAGCTCCTCCACATCGCCGAGAGCATCGGGGCCGAGCCGCTGGTGCTGGCGCTGATCCTGGCGCCGCTGGCGACCGAGCTGCCGGAGAAGGTGAACAGCTTCTTCTGGGTCCGGGAAGGGAAGGACGCGCTGGCGCTGGGCAACATCAGCGGCGCGATGGTCTTCCAGTCGATGATCCCGGTCGGGATCGGCCTCATCTTCACCGATTGGGACCTGAGTTGGACCGCGATCCTCTCGATCTGCCTCGGCCTCGCCGGTGGCCTCCTGGCCTACGAGAGCCTGCACCTGGCGCGCCGCTTCAAACTCCCCGCCGTGATCGGCTGGTTCCTTCTCTACACGGCCTTCATCGTCGCGGTGGTCGTCAGCGCTTAAGCCGCAAGTTCGTCCAGGGCCTCGAGCACCAAGTCGTCGTGCTTTTTGAGCTGAACTTTGGGAAAGACCTTGGCGATCTTCCCTTGCGGGTCGATGATGAAGGTCGCCCGGGCGACGCCCATGTACTTGCGCCCATACATCGACTTCTCGACCCAGGTGCCGTACTTCTCGGCGACCGCGTGGTCGGCATCGGCGAGCAGGGTGAAGTCGAGGTCGTATTTGCCGGCGAACTTGTCGACGTCCTTGACCTCGTCGGGTGAGATCCCGATCACCCGCGCCCCCGCCGCCTCGTAGTCGGCGCGCCGGTCGCGGACGCCGCAGGCCTGCGTGGTGCAGCCGGAGGTGTTGGCCTTCGGGTAGAAGTAGAGGACGACCGTCTGCCCCTTCAGGTCGGACAGCTTTACCTTCTCCCCGTTCTGATCGGGCAGCGTGAAGCTCGGTGCCTTGTCTCCCTCGGAGAGCATCGGCTACTCCTCCGGCTCGGGGTCCGGTTCGGGCCGTTCCTCTTCTTCTTCGAGGTCGTCATCGGTTTTTTCGAGAACGTCGGCGCCGAGCGCCTCGCCCTGGCTGCTCGTCTCGAAGGCCTCGAGCGCGCGGTCGCGGCCCTCTTCGTCGACGGGGACGTCGTCGGAGACGCGGACCCACTCCGCCCCTTCGTGGCCCTCGAGGTCGTCGAAGACCTCCTGGTCGACCGAGGCGGAGTCGTCGACGATCACGACCACCTCGGTCTGCGGGTTGAAGTAGGTCCCAGGCTGATTGAGCATCTCCTCGACCTCGTAGACGTTCTCCGCCGGTCCGGCCATCAGCTCGATCCTACGAGATCGGCCAGTTGCCGTTCGGTCTCCGCCTCGACGTCCAGCGGCTCCAGCCCTTCGCGCATCCGCCGTTCGTTGCGGGCGACGACGAGTTGCCGCACCTCGGCCCGCAGCTCGGCGTCCATCGCCTCCTCCCCGCGCGGGCGCTCGGCGGCGGCCAGCAGGCGCTCGGCCTCCGCCTCGACGTCCAGCGGCGCCTCGCCGCGCTGCTGCCGGCGCTCCGATTTCGCCTCCAGCATCTGCCGCACCTCAGCCGCCTGAATCGCCGGGTCGACCGGCTGTGATGCCCCGCCGCCGCGTTTCTGCGGGCGCTCGTTGAGGATCGCGAACGGCCCGCCGCCCATCGTCTCCCAGCCGCCGCCGACCCGCTTGAGCAGCAGCCCGATCAGTGGCGCCGCTACACCCGTGAAGACGAGCAGCACGGCGCCCTTTTGCAGCGCCGAAAGAGCCAGGGGGAAGGCCATCGAGCAAGGGTAAAGGGCGCTTCCCGAACTGGCTTGTCGGGGCGATTCATCCCTCTCGTCCTCTTGCGTCCGCTAACCTTGAGGGCCGGTTGACTGACCAGTCAATCGGTGGAACGTTTGCCTCCCCTGGCGGCGCTCCCGCAGACTTCAGAGAACCCGAAGAAAAAGGAGCGCCGACCGGTGGTCGACTTCACCCTCACCGACGAGCAGAAGGACCTGCGCGAGCTGGCTCACAGCTTCGCCGAGAAAGACATGCGCACTGTCGCCTGGGAGTACGACAAGGACGGCACCTGGCCGCAGGACGTGATCGAGAAGGCCTGGGAGGTCGGGTTGATGAACACCCACATCCCCGAGGCCTACGGTGGTCCCGGCCTCGACTACCTCTCCGGCTGCCTGATCGAGGAGGAGTTCGGTTGGGGCTGCTCCGGGATCGGCACCTCGCTGGCCGCCAACGGCCTCGCCTCGGCCCCGATCACCCTCGGCGGCTCTGAGGAGACGAAGAAGAAGTACCTGGGGATGCTGTCCGAAGCCCCCAAGCTCTGCTCCTTCGGCCTGACCGAGCCGGACGCCGGCTCCGACGTCTCCGGGATGAAGACCAAGGCCGTGAAGAACGGCGACAAGTACGTTCTCAGCGGCTCCAAGTGCTTCATCACCAACGGCACCTACGCCGACTACTTCACCGTCTTCGCCAAGACCGACCCCGAGGCCGGGCACCGCGGGATCAGCGCCTTCGTCGTCGACGCCGACCTCCCCGGGGTCTCCGTTGACAAGAAGGAGGACAAGATGGGTCAGCGGGCCTCCAACACCGCGACCATCTCCTTCGACGAAGTCGAGGTCCCGGCCGAGAACCTCCTCGGCGAGGAAAACAAAGGCTTCAAACTGGCGATGATGACCCTCGACCGGACCCGTCCCGGGGTCTCGGCGATGGCCGTCGGCATCGCCCGCGCCGCCCTCGAGTACGCCACGGACTACTCGAAAGAACGGGTCCAGTTCGGCGTCCCGATCGCGATGCACCAGGCGATCCAGTTCATGATCGCCGACATGGCGACCAAGGTCGAGGCCGCCCGCCTGCTGACCTGGAACTCGGCCTTCCTGCTCGATCAGGGCGTCCGCAACTCGAAGGTCTCCTCGATGGCCAAGCGCTTCGCCGCCGACTCGGCGATGGAGGTCACCACCGACGCCGTCCAGGTCTACGGTGGCTACGGCTTCATCAAGGAGTACCCGGTTGAGAAACTGATGCGGGACTCGAAGATCATGCAGCTCTACGAGGGCACCAGCCAGATCCAGCGCCTCGTGATCGCCAAAGAAGTCCTGCTCCCCCGCCAGGAAAGCACCCCGGCGCCCGACGCCAAGGCCCAGGCTTCAGAGCAGTCCCAGTCCGAGCAAGCCGCGGCGACGGTCTAGCTCCACCCAGGCGTTAGCGCTTCACCAAAGCCGCCGGCCCCCGGGCCGGCGGCTTTTTGTGCGCACGGAGCGCGGTCGCGGGACGAACAGCAGCGGTCGTCTGCATCGGCTCTATCCGGCCGTCTACGCGGTGGGGTACACCCGCTGAGTCATGTATCCGCTGCGTGGCTCTGGGGCCTGACGAAAACCTCCCCTTTACCTGCTTCTGTAAGCACCCCGCAGCATCGCAAGCGTCGACCTCCACTTCGACTTCACGAAGCGGGGTCTCTTACCCCGAAGATCGGGCATTGCGGGAGGGGATCCCGGTGACCTCTCTGGCGCGGACGCTGTTGGATGGTGGAGCGCTCGGAAGAACTGGGGCTCTTCGACCTGCGGGCGGTTGAAGAGCTGCTGGGGCGGCCCGTCGTCTTCGAGACGCACGGGACTCGCGCCGCCTTCGAGCGGGATCGCAAGCGGCAGGAGGACCTGCTGCTGATGGGGATTCAGATGATCCGGGTGACCGGGCCGCGCCTCGCGCAGGAACCGGAGGAAGTGATTTGGCGGCTCGCCCGGTTGCTCAGCGAGCGGGCGCCTTATCCCGCTGCTTCGACGTCTTCAGCCGTTTGATTTTGTCGAGCTCGACCTTGCGCAGGCGGATCGCTTCGGGGGTGATTTCGACGCACTCGTCCTCGCGGACGAACTCGACAGAGGCTTCGAGGGAGAGCCGCACGGGCGGGGCCAGGCGCTCGAGGACGTCGGCGCTGGCGGCGCGCATGTTGGTCTGCTGTTTGGCCTTGGTCGGGTTGACGTCGAGGTCCTCCGAGCGCGAGTTCTCGCCGACGATCATCCCTTCGTAGACCTCCTCGCCCGAGCCGACGAAGAGCCGGCCGCGTTCCTGCAGGCTCATCAGCGAGTAGCCGGCGGTCTGGCCGCGGCGGTCGGCGACCAGGGAGCCGGTCTGGCGCGTGCGCAGCTCCCCCGCCCAGGGCTCCCAGCGGTCGAAGACGTGGTGCATGAGGCCACTGCCGCGGGTGACGGTGAGGAACTCGGTGCGGAAGCCGATCAGCCCGCGCGCCGGCACCAGGTACTCCATCCGCACCCAGCCGGTCGAGTGGTTGACCATCTGCTCCAGCCGGCCTTTGCGGGCGGCCAGCATCTGGGTGACGTCGCCGACGTGCTCCTCCGGCACGTCGATCGCCAGGCGCTCGACCGGCTCGTGCGTCTTGCCTTCGATCTCGCGCGTCACCACCTGCGGCTGCCCGGCGGTCAGCTCGTAGCCCTCGCGCCGCATGATCTCCAGCAGGACGACCAGCTGCAGCTCGCCGCGCCCCTGCACCTCCCAGGCGTCGGGCCGTTCGGTCTCCTTGACCCGCAGCGAGACGTTGCCGACGAGCTCGGCGTCGAGCCGGGACCGGATCTGGCGCGCGGTCAGCTTGTCGCCGCCCTGGGTGCCGGCCAGCGGCGAGGTGTTGATCCCGATCACGACCGAGAGCGAGGGCTCGTCGACGGTGATCACCGGCAGCGGCTGCGGGTTCTCCGGATCGGCCAGCGTCTCGCCGATCGTCACCTCTTCGATCCCGGCGACGGCGATGATTTCCCCCGGGCCCGCTTCCTCGGCGACGACCCGCTCCAAGCCCTGCGTGACGTACAGCTCGGAGACCGCCGCCCGTTGAACAGTGCCGTCAGCGCGGCACCAGGCGATCTGCTGGCCAGAGCGGATCGTCCCCTGGTGCACCCGGCAGATCGCCAGGCGCCCCACGTAAGGGGAGGCGTCGAGGTTGGTCACGTGCGCCTGCAGCGGCGTCCCCTCGTCGTACTGCGGCGCCGGGATCTTCTCCAGCATCAGGTCGAGCAGCGGCGTCAAGTTCTCGCCCTCGACACCCTCCTCCAGCGCCGCCCAGCCGTCCTTGGCGTTGGTGTAGACGATCGGGAAGTCGATCTGCTCGGAGTCGGCGTCGAGGTCGATGAAGAGCTCGTAGACCTCGTCGACGACCTCGGCGATCCGCGCGTCCGGCCGGTCGACCTTGTTGACGACGAGGACGATCGGCAGCTTCCGCTCCAGCGCCTTGCGCAGGACGAACCGGGTCTGCGGCAGCGGCCCCTCGCTGGCGTCGACCAGCAGCAGCGCCCCGTCGACCATCGTCAGCGCCCGCTCGACCTCGCCGCCGAAGTCGGCGTGACCCGGGGTGTCGACGATGTTCAGCTTCACGTCGCCGTAGGTGACGGCGGTGTTCTTGGCGAGGATCGTGATCCCCTTCTCGCGCTCGAGGTCCATCGAGTCCATCACCCGCTCGGCGACGTCTTGGCCCTTGCGGAAGGTGCCGGTCTGCCACAGCATCGCGTCGACCAGCGTCGTCTTCCCGTGGTCGACGTGGGCGATGATCGCGATGTTGCGCAGGTCTTCTCGTGCAGTGCTCATGGCGAGTGGGGAGAGTAGGGGAACGCGGTTCTCAACAAGAAAGAAGCCCGCCGAAAAGGCGGGCTTCGAACTACTGGAAGCGTTTAGCGACTACTGCTGCTGAACGCTCGCGGCGGCCGGGCCTTTCGGGCCTTCTTCGGACTCGTAGCTCACTTTGGCGCCCTCGGTCAGGGACTTGAAGCCCTCACCCAGGATGGCGCTGTGATGAACGAAGACGTCCTTCGAGCCGTCGTCGGGCGTGATGAACCCGTAGCCCTTGTCGTCGCTGAACCACTTGACAGTTCCAGTCGGCATGCATTGCCTCCACTTCATGTGCTGCGAACGCGGAGGATGCGATGAAGCAACGACTGCGAGCGCTACGCACAACTTTCGCCGGTAATCACCGGCCCTAACGCAGGGGACCGTAGCAGGATCGGCCGCCGACTCCGTTCTCAGATGGGGTACTTAAAGGACTGTTTCGTGTGCCGATAAGAATGTGAAGATGCACTCGGGTTCTAGCCTCAATCGCGCTGCGGGAGGGCTCCTTGCGGCAGTCTTGGCCTGCGCGCTCGTGCCGTCGCCCAGCGCAGCCACGGTCTCGGCGGTCAGCAAGGTGCACGGACCGCTGTCACCGCTCCTCGTTCAACTCCAGAAGGAGGAGGTGCGCTCACAGTCGCCTACCCGCCAAGCGGAGCTCCTGGGGCTTGCGCCCGAAGGGGCCGGCAGCCTTCTCCGCAGGGAGGGGCGGGTGGTCGTCAGCGTCCGCTTCGACCATGGCGCTCTGGCCCGCCGCGGAGAGGTCGAGGAAGCAGGCGGGCGCGTCGTCTCGGCCAGCCGTGCTCACCAGTCCGCCACCGTCGCCATCGGCCCGGCGCGGCTGAGGGCCCTGGCGGAGGTGCCGGGGGTCGCATCCGTGCGGCCGCTACGCACCCCGCTGCTCTTCGCTGCCAACTGCGAAGGCGGCTCCGTCAGCTCCGAGGGGGTGGCCCAGCTGCATGCCGACGCGGCCCGAACGCAATTCGGCGTCGACGGATCGGGGATCACGGTCGGCGTCCTTTCCGACTCCTACGCCCGTGACACCGGGGCCGCCACGGACGCCGCCGAAGACGTCGAATCCGCCGATCTCCCGGGATCCGCCAACGAATGCTCCGGGCAGACGACGCCGGTCAACGTGATCGAAGACCTCTCCGAACCGGGCAGCGACGAGGGCCGGGCGATGCTGCAGATCGTCCACGACATGGCCCCCGGCGCGAACCTTTCCTTCGCGACCGCCTTCGAAAGCGAAGAGGGCTTCGCCAAAAACATCGAAAAACTGGCGAGCGCCGGCGCTGACGTGATCGTCGACGACGTCGCCTGGTTCGAAGAGCCGTTCTTCCAGGACGGTCCGATCGCGGTGGCGGTGAACGAAGTCGCGAGCGAAGGCGTCACCTACCTGTCGGCTGCCGGCAACGACAACCTCTTCGACGCCGTAGAGAACGAAATCGCCTCCTGGGAGGCGCCGGCCTTCCGGGACTCCGGCGGCTGCCCGGACGCGATCGAAAAACTGAGCGGCTTCAACGGCACCCACTGCATGGACTTCGACCCTGGCTCCGGGGTCGACGAGACCTTCGGGATCACCGTCCAGGCCGGGGAAACCCTGACGATCGATCTGCAGTGGGCGGAACCGTGGGAGGAGGTGGATACCGACCTCGATGCGGTCATCCTCTCCGGCGCCGGGAAAATCCTCACCGGCTCCACGGAAGGAAACACCGGGCCGACCGGCACCCAGCGCCCCCTCGAGATCCTCCAGTGGGTGAACAGCGGCGCGACGAAGACGGTTCAGCTGGCGATCAACCGCTTCGTGGGGGGCAACCCCCGGCTGAAGTCGATCCTGCTGCAGAACGGCGGCGGGGTGAGCGCGGTCGAGTACCCCCGCTCCAGCGGTGGCGACGTGGTGGGACCGTCGATCTTCGGCCACGCCGGCGCGGCTGCGGCGATCGCGGTCGGCGCGGTGCCCTTCAACGACAATGGTGAACCCGAGCCCTACTCCTCGCGGGGGCCGGTTGCCCATTACTTCGAACCGGTCGAAGGCCCCGTCGCTGCGGGCCCGCTGTCGACCCCCGAAGTCCTCTCGAAGCCCGAGATCGCCGCCACCGACTGCGGCGCGACGACCTTCTTCGCCTTCCTCTCGGGGGGCGTCTGGCGCTTCTGCGGGACCTCGGCTGCCGCCCCGCACGCGGCCGGTGCGGTGGCGCTGATGCGCGAGGCCGCGCCCACCGCCGGCGCCGACCTGCTGCGCGAATCGCTGGTTGGGACCGCCGCCCCGGTCGGCGAGTTCGGCCCCTGCGCCGTGGGCGGCGGCCTGGTCGAAACCGTCGCCGCAGTCGAAGCGGCTCGGGAAGAAATCGCCCCCGGCGATGCAGAGGTCTGCGCCGCGGCGGCGGTTGGCCCGGCGCCTCCGAACCCCGGTGGCGGCGGGGGGCCCGCGCCGATCGTCTTGTCGCCCGGCGAAAGCCCGCCGGTCGCGCCCGACACCCTCATCCTCCGCCACCCGCGCAAGGTGGTCCTTATCCGCGCCGCCAGGGCTCGCGTCGTCTTCCGCTTCGGATCCAGCCAGTCGGGCGTCACCTTCCTCTGCAAGGTCGACCGCTCCGCCTTCCGCGCCTGCGGTGCCCGCACCGTGCGCCGGCTGGCGTCCGGGAGGCACGCGTTGAAGGTCAAGGCGCGCAACTCCAGCGGGCTGGTCGATGCGACGCCTGCGGTCTTCCGCTTCCGCGTGGTCAGCGCCGGCTGACCCCGGGCGAGGGGCGGCGGCTCTGCCGCCGCATCGTCCAGTGCCCGGCCCCCAGCAGCGCCAGCAGGGCGAGGCCGCTGCCGATCACCAGCGGGTCGGTGAGGGAGATGTCTTCGAGCCGGGTGCCGAAGTAGACCGAGAGCGCGGTGATCGGCAGGTAGCCGACCGCGGTCGTCCAGAGGAAGCGCGGCAGCGGGACCCGCGCCGCTCCGGCCGCGTAGGAGACGATGCTGAAGGGGAGGATCGGGATCAGCCGCATCGCGATCAGCAGCGTCGCCCCGCCGCGCTCGATCGCTTCCTCGACCCGCTCGAAGCGCTCGGCGCCGAACCAGCGGTCGAGCAGCGGCCGCGCGATCGACTGCCCGATCGCCCAACAGACGAGCCCGTTCAACAGCCACCCGGCCATCACCAGCAAGAGCGCCGGGAAGAAGCCGTAGGCGAAGCCGGCGGCGGCATCGACGATCTCGGCCGGGTAGAAGACGATGGCGTGGAGGATGGCGAGGGCGAGGATCAGCAGCGGCCCCCAGGCACCGAGCTCGTCGATCTGGTCGCGGACCTCGTCGTGATCGCCTTGGAGGGCCGCGGTCACCGAGTCCCGCAGGGGGTCGACGAGGACGACGACGAGCGCCATCAGCCCCAGGCCGACCAGCGTCACCCCGATCTCTGCCCACGGCAGGCGGTTCCTCTCCATCGGCCTAGGCTAGATGCAGCTCAGTGGCTTCCGCGCAGCCGCTCGGCGAGGCCGGAGTGGCGGCCGCCGCTGTCGTCGCGCCGCACCGCCGAGGCCAGCGAAGCCTGGTCGCCGACGAGTACGCAGCTGTTGCGGGCGCGGGTGATCGCGGTGTAGAGAAGCGGCCGGTTCAGCATCCGCGAGTGGGAGCGGTGGCAGACAGCGACCACGACCGGCACCTCGCACCCCTGCGCCTTGTGGACCGAGATCGCGTAGGCGAGCCGCAGGGTCGCGGTTTCGCCATAGGGGATGACGAGGCTGCCGCCGTCGTCGGTGTCGACGACGATCGTCTCCTCGTCGGGGTCGTCGGCGCGGAGGAAGACGATCGAGCCGTTCATCAGCCCCAGCTCGTGCGAGTTGCGGGTTTGGATCAGGCGGTCGCCGACGCGGAAGCGTTCGCTCAGCGCCGGCTTCCCGTCCGGGTTCAGCTCCGCCTGCAGACGCTCGTTGAGGGCGTCGATCCCGGCCGGTCCGCGGTACATCGGCGCCAGCACCTGCACCTCGCGGATCGGGTCGACGGCGAATTTGCCGGGCGCCCGCTCGGCCACCACCTCGACCACCGTCTCCACCGCCCGCTCCGCCGTCCCCCTCTCGATGAAGAAGAAGTCGTGGTCCTGGTCGGGGCCGGGCTCGAGGTGGGGGGGACGGCCGTGGTTGATCTCGTGGGCGGCGGTGGTGATCATCGAGCGTGCCGCCTGGCGGAAGATCTGGGTCAGCCGCACCACCGGCGCCGCTTCGGAGGCGATCAGGTCCTCGAACGGCTTGCCGGCCCCGATCGGCGGCAGCTGGTCGGCGTCGCCCACGAAGACGACGTGGGTGCTCTCGGCGAGCCCCTCGAGCAGGACCTCGATCAGCCGCAGGTTCAGCATCGAGGACTCGTCGACGATCACCAGCTCGGCCGGCAGCGGCTTCCCCGGCCGGTAGGCCGGCTCCCGCCCCGGCATCCACTCGAGCAGGCGGTGGATCGTCATCGCCTCGTGGCCGGTCGCTTCCTCCAGCCGCCGCGCCGCCCGCCCCGTCGGGGCGCAGAGGGCGATCGTCGCGTTCGCCGCTTCGGCCTCGGCGACGATCTCCTTCGTGCACTTGGTCTTGCCGACGCCGGGGCCACCGGTGAGGACCGAGATCCGCGCCCCGAACGCCGCTCGCACCGCCGCCCACTGCTCGTCGGTGAGGTCGTCGCGGGGCTCCTCGCCCGGATCGTGGTCGAGGTGGGGGGGAGCGGCGACGCGGGTCGCCAGGGTCGCCGCCGCCGCCCGCTCGCTCTCCAGGGTCCCGGCGCGATAGATCCGGCCTTCCTCCTCGACCAGCCCCGGAGCCTGGGCGAGTACGTCGGGATCGGGCGCGAGGCCGATCAGCCGCCCGGTGCGGCGGGTCAGCTCCTCCAGCGGCAGGTAGCTGTTGCCCTGGCTCTCGGCCTCGATCAGCGTGTAGAGCGCGGCCGCCTGGGCGCGGCGGCTCGATTCGGGCGGCACGTCGGCGGCGAGGGCGATCTTGTCGGCGCGGGCGAAGCCGACGCCGGGCACCTCGGTCAGCCGGTAGGGGTCCTCATGCAGGACCGTCATCGACTGCTCGCCGTAGCGGGCGTGGATCGGTGCCGCCAGGTGCGCCAGCCCGTGCGGGGCCAGCTGCACGTGGAGATCGCGGATCGCCCGGCTGGCGAACCACGACTGGGTCGCCGCCGCTGCCTGGTCGGCGCTGACCCCGCGCAGGGAGGAGAAGGCCCGCTGCGGGTCGGCGGCGATCGCTTGCAGGACCCCCTCGCCGTACTCGTCGCAAAGGGTCTCCGCCCGCTTCTGACCGATGTGGCGCAGCGAGGTCAGGTAGGCGACCTGCCCCTCGCGGTCGGCCGGATCGAGCGGCAGCGCCCCCTGCGCCCGCAGCTGGCGGCCGTAGCGGTTGTGGGTTTGCCACTCGCCGCTGACTTCGGCCCGGTCGCCGGCCTCGAGGTGGGCGACCGGGCCGACCAGCGCGAAGCCTTCGCCCGACTCGGTCTCCTGCACCTCGAGTACCGCGTAGCCGTCGTCATCGGCCTTGTAGATGACACCGACGACCTCGACCGTCCCGCTATAGGAGGCCGCGTCGGCGTCGAAGAGGGTCGCTGCTCGCATCTCCACAAAGGCTAGGCGTCCGCAAGGCGCGACTCGTCCCGACGGAGGCCGCAGTTTGCGGTCGCGCCGATGATCTAGGTTCGGGCAATGGCGCCCGCCCGTCCTCCCGCCGGCCTCTGCGACCGCTGCCGACACCAGCGGCTGGTGCCGAACACCCGCGGCTCGATCTTCTCCCTCTGCGAGCGCTCGCGCGAGGACCCCGCCTACCCGCGATACCCGCGGCTGCCGGTGCTCAGCTGTCCGGGCTTTGACGCCAGGCCGGGGAGGGACCCCGCGCGCGGTTCGGATCCCGAGCCGCCCCGATAGCGGCGCCGATCAAGCCGAGGCCGAAGATGACCGCGGCGAGGCCGACGAGGAAGCCGAGAATCGGTACCAGCGCCGCCGCCCGCAGAACCGCCAGCCCGGCGAGGAAGGCGAGGATGCGATTGCGGGGCGGCGCGACTAGCCGCCGACCCAGCGCCCAGGCCGAGGCGCAGTAGGCGACGGCCGCCAGCGGCAGCAGCGCCAGCAGGATCAGAAAGGCCAGCGGCAGCCCGACCAGCGTCACCGCGGCGATCGCGGCGGCGATGGGGAGCGCGATCGCGACAGCAAAACCGATCCCGATCAGCGGCCCGAGTCGTTCCCGCGACCGCTCGTAGAGCGCCTCGGCCGCCCGGGGCGCGACGAGCAGCAACAGCGCTCCGAGCAACGCCATCGAGATACCGATCCCGAGCCATAAGGCGAAGGCGCCGACGAAGGGGAGAAGGTCGAAGGAGTCGAAGCCGTCCTCCTTGCTGACGTCGCCGCGGACGATCGCGCTGCCGGCGACGGTCGGCCGCTCGTCGCCGTAGCGGACGTCGCCGCTGACGAAGGCCCGCGGCAGCAGGCGGGCCTCGCCTCCGAAGGTGATCAGGTCGCCGTCGATCTTGCCGCTGACGAGGATGTCGCCGGAGAACAGCATGACGTCGCCGTCGACGCGCCCCGCCACCCGCACGTCGCCGTTGACGACGACGACCCCGGCGACGGTATGACCGCGGGGGACGAAGACGTCGCCGGAGATGACGACGATCGTGTCTTCGGTGTGGTCGGAGGTCTGCGCCGACGCCGCCGCCGGCAACGCCAGGGCGAGGAGGGAGAGGAGGACGGCCAGGGACGAGAGGCGCCGCATCAGGTCCCCAGCCTATCCACGGATCCTCAGTTGCGCATCGGATCCGGTTCCCCCAGCTTGCTGACGTCAGGGGCCTCGTAGGTGCCGCCCGGTACCCCGCCGACGATCACCATCCGGATCCCCTCGGCCCCCGGCCATACCTTCCGCTTGGTCCCGGAAGCGACGCGGACCATGTGCTCGGGGTCGAGCGGGAAGCGCTCGCCCTCGATCTCGATCTCGCCGCCGCCCCGGATCGCCATGAAGACCTCCTCCTGACCGTCCTCGGCGTGGTCGTGCTCCGGGTAGTTGTCGAAGTTGGGCGGCATGTCGATTACCTGCAGGCCGAAGGACTCGACTCCCAATTCGGCTCGTGCCCGTTTGAACGCGCCGAGGAAAACGGCCTCCATCTCGTCGATCTTCTTCACCGTGTAGTCGCTCATCTCGTCCTCCGTGGTCCTTGTGCCGGCCCGTGGCCGCTTCTGAAACGAACGTTCGTGCTTTTTTATATCCTGCGTCTGTGACTCCCGTCACCCAGAGGGACACGCGGCCCGCCAAGGGGGCCCGCACCCGGGCCTCGATCCTCGACCGCGCCGTCGACCTCGCCTCCGCCGAGGGGCTGGAGGGTCTGACGATCGGCCGCCTCGCGACCGAGCTGCGGATGAGCAAGAGCGGCCTCTTCGCCCACTTCGGCTCCAAGCAGGAGCTGCAGCTGGCGACGGTCGCCGCCGCCGCCGAGCGCTTCACGGGAAGGGTGATCGAGCCCGCCCTGGAGCTGCCCGACGGCGCCCCGCGCCTGCGGGCGATGGCCGAGCGCTACCTCGACCAGCTGCAGGACTACTCGGGCGGCTGCTTCTGGGCCGCGACCTCGGCCGAGTACGACGACCGCCCCGGCCCCGTCCGCGACGCGATCGCCGCCTCGCTCGACGCCTGGCTGCGGGAGCTCGAGCGCCAGGCCCGGATCGCCGGCGTCGAGGATCCCGAGCGCTTCGCCTTCGAGCTCTTCTCGCTGGTGATGGGGGCGAACTCGCGCTACCGGCTCAGCGGAGACTCCCAGGTCTTCGCCTACGCCCGCGAGGCGATCGACCGCCTGCTGGGGGAGCTGAGAGGCAGGCGGAGTGGAGATGGCTGACGATCTGCCGATCCAGCTCTTCGTCGCCCCGGAGGACCTGGAGGCGTGGCTGGAGGAAAACCACGACAGCTCCGACGGCGTATGGCTGAAGATCGCCAAGAAGGGATCGGGGGGGCGCAGCGTCACCTACGCCGAGGCGCTGGAGCTGGCGCTCTGCTTCGGCTGGATCGACAGCCAGAAGCGCGGCTTCGACGAGAAGCACTTCCTGCAGCGCTTCACGCCGCGGCGCCCCCGCGGTCGCTGGTCGAAGATCAATCGCGAGAAGGCCGAAGCGTTGATCGAGGCGGGGAGGATGCGGCCGGCAGGAATGGCCGAGGTCGAAGCGGCGAAGGCAGACGGCCGCTGGGATGCCGCGTACGAGGGTCAGCGGACGGCGGCGGTCCCTCCCGATCTGCAGCGCGAGCTCGACGCGAACCCAGGTGCCAAGGAGTTCTTCGAAGGCCTCGACAGCGCCAACCGCTACGCGATCCTCTATCGCCTCGACGAGGCGAAGAAGCCGGAAACGCGGGAGCGGCGGCTACGGAAATTCGTCGCCATGCTCGAACGCGGCGAAAAGGCGCACAACTGATCGCGAGTCCGCGTCAGACGTCGCTATTCGACGCCTGACGCGGACTCGGTGCGCCGTACACTCGTCCCGTGGACCGAGACCTCCTAGCCACCACCCTCGCCGAGCCCGGCGAGCCCTCCTACCGCGCCGGGCAGGTGTGGGAGTGGGTGGCGCGCGGGGCGCGCTCCTATGAGGAGATGACGAACCTGCCCGCGGGGCTGCGGGAGCGGCTGGCGGCGCAGGTTCCGCTCTCGACGCTGACCGTCGCCGCCGAGGCGAAGTCCGACGACGGCACCGTCAAGACCCTCTTCCATACGGCTGATGGGCGGCCGATCGAGGCGGTGCTGATGCGCTACCGGGACGGCCGGCGCTCGGTCTGCCTCTCCTCGCAGTCGGGTTGCCCGCTCACCTGCACCTTCTGCGCAACCGGACAGATGAAGTTCGGGCGCAACCTCACGGTCGACGAGATCCTCGACCAGGCGCTTCATTTCCGCCGCCTGGAGGAGATCGACCACGTCGTCTTCATGGGGATGGGGGAGCCGACGATGAACGTCGACAACGTCCTCGGGGCCTGCGAGCTGCTGCCCGACCTCGGCGTCACCCACCGCCGCACCGCGATCTCCACGGTCGGCTGGGTGCCGGGGATCGATCGCCTTGCCGAGTGCGAGATGCCGGTCAGCCTCGCCCTCTCCCTGCACGCCCCCAACGACGGCCTGCGCTCGCAGATCATGCCGGTGAACGAGCGCTACCCGATCGCCGAGGTTCTGGCCGCCTGCGAGCGCTACCGCGCTGCCCGCCGCCGCAAGGTCTTCGTCGAGTACGTGATGCTCGACGGCGTCAACGACCTCCCCGAGCACGCCCGCGAGCTGGCCGAGCTGCTCGATCCCCGGGGCTACAAGGTCAACCTCATCCCCTACAACCCGACCGGCAGCTACGACGGCTCCTCGCCGGAGCGGATCGAGCGCTTCCGCGCAATCCTCGCCGAGCACCGCATAACCGCCACCGTCCGCCTCACTCGCGGCCGCGACATCGACGCCGCCTGCGGCCAGCTCGCCGCCTCGGCTGCCTGACTCAACCAAACTGGCTGCGTAGCCAGTTACGATCTTCGAATGGCAACGGTCGACACCACGGCGCCGGTCGCCCGGCCGCCGCAGATGAAGCCAAACCCGCTGCGCCGGGTCGGCGAAGACCTCGTCGCCGAGTGGCGGGGGAGGGGGAAGTTCCCGCCGGGACCGACGAACTTCAGCTGGGCCCGCACGTTGCAGGTCAATGACGACCCGCTGCCGCTGCTGCTCGGCGCCTACGAAGAGTGCGGGCCGATCTTCACGATGCGGCTGCTGCACTCGCCGGTCGTTTTCATGCTCGGTCCGGAGGCGAACCACTTCGTCACCGTCGTCCACCCGGAGAACTTCCACTGGCGCGAGTCGAGCTTCGGCGACCTGATCCCGCTGCTCGGCGACGGCTTGTTGACCATCGATGGTGACTACCACGACCGGGCGCGGGCGATCATGATGCCCGCCTTCCACCGCGAGCAGATCGTCGCGGCGACCGAGGCGATGACGGTCGAGGCCGAGCAGGCAATCGCGGCCCTGCCCGTCGGCGAGGTGGTCGACTTATACGAGTGGATGCGGAGACTGGCGATGCGGATCGCGATGCGGGCGCTGCTCGGGCTCGACCCCGACGAGGCCGGCAGAGGCGCCGCCGCGGCGCACCACTTCGAGCGTGCCCTCGCCTTCTACGGGATCGACTACCCCCTGCGGCTGCTGCGTGGGCCCGGCTCCCCCTGGCGCAAGATGAACCGCTCGCGAGAGGTCCTCGACGAGATCGTCTTCGCCGAGATCGCCCGCCATCGCGCTCACCCTGACCCCGGCCGCGGCGACATCCTCAGCCTCCTCTGCGGCGCTCGAGGCGCCGGTGGCGAGGAATTCACCGACAGCGAGATCCGCGACCAGGTGATGACCCTGATGTTCGCCGGCCACGACACCTCGACCTCGACCCTCACCTTCATGCTGCACGAGCTGGCCCGCCACCCGGAGGCAACTCGTCGCCTGCGCGAGGAGCAGGACAAAGTCCTGCAGGGGGAGACGCCGACCGCGCTGCAGCTGGAAAAGGAGATGCCCTACCTCGACATGGTCCTCGACGAGGTCCTTCGCCTCTATCCGCCAGCCTGGATCGGCCCGCGGCGGGCGATCCGCGAGTACGAGTTCGGCGGCCACACGGTCCCGAAGGGCGCCTACGTCAACTACTGCTCCTGGGCCAGCCACCGCCTCCCCGAGGTCTTCCCCCAGCCCGAGGCCTTCATCCCCGAGCGCTTCGCCCGCGAGCGCAAAGCGGCCCTGCCCCGCGGCGCCTACGTCCCCTTCGGCGGCGGCTCCCGCATCTGCATCGGCAAGCGCTTTGGCCAGACCGAGGTGAAGCTGGTGGCGACGAAGCTCCTCCAGCACCTCCGTATCGAGTCACTCCCCGGCCGCACGATGACGATCCGCCAGATGCCGACCCTCTCGCCACGCGGCGGCCTGCGGATGCGAGTCCAGTCACGCCCTTAGGATGTTCCCCGTGCGAGGGCTCGGGACGAGGACGACGACGTTGTCGGCGCTGATCCTGGCGCTCTTCGCAGTGGGCGCCGCGACGGCCCAAGCGGAACCGCGGTTCTGCGCTCCGAAGCAGCCGGCGCGGGACTACGGCTTCTCCCGGCTGCCGCCGCTGCGGACGGTGCCCTGGGACGGACAGCTGCCATTCGCCAGGCCGAACGTGAACATCTACGGGTCAAGCCCAAACGAGGTGCTGGACCGGCGCGGCAGCGTCGGCTACGGCTTCTCGGAGGAAAACTTCAGCGGCACCGTCCGACTCGATTGGACCGTGACGATGCAGATGTGGCTGCTGGGCCGGGGCGGCAAGCCGCTGGGGGAAGTCGACAGCGAGACCCTTCAGATTGGCGAGCTGGACGCAGCCGAGCAGCCGCACGTCTCCGTCGAAACCCTCGGCAGGCGGGGCTTCTACCGCGCCGACATCAAGTTCTTCGACAAGACCGGCGTCCGCCTCGGCGCCTACAGCTCCTACGCCAAGGTGGCGCGGTCGTTCTGGAAGGCGAGGTTGCTGCTCGACCGCCGCTCCTACCGGCCGGGGCAGCGGGTCTTCAGCCGGGCGGCGAACCTCGGCACGAGGACGATGACCTTCGGCGAAGACTTCGCCGTGCAGCGCTGGGACGAGGGGCATTGGGCCAAGGCTCCCGAGCTGACGCCGGACGGATGGCTCCTCTGGCTGGGCGCCGCCGGCCCCGGCTCGCCGGGCCTGTGCAACTCCACCCAACTGCTCGCAGACACGGCGCCCGGCTGGTACCGCATCGTCAAGCCGGTGACCGAGCTGGTCCCGCGAGGGCGCGACCGGCTCCATCGCCTGGTCGCGCCCTTCCGCGTCGCCGCCGCTACTTGATGAACAGCATCTCCTCGTACTTCGGCAGCGGCCAGAGGTCGTCGGCGACGACGCGCTCGAGCTTGTCGGCGGCGTCGCGGACGTTGGCCATCGCGCCCAGCTGCTTGTCGCGGGCGTGGACCGCCATCTCCAGCCCCTCGAGGCCGGGGTCGGCGTTGGCGGCGTCGAGTTCGCCGAGGCCGGCGACCAGCTCGTCGACGAGGCCGCGGACCTCGCCCTCGATCGCCGAGACACCGGACTCGCCGATCAGCGCCAGGTAGCGCAGCGCCGCCGGCAGGATCATCGTCTTCGCGATCGAGAAAGCCGTCTCCGCCTCGATGTTGGCCCGCAGCCAGTACTGCTCGACCCAGACCTCGAAGCGGGACTCGAGCTCCTGCTTGGAGAGCACGTGGTAGTTCTCGAAGGCCTGCACGGTGCTCTCAGCCAGCACCTCCGGCAGCGCGTCCGGGGTCGTCTTCAGGTTCTTCAGCCCGCGCCGCTCGGCCTCCTGGTGCCACTCCTCGGAGTAGTTGTCGCCACTGAAGCAGACCTGTTTGTTGGCCAGGTAGCTCTCTTTGACGATCTCGATCACGGCTTGCGGCATCTGCTCGCCGGCGTTCAGCCTCGCCTCCAGCTTGCCGGCGAGCTCGTCGATCGCCTCGGCGGCGATCGTGTTCAGGACCGTGTTCGGGAAGCCGAGCGACATGCTCGACCCCAGCGCCCGGAACTCGAATTTGTTGCCGGTGAAGGCGAACGGCGAGGTGCGGTTGCGGTCGCCGCCGTGCAGCGGCAGCGGCGGCAGCACCTGGGCCCCGAGGTCGAGGAAGGAGGCCGGCGTGTTCGGGTCGCCTTCGCCGGTCGCGATCGCCTCGAACACTTTTTCCAGCTCGCCGCCGAGGAAGATCGAGATGATCGCCGGCGGCGCCTCGTTGGCACCGAGGCGGTGGTCCTGGCCGATGTTCGCGACCGAGGCGCGCAGCAGCCCCTGGTGCTTGTTGACCGCCTGGATCACCGCGGTGCAGAAGAACAGGAAGTGGATGTTGTCCGCCGGCGTCTCGCCCGGGTTGAGCAGGTTGGCGCCGGTGTCGGTCCCCATCGACCAGTTGTTGTGCTTGCCGGACCCGTTGACCCCAGCGAACGGCTTCTCGTGCAGGAGGCAGACGAGGCCGTAGCGGCGGGCGACGTTCTCCAGCGTCTGCATCAGCAGCTGCTGGTGGTCGGAGCCGACGTTGGAGTTCTCGAAGATCGGCGCGATCTCGTACTGGTTCGGCGCCACCTCGTTGTGGCGGGTCTTGACCGGGATGCCGAGCTTGCGCATCTCCAGCTCCGACTCGAGCATGAAGGCGAGTATCCGCTCCGGGATCGAGCCGAAGTAGTGGTCGTCGAGCTCATGGCCCTTCGGCGGCTTGGCGCCGAAGAGGGTGCGGCCGGTCGCGATCAGGTCGGGCCGCTCGAAGAAGTACTGCTCGTCGATCAGGAAGTACTCCTGCTCGGGGCCGACGGTGGTGAAGACGCGCTGGGCCTCGTCGTCGCCGAGCAGCCGCAGCGCTTTGATCGCCGAGCGGCTGAGCGCGTCCATCGAGCGCAGCAGCGGGATCTTCGCGTCGAGCGCCTCGCCGGTCCAGGAGGCGAAGGCGGTCGGGATGCAGAGCAGCGCCCCGTTCGGGTTCTCGAGGATGAAGGCGGGGCTGGTCGGGTCCCAGGCGGTGTAGCCGCGGGCCTCGAAGGTGGCGCGGACGCCGCCGGTCGGGAACGAGGAGGCGTCCGGCTCGCCCTGGATCAGCTCCTTGCCGGAGAAATCGGCGATCGCGTTGCCTTCGCCACCGGGCTCGAAGAAGGAGTCGTGCTTCTCCGCGGTCGATCCGGTCAGCGGCTGGAACATGTGGGTGTAGTGGGTGGCGCCGTTCTCCAGCGCCCACTCCTTCATCGCCTCGGCGACCGCGTCGGCCAAGCTCGGGTCGAGCGCCTCGCCGCCCTCCAGCGTCGTCTGCAGCTTCTCGAAGACATCCCCCGGCAACCGGTCCCTCTGCACGGCGACCGAGAAGACGTTCTGCCCGAACGGGTTGTTCTCGGGGATGGTCAGGTCCTGCGCGCCGAGGGCCCCTCCGTTTGAGCTCCACTGCGCTGCGGTCACGTTTTGCTGGCGAATGCGAGTCATCGGTTCGGGTTCTCCCCCACTAAGTGCGCGCTCGGTCCTCCCGGCGCGATTGATTTGAAAGTCTCGGTCCCTCGAAAAGAGCGCCACAGAGCCTAATAGCGGCTGCCGTATCGCGCTTTTGTACCGCCGTACAAAGCTGGGGCGGCGGGGGTTATCCGCGGTGGCGCTTCCGGTGCCGGAAGCGCGCTTTTACGCGAGTGGGGTGGCGCTGAAGAGCCCGAGTGGGTGGCGCAGGCGGAAGCCGCCGGTGGGGCGCATCTGCTCGCTCCAGCCGGGGCCGCTGCGGTCGCCGTCTTCGCTGTAGGAGGTGTCCCAGCGCAGACCGGCGATCACCGCGAAGACGTGTTCCTTGTTGGCGTAGATGCGGACCCAGGAGCCGGCGCCGCCGCCTCCCCAGCGCATGAAGCCGGTCGAGTCGAGTGGCCAGTCGAGCAGGCCGGCGGCGTGCATCACGTAGCTGACCGAGCCCGAGCAGTCGTAGCCGCGCGAGTTCCAGCTGCGGTGGCCGCCGCCCCAGACGTAGGGCCGGTGGCGGATCCGGTTCGCGGCCTCGATCATCGCCTTCACTGCTGGCGGCGCCGCCGGTGGGGCGACGGCGCGGCCGTCACGCGTCAGCTTCGCCGGCGGCACCGCGGCCGAGGCCGGCGCGGTTGAGCCGAGCAGGGCGCCGCAGCAGAGCAGCGCGCAGACGATCGTCAGGTACTTCCCCCACCTTCGCATGAAGGTGATTTATCGACCGGGCTTTTAGGAGACTTGAGCGGGGTCCGGCGGGGAGCCGGTGGCGATCAGGGCGCCCATGAGGACGCCGAGCAGGAGGTCGCGCAGATCCCCGCGCTCGACGTCGCGGTGCTCGATCCAGTTCAGGCAGGCGCCGTCCATGAACCAGAGCCAGCCGCTGACCGCGGTACGGGCCTTCGGCGGGGCGCCGTCGGGATACATCCCGTCGAGGATCCGCTGCGCGGTCGCCCGCCGCACCTCTTCGATCAGGTCGCGGATCGCCGAGACCCCGGTCGCGCTCTGCATCAGGTTGCGGTAGGCGACCGAGTTCTCCTCGACCAGGGAGAGGAAGCCGTCGAGGCTGGCGGTCAGCTGCTCGACGGGGGAGAGGTCGGGATCGGGCTCGGTCCGCTTCCGCAGCCGCTCCGCCCAGGTGCTCAGCGTCTCCTCGAAAAACGCCTGCTTGCTGGGGAAATAGTGGTAGAGCAGCGCCTTCGAGATCCCCACCGCCTTGGCGATCTCCTGCATCGAGAGCTCGTCGTAGGGGTGGCTGGTGAAGAGCTCGGCGCCGCGCTCGAGTAGCTGCGCGCGGCGCTCGTCGACGTCCATGCGGCGGTAGGCGGGCTCGCTCATGCACGGGATTGTAACGGCTTATTGACCGAAGGTTGACAAGATTGCTACGGTGTTGACCGTCGGTCAATAACCCTTCATCAACCCCTGTCATCAGCCACTTAAGGAGCAGTCATGAACGAAGACCCGAGATACGACGTCCCGCCTGCCTTCCGGCCCCCGTCGGAACCGCCGCCTGGGCATTCACCGCCTCCGCCTCCGCCCTCGAACCCGATCACCAGGATCGAGTTCGAGCGCGTCTTCGGCAGCCGCGTGCTGGCCTGGATCGGCGGCTTCGCGACCCTGCTCGGCGTCATCTTCCTGATGCGCAGCGCCGTCGACAGCATCTGGTTCTCGGAGGAGGTCCGGACCCTGATGGCCGCGTTCGGCTCGTTGTTGCTGCTCGCCATCGGCCTCTGGCTGCACGAAAAGAAGGGGCGCCTCGAGGTCGCTCGTATCGCTGTGGCGGTCGCGATTCCCGGGCTCTATGCGACCACCGTCGTCGCCGCCCAGACCTATGACTTGATCTCGCCAGTGATCGGGTTAGAGGCAGCGGCCTTGATCGGCGTCCTCGGCGTCTTCATCGCCGTTCGCTGGTCCTCGATGCTGGTCGCCAGCGTCGGCATGCTGGGCGCGCTGGCGGCGCCGATGCTGGTGGGCACGTCGAACGACGGCGGCTCCATCGCCTTTGTTGCCCTGGCTCTCGCCGCGAGCGTCGGCGTCCTCCTCTGGCAGCGCTGGAACTGGCTGGCGCTGGGCGCCTTCGCCGTTTCCGCGCCGCAGCTGATTCTCTGGACCGCGGAAAGCCGTTACATCGGCCTCTTCGGGGGTTCGGGAGAAGGAGGCGAACCCGTGCTCCTGGTACTCGCCGTCCTCGCCGGGTTCTGGGTCCTCTACGCCACCGCCGCCTTCGGCTACGAGCTGCGCAGCCGCGGCGAAGAGAAGCTCCCGGTTTCCTCCTGGCTGTTGCTCCTCGGCAGCAGCATTCTCGTCGTTGGCCTCGGCTGCATCGTCATCAGTGACGACTCCACTTCGTCCCTCGCCCTCAACGGCTGGATCTTCGGCTTTGCCGCCGCCCACCTCCTGCTCGGCGGCGTCGCGATCCGCACCGGCGTCCACCGCCGAAATCGGTTCGCTGCTGGTCGGCGGTGGGATCGGCCTCGCGAGCTTCGGCGCCGCCAACGCCCTCGACGGCCCCAGTTTGGTGGCTGCCTGGTCGGCCGCATCTGCGGCGCTCGCCTTCCTAGCGACGCGGGTGGACCGCACGCGGGTGCCGGCGCTGTCGGACGCGGAGCGGCTCTGGATCGGGGCGCTCTGCTTCCTCGGTCTCGGGATCGCCCACATGCTGGTCGTCGAGGCGCCCCCGATCGCAATCGCCGAAGGGGTCGAAGACCTTGGTAGCGCCCTTGTCGCGATCGCCTGCTGCGCGGGCGCCGCGTTCGCCTGCTGGTTCTACGGCCGCGAGATCGAGCCGAAGACGGCAACTGTGGTCGGCTACCTCAGCGCCGCCGGTTTCGTCTACCTCGGCTCGGTCGCGATCATCGACGTGATCGGCGACAACGCCAGCGGCGAAGCCCGCGAGATCGGCCAGTCCTGGCTTTCCGCCTTCTGGACGGCGACGGGCCTCGGCGCGGTCGTCTGGGGCATGGTCCGGCGCTCGCCGCAGGCCCGCCTCGGCGGCCTCGCCCTGCTGGCGGTCGCGATCGTCAAGGTCTGGACCTACGACCTCTCTGAGCTCGAAGAGCTGGCCCGGGCCCTCTCCTTCGTCATCCTCGGTCTCCTGTTGCTGGCCGGCGCCTTCGCCTACCAGCGGTTCAAGCCGGAGGAGGAAGAGGAGTCGGTCGAAGAGGTGGAGGAGGGGGAGCCGCAGCTCTTCCTCTAGCCGATCAGCGGGAGCCGCGGGCATCTGTATAGCCTGCGGTTCCCGCGGCCGCGCCGCACCACAAAGCCGAAAAAGAGAGGGATCACTCTTCATGTTCGTATCGAAGGCCGCCGTCGTCGGCGGCGGCACCATGGGCGGCGAGATTGCGCAGGCGATCGCCGCCTCCGACATCCCCGTCGTCGTCAAGGACATCGACCAGAAGTTCGTCGATGCGGCGCTCGAGAAAGCCCGCGGCGTCACCGAGGGGCAGCTGGCCCGGCTGGTCAAGAAGGAGAAGCTGACCCAGGAGCAGGCCGACGCGCGGCTGGCCGAGGTGATGGGCAACATCACCGGCGCCACCACCTACGAGGAGTTCGGCGACGTCGACTTCGTGATCGAGGCGGTGCCGGAGAAGATGGAGATCAAGCAGGCCGTCTTCCGCGAGATCGACGCGGCGACGCCGGGGCACGCGATCCTCACCTCCAATACCTCCTCGCTCTCGATCACCGAGATCGGCGAGGCGACGCTGCGGCCCGACAAGGTCGTCGGCTTCCACTTCTTCTACCCGGCCTCGATCATGCCGCTGGTCGAGGTGATCGTCGGCGAGGACTCCTCGCAGGAGACCGCCACCGCCGCCTACAACTTCGCCCAGGCGATCAAGAAGCAGCCGATCGTCTGCGGCGAGGTCCCCGGCTTCGTCGTCAACCGGATCCTGATGGCGACGATGGGGGAGATCTGGCGCGCCCAGGAGGAGCAGGGGCTGTCGCTGAAGGCGATCGACGAGGCGATCGCCGGCGCCCAGCTGGCGCCGATGGGCCCGTTCTTCCTCACCGACCTGCTCGGGCTCGACACCGTCTTCCACGTCGCCGAGCACCTGCATGAGTCCTACGGCGAGAGCTTCTACGTCCACGAGGGCCTGCGCGGGCTCGTCTCCGAAGGCAAGCTCGGCGCCAAGACCGGCGGCGAGGGCTTCTTCAAGGACGGCGAGCAGAACGTTCCTGGCGACGCGGAGCCGAACGCCGAGGAGCTGGTGGCGATGTTCTCCAGCCGCGCCTTGATCGAGGCCTGCCTGCTGGTCGAGGAGGGGGTCTGCTCGGTCCGCGACATCGACCTCGGGATGATGGCCGGGGCCGGGCTCGATCCGCGCAAAGGCCTGTTGCCGCCGTTCTGGAAAGCCGACGTCACCGGCCTCGACCAGGTGCTGGAGACGATGGAGGGGCTGGAGGAGAAGTACGGCGAGCGCTTCGCGCCGCCGGTGACCCTGAAGCGGCTGGTCGCCCAGGGCCGCTACGGCCTCGGCACGGGCCAGGGCTTCTACCCCTACCCACAGGCCGACGAGGGCGAGCAGACCGAGACGGTGAAGCTGGAGACCCGCGACGGCGTCGCGATCGCCTGGCTCGCCAACCTGCCGATGAACTCGCTCTCGCCGCAGGTGATCGCCGACCTGGAGACGGTCTGGAACCGGATCAAGGAGGGCGGCGAGGTCGGGGCGATGGTGGTTGCCTCCTCGGTCCCGGTCGTCTTCTCGGCCGGCGCCGACATCAAGGCCTTCACCACGCTGGACGAGGCCAGCGGGGCGGACCTGATCCACCGCGCCCACGCGCTCTTCCGCGACTTCGGCACGGCGCGGGTCGCGACGATCGCCGCGGTCAACTCGATTGCCTTCGGCGGCGGCTGCGAGCTGGCGATGGCCTGCGACGTGCGGATCGCCGCCGAGGCCGCCGTCTTCGGCCAGCCCGAGGTGAAGCTGGGGATCATCCCCGGCTTCGGCGGCACCCAACGACTGGCCCGACTAGTCGGGCCCAGCAAGGCATTGGAGATGAACCTGGTCGGCGAAGCGATCCTCTCCGAGGAGGCGCTGGAGCTGGGCCTCGTCAACCGCGTCGTCCCCGACCACGAGCTGTTCGAGACGGCGCTGATGTGGGGCCGCAAGCTGGCGGCGCAGGCGCCGGTCGCGGTCGAGCAGATCAAGACCGTCTCCCACCAGGGAGACATCGACGCCGGGATCGAGGCCGAGAAGCAGGGCTTCGCCACCGCCTTCACCAGCGAGGACGCCAAAGAGGGCATTTCCGCCTTCCTCGGCAAGCGCAGCCCGAAGTGGAGCGGCAGGTAAAGACGCCGCAGGTGGAGCGACTGGCCGAGCTGCTCGGCCAGTCGCGCTCTGCCGTCGCCCTCACCGGCGCCGGCGTCTCAGTCCCCTCGGGGATCCCGGACTTCCGCACCCCGGAGACGGGGCTGTGGGCGAAGGTGGATCCGATGGAGGTCGCCCACATCAGCGTCTTCCAGCGCGAGCCGGAGCGCTTCTGGTCCTACTACCGGCCCCGCTTCCAGTCGCTGGGCGACAAGGAGCCGAACCGGGCGCACGAGGCGCTGGCGGAGCTGGAGCGCTGGGGGCTGATCGAGGGCGTGATCACCCAGAACGTCGACCGCCTGCACCGGGCGGCGGGGTCGGAGAACGTGATCGAGGTCCACGGCTCGATCGAGACCTCCTCCTGTCTTGCTTGCGGAAGGGAGTTCTTTCTCACTGAGGTCGAAGACCTGTTCGACGAAAGCGGTGTTGCTCGCTGTTCTTCATGTCAAGGTCCCGTCAAACCCGACGTCGTCCTCTTCGGCGAGATGCTGCCGGTCGCGGCGATCGAGCGGGCGACTGAGCTGGCCGAAGCGGCGGACCTGATGCTCTGCGTCGGCTCCTCGCTGGCGGTGCACCCGGTGGCGGGTCTGCCGCAGCTGACCCTTGAACATGGTGGGCGGCTGGCGATCGTGACCAAGGGCGAGACGCCCTACGACGGCGCCGCCGAGCTGAAGCTCGAGGGCGAGGTCGACGAGGAGCTCGCCGCGCTGGTGGCGGCGCTCGGCTGATGGCGGCCCTGCCCGACGCCGTCGTCTTCGACAACGACGGCCTCCTGCTCGACACGGAGTCGGTCTGGACCCGGGCCGAGGAAGACCTCTTCGAGCGCCGCGGGCTCGAGTTCACTTCCGCCGACAAGCTGGAGCTGGTCGGCACCTCGGCGGAAATCGCCGGTGGCATCCTCGAGCGCCGGCTCGGCGAGTCGGGGCGGGCGGCGGAGCTGCTGGAGGAGCTGAACGCGCTCGTCGTCGCCGAGCTCGAGCACGGGGTGGAGGCGATGGTCGGCGCCCGCGAGCTGCTCGAGCGCCTGCGCGAGCAGGGCGTCCCGATCGGCCTCGTCTCCAACTCGCCGCTGCGCTTCGTCAGGCGCTCGATCGAGATCGTCGGCTTCGAGGGTCATTTCGACGTCGTCCTCAGCGCCCACGAAGTGGCGGCGCCGAAGCCGGCGCCTGACCCCTATTTGGAGGCGTGCCGGCGATTGGGGGTGGAGCCGGGCCCCGCCGTCGTGGCCCTGGAGGACTCGCCGACCGGGGTCGCGGCTGCGCGGGCGGCTGGGCTGACCGTGATCGGCGTGCCTTCGGTCGAGGGGGTCGAGCTGGAGGAGGCGCACCACCTCGCCGAGACGCTGCTCGACGAGATTGTCTCCCAGCAGCTTAAAATCTAAGGCTCAACCTTAGCTTTAGCCCCGAAGGACTCGGCGTCGGCGGAGCACCCGCTCGCTCAGCTTCAGCAGCTCCTCCACCTGGGCGCGCCGCTCCGACGTCAACGCACCGTGTAGAGCCTCGTTTGCCGTCTCGCCTGCCTCCCTCCGGCGTGCTTCCAGCGTCGCCATATCCTCCTCGTGCCCCGGGTCCGTCAGTGCCCCCTTCAGCTCGACCAGCAGCGCCTCCAACCCGACGCGCAGCTGCAGGGCCGCCTCGCGGGTGCGGCCGGCGTCAAGGTCGGCGCGGGCGCGGAGGAGGAGCGTCTCGCAGGCGCCGGCATGCTCGCGACCGCCGAGGATCGCCGCCACCCGTTCCTGCGGGCGCAGCTCTTCCTCGCGGCGGCGCCGGCGCGAGGAGCGGGGGGCGACGTCGACCTGGCGGGCGTCGCGAAAGCGGCTGGCGGCTGCCTCCTCGCCGCTGCCGAAGCCGATCAGGATCCGCTCCGCGCCCTCGGCGGAGAGCTCGGAGCGGGAGGAAGGGTTGGCGCTGGCGAGCGCCTGCGCGTGCAGAGCGCGGTTGAGCAGCTCGAGCGCTTCGTCGACCAGGACCTCAACCGTGTCCTCGGCCTCCACCGCTTCGTCTAGCCAGCGCGCCGCCTCCCCCTCGTCCTCGAAGCGGGCGAAGGCGCGGATCGCCGTCACCCGCGTCAGCGTCAGCGGTGCCGCCTCCTCTTCGGGCTTGCGCGGCCTGCGGCGTCTGCGTCCCGCTGCCGGCGCGCCAACCTGCTGCAGGACGAGGACGCTCTCCGAGGCCTCCGGGTCGAGCCCGCGCACCAGGTAGCGACCGTCGGCCAGGGGCAGCGGTCCGGCGAAGTCGAGTTGGACGAACCCGAACAGGATCAGTCGCCGCCGGCCGAGAGGCCGCCGTTGGTGCGATCGGGAACCGCGTACTTCGAGGGATGGACCGGCACCTCGGGGTTTTCGATTTCGCCGAGGCGGGTGATCAGGCGGTTCCACTGGTCCGGTTTCAGCAGCGCCGCGAACCGGGCTTCCATCGACCCGGCGGTCGGCTGGTAGCCGACGTGGACGTGGTCGTAGTGGTCGGCCATCGCGAAGCTGGTTTCGCCCGGCAGGTCCTCGAGCGAGATCACCTGGTGCGGGTGCATCGTCCCCTGCAGGCGCAGGACTTCGTGGATCAGTTCATCGGTCGGCGTGCCGGGACCCTGGTGGCCGGTGACCGGGATGCCGTTGATGATCGCGATGTCGACCGCGGTGCCGGTGCTGTGCTCGGAGACGTTGCCGGAGGTGGTGAGGAAGCCGTGGCCGCACTGCAGCGAGGTGATCGTCAGCTGGTAGCCCTGGGTGCTCAGGTACTCGAGCATCGCCAGGATGCGGCGATCGATGCGGCCGCCGGCGATGTCTTCGCGACCGCATTCGTAGATCTCGAGGTCTTCATCGGCAAGGACCCGCTTGACCAGAGCCTCCTTCGAGAGCAGCAGGACCCCGGCCCCGCTCAGTTTCGCGAACGGGCTCTTGCCCTTGGCGCGGTAGATCGCGGTCGCCTCGAGCAGCTTCCAGCCGTCGAGGATCGGCTTCGGGTCGATCCGCGGCGCCCCTTTGCCGGCCGGGCGGATCGAGAAGTTGATGTGGGAGTCGACCCCTTCCTCGCCGGTGGCGACGCGGGCGAGGACGGTGCCGGCGATTACCTTCGAGCCTACCTTGAGCGAGCCCTTGCCGCTGGCGGCGATCGCCGCTTCGACCGCGTCGCTGGCGGTGTCGGCGCCGTTGCCGGTGCGCTCGGGGTAGGCGCGCAGCCGCGGCCGCAGGTTCTGGCTTTCGACCGGGACCCGCTTCTCCTGGCCGGTCGGCATCACCACGAGGCGGCGGTCGCGGACGAGGTTGCCGAGCTCGGCATAGGTGTAGCGGTTGCCGTAGGTGTCTTCGAGGACGACGAAGTTGCCGAGCCGCTCGGAGTGACCGAGCTTGCGGATGATCCCGTCGTTGACGGCGACCACCGGTGCGCCCTGCTCGCTGAAGATGTTGATCCCGCGCGGGGTGGGGGAGGAGGAGATGACTTCGGCGGCGTTGCCGTAGTCGGGGCTCTCACCCCTCTTGAGGGCGGCGCGGGCGGCGACGTCGTCGGCGTAGCGGGCGTCGGCGGCGATCGGGAAGTGGGCGCCCTCGGTGAGGCCGGTCAGCGAGCCGACCAGGTCGGAGGGGAGACGGCCGTAGGCGCGGGCGTAGAGGAGGACCTCCTGCACGTACCAGTCGGCGTGGTTGTAGGCGAAGATCGCCTGGTAGAGGTCGTCGTTGCCACCAGCCAGCTTCAGGTAGTGGGCGGCGGCACAGATCGCGTCGACGGGGTTGTAGGGGTCTTTCTTGCCGTCGCCGTTGGCGTCGAGGCCAAAGGCTTCCCAGCTCGAGGGCAAGAACTGCATCCAGCCGACGGCGCCGGCGCTGGAGACGTTGGTGTTGGTGCCGAAGGCGGTCTCGATTTTGTTGATCGAGGCGAGCACCTCCCAGGGGATCCCGTATTCGGTGCCGCAGGCCTGGTAGATCGGCAGCAGGAATGGCGGGATTTCGAAGCTGTCGATGACGAAGTTGGGGACGCCGATCGGGGCGGGCCCGAAGGGGGCGATAGTCGTCGTCGGGTTAGCGGTGGTGGGGGTGCCGCCGGCCGAGTACGGGGAGCCGCCGTCGGAGCCCTCCGGGGCCGGCTGGTCGCCGCCGCCGTTGGCGCTCGGGGCGGTGACCGCACCGTTGCGGTTGCCGCCGCTGGGGTTGTCGAGCCCTTCGTTGGGGGTGACGCCATTGCCGCCTGGGCCATTGCCGCCGATGCTCGACCCTTGCTTGACCCCACCCTTCTTGCCTGGGCTCGGGGCGGGTGCTTCGGGAGCGGGGACGGGCTCGGATTCGGTCGCCCCTTCTTCGCTCGGCACCGGGGTGCTCGGCGCCTCATCGGTGTCGGCCGGGGTTTCGCAGTCCGGATCCGCTTCGTCGACGAGGCCGTCACCGTCGTCGTCGATGCCGTTGGCGCAGGCGGGCGCCGAGAGGGAGGGCACGGTCGTGGTGGTCGTCGGGTCGACCGAAGTGCTTTCCGAGAGCGGCTCTCCGGCCAGGGCCGAGCCCACGGCGGTCACCAGCAGGAAGCTGGCGAAAGCGAGGATTAGTGCGAACTTGGTTCTCATCCCGGTCTGACCCTGCCCACGCTCGGATACCCCTCCCTGGGCAGTCGTTGGAAGCTACCCAGTAGTACGTGCGTCCGCAACGCGCGGAGCGCCTCCCAACATGGCCTTAATCATCGTCTGAAACATCGCTGAGACGGAAGAGTTTCAGTCGAGCCGGATGCGCTCGTTAAGCTGCCGTGACTTTGAGCTACGAGGATTACGAGCAGGACGGGCTGCGGGCGCGGGCCGAGCAGGCGCTCGGAGAGCTGGCGCAGGCCCTGATCGAGAACCCGACCTTGCACGACGCGGTGACGGCTGCGCTCGGGGCTCGCGAGAAGGCCTTGGAGGCCCAGCAGGCGGCGATGAGCGCGCTCAACCTGCCCTCGGCGACCGACGTCGAACGGCTGGAGCGGCGCCTGCGCTCGTTCTCCCAGCGTCTCGAGGATGTCGAGGAGGCGATCGACGACCTCAGCCGCGAACTGGGGGCGCTGCGGCGCGAAAAAGCGAAAAAAGAGCCGAAGAAGGCGAAAGCTAACCCTCAACCTTAGGGTGAGAGTAGGTCAGCGGCGGCGGATCCAGCACGTTTCGCAACTTCTTCGAGGTTCTCGTCTCGCAGCTGTCCCGCGTCACTCATCTCGGTGACAATGAGGAGAGCGGCGAGAGCTACTTGGCGCTCGGCGGCGGTGACGAGGAGGGTGGCGGTTTGCATGTCGGCGGCGTCGGTGAGCACCGACGGAAGGTCGCGCTCCGGTCGGTAAAGAGTGTCGAGGCTGACCACGGCGGCCACCTCCGCCTCGGGAAGCCGCGCCTGCAGTCCCTCCGTCAACCCGGGATCGGGCTGGGGCGTTTTTCCCTCCTCATGGGACGCAAAAGCGCCCCGTGCCTCCCCGACCACGACGAGATCGCCGAGTTCGAGGTCGCCTAACGAGGCACAGGTGCCGATGCGGATCGCCCGGCGCACGCCCAGCTCGGCGAGGTCGGCGAGGACGACCGAGGCGCTGGGCCCACCCATGCCCGTCGACTGAATCGTCAGCTCATGGCCTGCCGGGGTCACTCCCGTGTAGCCCCAGAGCCCGCGGGCGTGGTTGCTCATCTTCGGCTGCTCCAGCAGCTCCTGGGCCAGCATCAGCGCCCGGCCGGGGTCGCCGACGAGGATCGCCTCGGCGGCGATCGGGGCGGTCGGTCTCAGACGGGCCGGCATCCGGTTCCCGACCCTAGCCGCCCAGGCACGGCGCCGACATCGGGGAGAAACGGGGGCCGCCGAATTTGCTCCAGCCGTCCAAAGACCCGCTTCAGGCCCGTCCATAGCTTGGAAGCCGGTTAATCCAAACGCGACCGGAGGGGCAGTGAACTCCGCCGGGCAAGGAGGAATGGAATGAAACAGAGGTTGATGATCGCCGCTCCGGCGGCAGCGATCGCCTCGCTGGTGCTGCCGGGCATGGCCCTGGGTGCGCAGACGCCGATTCTGGAAACCCCAGAGGCCAGCATCAACGCGATGTGGGTGATCGTCGCCGCCTGTCTGGTGATGTTCATGCAGGCAGGGTTCCTGCTCTTGGAGGTCGGCTTCTCCCGCGCCAAGAACGCGGGCGCCGGCGTGGCGAAGGTGCTGGTGAACTTCTCGATCGCCTCGCTCTGTTACTGGGCGGTGGGCTTCGCGCTGGCGTTCGGCGGGCTCGGTGAGATCGCCGGCACGCACGGGTTCTTCCTCGACGTCGGCTCCTCGATCGAAGAAGCCGGCTCGAGCATCCCCTTCGTCGAAACGTATTCGATCAGCCCGGCCGCGTTCATGTTCTTCCAGTTCGTCTTCTGCGCCGTCTCGCTGGCGATCGTCTGGGGCGCGACCCTGGAGCGGATCAAGTTCAGCGCCTACATCATCTACGCGATCATCTTCAGCGCCGTCCTGTACCCGATCCTCAGTCACTGGATCTTCGGCGGCGGCTGGCTGCAGGTGAACGTCGGGATGCAGGACTTCGCCGGCTCGACGGTGGTCCACCTGATCGGCGCGACCGGCGCCTTCGCTGCGCTGCTGCTGCTCGGCCCGCGGATCGGCAAGTACACGAAAGACGGCAAGCCGCGGGCGATCCCCGGGCACTCGATGCCGCTGGTCGGCCTCGGCGTGCTGATCCTCTGGCTCGGCTGGTTCGGCTTCAACCCCGGCTCGACCCTCGGCGCGGTCGGCGGCCGCTTCGCCGAAGTCGTCGTCGTCACCAACCTGGCGGCAGCCGCCGGCGTCGTCGCCGCGGTCGCGGTCATGTACCTGAAGACGAAGACGATCGACATCGGCATGGCCGGCAACGGCGCGATCGCCGGTCTCGTCGCGATCACCGCCCCCTCGGGCTACGTCGAGTACTGGGCCGCTCCGTTCATCGGCGCCGTTGCCGGCGTGATCGTCGTCGTCGGCGTCCTCGCGATCGAGAAGGTCATCGACGACCCGGTCGGCGCCCTCTCGGCCCACGGCCTCGCCGGCATCTGGGGAACCCTCTCCTGCGGCATCTTCACCTCGCCGCGGCTGGCGGAACTGAACGAAGTCGGCGATCCGGGCCTCTGGTACAGCGGCTCCTTCCACCAGCTCGGCGCCCAGGCGCTCGGGGTGGCGGTCGCCTTCGCCTGCGTGTTCGTCGCCTCTTACGCGATCTTCTTCCTGATCAAGAAGACGATCGGGCTGCGGGTGACGGCCGAGGAGGAGGACGCCGGCCTCGACATCTCCGAGCACGGGATGTACGGGTACCCGGAGCAGTTCATCCCCCAGCCGGAGTACTCGACCGGTGCGGTGTACGGCAACAAGCCGAAAGCCGCGCCGGCCTCCTCGCCGGCGACCGTTACCCCGATGACCAGCGAGTCCTAGGAGGCTTGAGCGCATGAAGAAGATAGAGGCGTACATCCGCCACGAGGCGTTCGAGCCGATCCGGACCGAGCTGCTCGACAAGGGATTCCCGTCCCTGTCGATCATCGAGGCCAAGGGCTCCGGCCGCCAGAAGGGCATCGTCGAGCGGTACCGCGGCTCGACCCTCACCGTCAACGTCCGGCCGAAGATCAAGCTGGAGGTCGTGGTCGAGGACAAAGACAAAGACATCGTCGTCGAGGCGATCCTCAGGCACGCCCGCACGGGCGAGGTCGGCGACGGCAAGATCTTCGTGCTGCCGGTGGAGGAGGCGATTCGCATCCGCACCGGGGAGGACGGCCAGTCCGTGCTCCAACTGCACGAGGAGTCGGAGATCCCCACCTAAAGCGCGCCTACGCGCATCCGACTACCCCCAAAACAAGAGCCAGCGGGGCGGCCTCCGGGCCGCCCCGTCTGTTTTCTGTGGCGGAGGAGCGGGCGGGGGCGCCCCTGCTGGGAGCACCTCCGCCGAGTGTGTCGTCGGCGGCTGGCCGTGAACGTCCCTGGCTCGGCTCCATGCTGAGTACCCAGCAGGGGCACCCCGCCCGCTCTTCAACACGCACTTACGGGACGGCTCAAGGTGGACAGCTTTAAGAGAGATGTCGCCCTTGGGCGTCTGCCGGAGCTCGATTGCTGGGTGTGCCGGGTGGGGGTCTCTGGGTACTCAGCATGGAGCCGGGCAACCGACTCTTGAGGCGTCAGCAGCTGCGGCTTCTCCCGGCGGAGGTGCTCCCAGGGACCCCCACCCGGCACGCCCTCCCCCCACAACCCCGGCTAGCCTCGCCCCATGGCCGATCAGCGGATTTCGCTCAGAGAGGCGGCGCGGCGGTCCGGGGTGCCTGTCTCCACGCTGAAACGGTGGGCTGAAGAGAAGATCGTTCCCGTCCGCAAAGGGCGCTGGACCGTGGCGGCCGCGGCGCAGGCGCGGGTGGTGGCGCGGATGCGCGAGCGCGGGTACTCGCTGGAGGACCTGAAGAGCGCCGGCCAGGAGGGGCGGCTCGCCTTCGGCTTCACCGAAGAGCTGTTCTCGGGCTCAGAGGAGGCGATCACGGTCGAGCAGGCGGCGGCGGAGACGGGGCTGGAGCCGGAGCTGGTCGAGCGGATCCTCGTCATCCTCGGCACGCCGAGGGGCCAGCGCGAGTTGAGCCAGGAGGATCTGGCGGCACTGCGGCACTGCGCCCGCGTCCTCGCCGCCGGCTTCCCGCTCGTCGCCTTCCTGCAGCTGGTCCGCGTCTACGCGCAGTCGATGCGGCGGATCGCCGACGCCGAGGTCCGGCTCTTCCACCTCTACGTGCACGAGCCGCTGATCCGCGACGCGGTGCCGGAGCTGGAAATGGCCGAGGAGATGGGCGAGCTCGCCGCCGACATCCTGCCGCTGGCGGCGCCGCTGACCGAGTACCTGCACGAGCGCTACCTGCGCTTCTTCGTCGAACAGGACGTGGTCGGCCACATGGAGGCCGACGCGGGGATGGACACGGCCGAAATCGAGCTCGGGCACGTCCACGTCGCCCTCTGCTTCATCGACCTCACCGGCTTCACCCGCTACACCGAGGAGGAAGGGGACATCGAGGCGCTCGACGTCGTCGAGAACTTCGTCGCCGGCGTCGAAGCGACGCTGCCGCGGGAGGCGACGATCGTGAAGACGATCGGGGACGAGGTGATGGTCGTCTCGCCCGACGCCGCCTCGCTGACCCAGTGGGCGGTCGACTTCCTCTCCCGCTTCCCGCAGCGGCCGCAGCCGCGGGTCGGGATCCACTACGGCGATGCCGTCTACCGCGACGGCGACTACTTCGGCAGTCAGGTCAACCTCGTCCACCGCGTCGTCAACCGGGCGCTGGCAGGCGAGGTGCTGGTCACCGACGCCGTCTGCACTGCGATCGCCGGCAGCCAGAGTCTCGAGCTGGAGGAGATCGGCAAGGTCAGCCTCAAGGGTTTCCCGAACCCGACCGAGCTCTTCGTCGTGCGGGCGAGATGAGCGGCGACGAGCTGCTGGAGCGGGTCGAAGCGGGTGGGCTCCTCGCCGGGCCCGGGCCGCTGCTGGTGATGCTCTCGGGCGGGCGGGACTCGGTCTGCATGCTCGACCTCGCGGTGCGGGCGCGGGGGGCGGAGGCGGTGCGGGGGCTGCACGTCAACTACGGGCTGCGGGAGGAGGCCGATGAGGACGAACGTCACTGCGAGGAGTTGTGCGGGCGGCTTGGCGTCCCGCTGAATGTGGAGCGGCCGCGGCGCAGCGACCGCACCGGCAACCTCCAGGCCTGGGCGCGGGACGAGCGCTACGCGGCGGCGTCGCGGCAGGCGGAGGAGGGCGGCGCGACGATCGTCACCGGTCATACCGCCGACGACCAGGTCGAGACGATCCTCTACCGGCTCGCCTCCTCGCCAAGTCGCCGGGCGCTGCTGGGGATGCGCCCGCGCGACGGCCGCCTCGCCCGCCCGCTGCTGACAACGAGCCGCGCGGAGATCACCGCCTACTGCGAAGAGCGGGGCCTGGCCTGGCGCGATGACGCCAGCAACGAGGAGGCCGATTACAAGCGCAACCTCCTCCGCCGCGAGCTGGTCCCGGCGCTGGAGCGGATCCACCCGGCCGCGAAGGAGAACGTGCTGCGGACGGCGGCGCTGCTGCGCGAGGAGGCGGAGCTGCTCGACTTGCTCGTCGACATCGAGCTGGAGGCGGGGGACGGCACGATCTCCCACCGCCGCTTCGCCGAGCTGCACCCGGCCTTGCGCCGCCTCGTCCTCCAGCGCCTCGCCGACCAGGCCGCCGCCCGCCCCGTCGCCGGCGCCGCCCGCTTCGCCGACCAGGTCGCCGGCCTCACCCGCGGCGGCTCGACCCTCGACCTCGGCTCCGGCGTCCGCGCCGTCCTCGAGGACGGCGTCCTTCGAGCCGAACAAGGGTGACGGGACGAAAGTACCCCTATATGGAGTGAAATCGTCCCGTCGGCGAGGTGAGGCGCATGTATTTAGACTGCGCGCCGTGTCGGACCCCGCGATCGGCGAGACCCTCGTCGCCAGAGAGGACCTGCAGCGCCGCATCGCGGAGCTGGGGGAGGAGATCAGCCGCGACTACGCCGGGCGGGAGCTGATCATGGTCGGAGTCCTCAAGGGCGCCGTCCTCTTCCTCGCCGACCTGATGCGCAACATCGAGGTTCCCTGCGAGATCGACTTCATGGCGGTCTCCAGCTACGGCTCGCAGACCGACTCCTCCGGCGTCGTCCGCATCCTCAAGGACCTCGACGCGCCGATCGAAGACCGCGACGTCCTCATCGTCGAGGACATCATCGACTCCGGCCTCACCCTGCAGTACCTGATGCGCAACCTCAACGCCCGCCGACCGGCCTCGCTGCAGGCCTGCGCGCTGCTGACCAAGCCGGAGCGGCTGCGGGTCGACCTCTCGCCGAAATACGTGGGCTTCGAGATCCCCAACCGCTTTGCGATCGGCTACGGGCTCGACCACGCGCAGAAGTACCGAAACCTGGATTTCGTCGCCGCGCTTTCCGAGTAGCCCGCAAATTCCGCCCTGGTACGCTGATTCTCACTCTTGAGGCGGTTTTTCAAAAGCGCGGCTTTTCCGATCCTGCTGGTCGTGATCCTGGCGTTCATCGCCTCGAAAGTGATCACTGGCGGTGACGGCACCGAGGCGCCGCCGTACAACGAACTCGTCAAGCCGGAAACCGGCCTGATCGCCAAGGACCAGATCGAAGAGGTCTCGGTCAACACCAAGGACAACACGCTCGACGTCAAGCGGACCAACGGCGAAAGCTTCTCGACCGGTTACCCGCCGAACACCGAGCAGTCGCTGCTCGATCAGCTCGAGAAAGCGAACGTCGAAACCAAGGTCCACGGCTCCGGCAGCTCCAGCCTGCTCTCGCTGCTGACCCTGATCCTGCCCTTCGTCCTTTTCTTCGGCTTCTGGATCTTCCTGATGAACCAGATGCAGGGCGGCGGCAGCCGGGTGATGAACTTCGGCAAATCGAAAGCGAAGCGGATGTCGGTCGACGCGCCGAAAATCACCTTCCGCGACGTCGCCGGGGTCGACGAGGCCGTCCAGGAGCTCGAGGAGATCAAGGAATTCCTCGAGAACCCGAAGAAGTTCCAGGCGCTCGGCGCGCGGATCCCCAAGGGCGTCCTCCTATACGGACCGCCCGGCACCGGCAAGACGCTCCTCGCCCGCGCCGTCGCCGGCGAGGCGGGCGTTCCCTTCTTCTCGATCTCCGGTTCGGACTTCGTGGAGATGTTCGTCGGCGTCGGCGCCAGCCGCGTCCGCGACCTCTTCGAGCAGGCGAAGCAGAACTCGCCCTGCATCATCTTCATGGACGAGATCGACGCCGTCGGCCGCCACCGCGGCGCCGGCATGGGCGGCGGTCACGACGAGCGCGAGCAGACCCTGAACCAGCTGCTGGTCGAGATGGACGGCTTCGAGATGAAGGACAACATCATCTTGATCGCGGCGACCAACCGCCCCGACATCCTCGACCCGGCGCTGCTGCGGCCCGGCCGCTTCGACCGCCAGGTCGTCGTCGACCGCCCCGACCGCAAGGGCCGTAAGAAGATCCTCGAGGTTCACACCCGCGGCAAGCCGCTGGGCCGCGAGATCGACCTCGACACGCTCGCCGGTCAGACCCCCGGCTTCACCGGCGCCGACCTCGCCAACCTGATCAACGAGGCGGCTCTGCTGACCGCCCGCTCGGGCAGCCGCGAGATCACGATGAAGGAGCTCGAGGAGGGGATCATGCGGGTGATCGCCGGCCCCGAGAAGAAGACCCGGGTGATGAGCGAGAAAGAGCGGCTCGTCACCGCCTACCACGAGGTCGGCCACGCGATCGTCGGCCAGCTGCTGGAGAACACCGACCCGGTCCACAAGATCTCGATCATCAGCCGCGGCCAGGCCCTCGGCTACACGATCAGCCTCCCGACCGAGGACAAGTTCCTGACCACGCGCGCCGAGCTGACCGACACGATGGCGATGACCCTGGGCGGCCGTGCCGCCGAGGAGATCGTCTTCGGCGAGATCACCACGGGGGCGTCCAACGACCTCGAAAAGGTGACCGAGACGGCGAAGCAGATGGTGATGCGGTTCGGGATGTCCGAGCGCCTCGGCCCCCGCGTCTTCGGCCACGACCGCGGTCAGCCTTTCCTCGGCCGAGAGTTCAGCTCCGAGCCCGACTACTCCGACGAGATTGCCCGCGAGATCGACGACGAGATCCGTCGCATCGTCGAGAGCGCCCACCAGACCGCGAAGAGCCTGCTGAACGAGCGCCGTGACGACCTCGAGCGGGTCTCGAAACTGCTGCTGGAGCGGGAGACGATCGATGCCAAGGAGTTCATCGCCCTGCTCGAAGGCAAGTCGGCGGAGGAGGTCTTCGCCGACGACGACGAGCCCCCGGCGGCGCCGGCCGAGCCCGCGCCCGAGCCGGAAAAGGCGGCCCGCGAGGGCAGCCGTCCGATGCCTCGCCCTAAGCCCGGCTTCGCCGGCGGCGACGCTTCCTGAACGGAGTCCTCATGGCGAAACTCATGGGGGTCGTCAACGTGACCCCCGACTCGTTCTCCGATGGCGGTCTCTACCTCGACCCGGAGGCGGCGATCGCCCACGGGCGCGAGCTAGCCGCGGCCGGGGCGGAGATCCTCGACGTCGGCGGCGAATCGACGCGGCCGGGAGCCGAGGCCGTGAGCGCGGAGGAGGAGCTGCGGCGAGTTGTCCCCGTTATCCGGGGACTAAGTGACATCGACTGTGACGTCTCTGTGGACACTTCCAAGGCTCGCGTCGCCGAGGCCGCGCTCGACGCCGGCGCCGCGATCGTCAACGACGTCACCGCCCTGCGCGGCGACCCCGAGATGGCGGGGCTCTGCGCCGAGCGCGGCGCCACCGTCGTCCTCATGCACATGCTCGGCGACCCGCGGACGATGCAGGACGACCCGCGCTACGGCGACGTCGTCGCCGAGGTCAAGGCCTTCCTCGCCCGACGACTCGAAGCGGCGGTCGCCGCGGGCATCGCCGAGGAGCGGGTCTGGCTCGACCCCGGGATCGGCTTCGGCAAGACCGCCGCCGACAACATGGAGCTTTTGCGTCGCCTCGGCGAGCTGCGCGAGCTCGGCCGGCCGCTGGTGATCGGCACCTCGCGCAAGAGCTTCATCGGCAGGGTCGACGGCTCGGACGCCGCCCACCGCCTCGGCGGCACGATCGCCTCCTCGGTCCTCGCCGCTGCCGAGGGCGCCGAGGTCCTGCGCGTCCACGACGTCGCCGAGATGCGCCAGGCGCTGACCGTGGCGACGGCGATCCTCGGGTAGGTTCCAGGGCATGGAGAGCCACGGCAACGGGATCGAGTCGAGCGCCGAAATCGAGCTGCGCGGGCTCTCGATCTACACCCACCACGGCGTCTCCGAAGCCGAGCAGGAGGTGGGACAGCGGCTCGAGTTCGACATCTCCTTCGACCTCCCCGACTGCGACGCGGTCCTCACCGACCGGCTCGAGGACACGGTCGACTACGGGGCGGTTTGTGACATCGTCACCCTCGCCGCCACCGAGCGCAGCTACAAGACCCTGGAGCGCCTGGCGCAGGTGGTGGGGGAGCGGCTGATGGAGCGCTACGGCTGCGAATCGGTCCGCGTCCGCGCCGCGAAGCCGGAGCCGCCGCTGCCGCTGGCGATCCAGGAGGTGGCGGTCGAGGTCACCCAGGAGCGCGCGGTCGAAGAAAACGAAGACGAGGACTAAGCTGTGGCCGCGGAGATGCGGACCGGCTACCTCGGCCTCGGCTCGAACGTCGGCGACCCCGCCGCCCACCTGCGAGCAGCGGTCGAGCTGCTGGAGGCCGAGGGGATCGAGGTCGACGCCGTCTCCTCCACCTACGTGACCGAGCCGGTCGGCGAGGTCCTCGACCAGCCCGACTTCCTCAACGCCGCCGTCCGCATCCGCACCGATCTCGAACCCGAAGCCCTGCTCGACGCCTGCAAGCGCGTCGAGGTCGAGCGCGGCCGCAGCTTCGACGCCCCCCGTCACAGCCCCCGTCCCCTCGACGTCGACCTGCTCCTCCTCGGCGACCTCGAACTGACGACCGACCGCCTAACCCTGCCCCACCGCGAGGTCACCACCCGCCGCTTCGTCCTCGTCCCCCTGCTGGAGCTGGACACGGAGCTGACGCTGCCGGATGGAACCCGCCTCGCGGCGGCGCTCAGAGCGTTGCCGGACGGCCAGCGAGTGGAGAAGAGCCTTTAGGAGAGCGGATCGGTCCAGCGCAGACCTTCGAAGCGGCCGAAGTCGGTGTCGCTGGAGCAGAGTTCCGCACCGTGTTCGATCGCCAGAGCCGCGAGGTGCGCGTCGCTGGTCAAGTTCCCCGCTACCCCCAGCGGCTGCAGGAGTTCCCGGATCAAGGTGACGTGCCCAGGACCTGGACTGAGAGACAGAACGACGGGTCGTGCAAGCCACTCTTCGACGTATCCGAACGCCTGGGCGCCATCCAGGGGGGTCTCGAAGGCTGCCGGGTTGGTCGAGATGCGCACGAAGCCCAAGAGAACCGCCCAGGCGAAGCCGACCTCCTCGGTCCCCGAGAGGACTTCCTCCAGCCACTCACGTGCTTGAGCGTGGCGCGGCGCCGCTGCGTCGACCGCGTAGAGCAGCAGGTTGACGTCCGGCAGGATCACTTGCGCAGCGAGAGCTTGCGCAGGATCTCGGCGTCCTCTAACTCACCGGCCAAGGCAAGCGCTTGATCGAGATCGACGCTGGGCCGCGCGCGCAGCCGTCGCGGCTTGAGGCGGTAGGGCTCGGTCGCTTCCGACGTGCCTGCTCGAAGCCCTTGCCTGACGCTGCTGTTGAGGACCTCCTTGAAAGAGGTTTTCTGCCGGCGCGCCTCCTCTTTCAGCTTGGCGGCCACATCGTCATCGAGGGTTACCGTCGTCCTCATTGCTGATGCATCTTAGCATCAGGCAACGTGCTGTCATGATGCCTACGAGTTGACTTCCAAAGGGGCCAGCCACTCAGCCGGTAGCACCGGCGGCATCTGGCCGGGGTAGTTCGGGACGAAGCGCCTCGCCAGTTCCCCGGCCGGCCGGTTCTCGATCGCCGGGCGGAGGTCGTCGAGGGTCATCGCCAGGCCGATGCTGGGGGCGATCTGGAAGTCGGCGACGTTGGGACGCTCGCCGCCGAGGACGCCGGCTTCGACCCAGGCGTCGACGCGGTCGAGTAGGGCCGGCAGAGCTGCGAGGGCTTTGCGGGCGCTTTCGTCATCGGCTTCGTTGAAGCGGGCGGAGAGGGCGACGATCGGCGCCGCGGTCTTCACCAGGAGGCCGATCGGCGCGCCCAGGCGGGCGCCCTCGGAGTAGCTGCGCAGGGGGGAGTGGTCCTTCTTCAGTCCCCACCAGAGGATCTGGCGGACCGGGTGCTGCAGCTCTTCGTCGCCGAAGCGCTCGGCCTCTTCGACCGCGGCGCGCTGCTCGGGGTCGGCGGGGAGGAGCGGTGGCTCCGGTCGCAGGCGCTCGAGCTCCCGCGCGACCTGGCGCGAGCCCTGGACCTTGTGTCCCTCGATCTTCAGCGCCGGCACGGTGATGCCGGGGAAGCCGACGGCGCGCAGCACCCCCTTGGAGACGACCGGCAGCAGGTCGGTGCGCTTGTAGGAGATGCCCTTGTGCTCGAGCATCAGCTGCGCGGCGATGCTCGGATGGGAGGCCGGGATGACGTAGAGGCGAGCGTTCATGGGGCGATCCTAAGCGCAAGAAGCCATTCTTGGCTGCCTGGCCAGTTCTCCGCCCGCGATAATCCGCCGATGCTGCTCGCGGTCGACGTCGGCAACACCCAGACCCACCTCGGCGCCTTCGAGGGCGAGGAGCTGACCGAGCATTGGCGCTTCCAGACCCGCTCGGGCGCGACCGGCGACGAGCTGGCGGAGCGGATCGCCGGCCTCTTCTCGCTCTCGGGGATGGCTTTCGGCGACGTCGACGCGGTCTGCGTCTCCTCGGTGGTGCCGCCGCTCGGCAGCCAGTTCGAGGAGCTCTCGCGGCGCTTTCTCGGCGCCGAGTGCCTGACGATCGGGCCCGGGGTGAAGACGGGGATGCCGATTCGGATCGAGAACCCGCTCGAGGTCGGCGCCGACCGGCTCGTCAACGCGATCGCCGCCTACGACCGCATCGGGGGGGCCTGCGTCTCGGTCGACTTCGGCACCGGGATCAACATCGACGTCGTCTCGGCCGAGGGCGAGTACCTCGGCGGCGCGATCGGCCCCGGCCTCGCGCCCTCGCTCAGCGCCCTGATCGAACGCGCCGCCCGGATCACCCGGATGGACCTCGAAGAGCCGAAGGAGGCGATCGGCCGCTCGACCCGCGCCGCGATCAACTCCGGCTTCATCTTCGGCTTCGCGGGTCTGATCGACGGCATCGTCGGGCGGATCGAAGAGGAACTTCCCGACCCGCGGGTGCTCGCCACCGGCGGCTACGCCGCCGCCGTCGTTCCCTTCACCGAGACGATCGACGAGGTCGACGATCTGCTGACCTTGAAGGGACTGCGACTGATCCATGAACGGAACCGATGACAACGGAGTGGCCCGCCCGGCGCTGACCGACCCCTTCGAGATCGGCGGCGTGCCGATCGCCAACCGGGTCCTGCTGGCGCCGCTGGCGGGGATCGGCAACTGGTTCGTTCGTCTCCAGGCCAAACGCCACGGCGCCGGCCTCGCGATCTCGGAGATGGTCTCCAGCTTCGCCCTCCACTACCGCAACGAGCGCACCCTGCGGGAGCTGATGCGGATCCATCCCGACGAGCACCCGGTCTCGATGCAGCTCTTCGGCCACGACCCAGAGGTGATGCGCTCCGGCGCCGAGATCGCCGCCGAGGCCGGCGCCGACCTGATCGACATCAACATGGGCTGCCCGGTGCCGAAGGTGCGGAAGACCGGGGCGGGGGCCCAGCTCCTGCGCGATCCCGAGCTGGCGCTGGCGCTGGCGCGGGGCGCCGCCGAAGGCAGCGGCCTGCCGGTGACGGTGAAGCTGCGCTCCGGGATCGAGGCCGGCGACCGCTCCGGCTTCGAGCTGGCGGTCCGGCTGGCCGAGGAGGCCGGGGTGGCGGCGATCGCCTTCCACCCGCGCGCCGCGACCAAAGGCCACAAGGGCAAGCCCGACTACGCGCTGACCCGCGAACTGGTCGAGCGGGTCGAGGTGCCGGTGATCGTCTCCGGCGGCCTCGCCAGCGCCGAGGCCGCCCGCCGCGCCTACGAAGAGTCCGGCGCCGACGCGGTGATGATCGCCCGCGGCTCCTTCGGCAACCCCTGGGTCTTCGAGGAACTGACCGGACGCCGTTTTTCCCCGCCGAGCCGCGAGGAGATGGTGGCGGAGTGGCTGTGGGTGACCGAGCGCGCCGAGGAGCACCTCGGCGAGGAGCGCGCCGCCCGCTACCTGCGCAAATTCCACCCCTGGTACGTGGAGCGGCTGGAGGCGCCGAAGGAGGTCGCCGACGAGCTTCAGCGCAGCGCCGATCTGGCCCGGGCCCGGGAGTTGATCGGCGGGCTCGCGAGCCCCGTGGCCGCTGCCTGAACAAGGCGTCCACGGCCCTCTTTGGCCGGCCACCCACCCTCGCTATAATCGCGCGCCCCTGCCCGGGTGTGCCGCCGTCCGTTAGGTGCGCATCAGGGCGTTTTTTTAGGTCTGGGAGACCGGACAGGCTCCCTTTTCCAATTCAAAGCGAGGTCCGCTAGTGCGTCAGGCCGTCATCACCCCCGAGGGGCTGGAAAAACTGAAAGAGGAAATCGAGTTCCTCTCGACGACCAAACGGCGCGAGGTCGCGGCCCGGATCAAGGAGGCGCGCGAATTCGGCGACATCTCCGAGAACGCCGAATACGACGACGCCAAGAACGAACAGGCCTTGCTCGAGGCGCGGATCGCGCAGCTGGAGGAGAAACTGCGGCGCGCCCAGGTGATCGACGAGAAGTCGATCAGCACCGACGAAGTCGCATTCGGCTCGATCGTCCACGTCAAAGACCAGAAAACCGGCGACTCGCAGAAATTCCAGATCGTCGGCTCGACCGAGGCGAACCCGCTCGAGCACAAGCTCTCGAACGAGTCGCCGATCGGCAAAGCGCTGATCGGAAAAAAGCGCAACGACATCGTCACGGTCGAGGTTCCGCGGGGCCCGAAGAAAAAACTCAAAATCACCAAGATTGAGAAAGCCAGCTGAGGCTCGTTAGGCTCGCGCCCCGATGAGCGAGCCCGATCAGGAGCAGCAGCAGGACCTCTCGCAGGTCCTCGAGGACCGGCGCGAGAAGCTGGAGCGGATTCGGGCGGCGGGGATCGAGCCGTTTCCGCACGAGTTCTCCGGGCGCGAGGACATCGGCGAGGTGCGGGCGGCGCACCAGGGGCTGCAGGCGGGGGCGGAGACCGACTCGCGCCACCGCGTCGCCGGGCGGATCGTCGCCCGCCGCGGCCACGGCAAGGCCTGCTTCCTCGACCTCCGCGACGGCAGCGGCCAGATCCAGCTGCACGCCCGCAAGGACGTGCTCGGCGACGAGGCCTACGAGCTGCTGGTCGACCTCGACCTCGGCGACATCATCGGCGCCGAGGGGACGGCGATGGCGACCCGCCGCGGCGGCGAGCTCTCGCTGGCGATCGACCACTGGCGCCTGCTGGCCAAGAGCCTGCGGCCGCCGCCGGACAAATTCCACGGTCTCGAGGACACCGAGACGCGCTTCCGCCGCCGCGAGCTCGACCTGATCGCCAACGAGGAGAGCCGTCGCACCTTCCGGGTCCGCGCCCGCACGATCTCCGAGATCCGCCGCCGGCTCGACGAGCAGGGATACGTCGAGGTCGAGACCCCGGTCCTGCAGCCGCTCTACGGCGGAGCCCTGGCGCGGCCGTTCAAGACCCACCACAACGCCCTCGACCGCGACTTCTACCTGCGGATCGCGACGGAGCTCTACCTCAAGCGCCTCGTCGTCGGCGGCATCGATCGCGTCTACGAGCTCGGCAAGGACTTCCGCAACGAGGGTGTCTCCCACAAGCACAACCCCGAGTTCACGATGCTCGAGTGGTACGAGGCCTACGCCGACTACGAGAAGACCGCGCACGACCTCGAGATGCTGGTCGCCGAGGTCGCCGAGCGAGTGCTGGGGACGACGAAGGTCCCGCGTGGCGACACCGAGATCGACTTTGCGCCGCCCTGGCGGCGGATCACCCTGCGCGAGGCGATCCTCGAGCGGGCCGGGATCGACATCGCCGAGCATCCGACCCGCGAGGCGCTGGCGCAGGCGATGGGGACCGAGGCCGACCCGAAGGAGGGGTGGGGCAAGCTGGTCGACGGCCTGCTCTCGCGCGAGGTCGAGCCGGGGCTGATCCAGCCGACCTTCATCCTCGACTACCCGACCGAGCTCTCGCCCTTCGCCAAGGCCCATCGCTCCACCGACGGCGTGGTCGAGCGCTGGGAGGCCTTCGCCGGGGGCGTCGAGATCGCCAACTCCTTCACCGAGCTCAACGACCCCGACGAGCAGCGGCGCCGCTTCGAACAGCAGGCGGCCGAGGTAGCCCGCGGCGACGAGGAGGCCCAACCTTTCGACGAGGCCTTCGTCGAAGCGCTCGAACAGGGGATGCCGCCGACCGGTGGCGTCGGCCTCGGGATCGACCGTCTGGTGATGATGTTCACCGGTGCCCAGACGCTGCGGGAAGTGCTGCTTTTCCCAGCGATGCGCAACTGAGTGCCGACTTCGTGCCTACTTAACGCTGAAAGTTCGCTCTTAGCGTGCTCAAGCGCTCAGAGGCCGGACCTTCGACCCCGGTAGAGTTAAGGGACAGATGAGCCCCTCCCGATAAGGGGAAGAGGGGTTCGGCGGTACAAACCCGGGGTAACCCGGGTTGAAACCAGGAAGAGGTCTTCATTGTTCGAGCGATTCACTGAGAGGGCTCGCCAGGTCGTCGTCCTAGCGCAGGAGGAGGCCCGGACGCTCAAGCACAACTACATCGGCACCGAGCACATCCTGCTCGGTCTCCTCCGCGAGGAGGAGGGCCTTGCCGCCCGCGTCCTCGAGTCGCTCGACATCACGGTGGAAAGGGTTCGCTCGCAGGTGGTCCGCATCGTCGGCTCGGGCGAGGAGGTCACCTCCGGCCAGATCCCGTTCACGCCGCGGGCGAAGAAGGTGCTGGAGCTCGCCCTGCGCGAGGCGCTCTCGCTCGGCCACAACTACATCGGCACCGAGCACATCCTGCTCGGCCTCGTGCGCGAGAACGAGGGCGTCGCCGCTCGCATCCTGCTCGACTTCGACGCCGACTCGGACAAGATCCGCAACGAGGTAATCCGCATGCTCTCCGGCCCCGGTGGCCGTCGCCAGGGCGGCGGCGGTGGTGGTGCCGGCGAGGGCAAAAAGTCTTCGAAACTGCTCGACCAGTTCGGTCGCAACCTCACCCGCCTCGCCGAGGAGGGCAAGCTCGACCCGGTGATCGGCCGCGAAACCGAGATCGAGCGGATCATGCAGATCCTCTCCCGCCGGACCAAGAACAACCCGGTGCTGCTGGGTGAGCCAGGCGTCGGCAAGACCGCCGTCGTCGAGGGCCTCGCGGCGCGGATCAACAGCGGCGAGGTGCCGGAGCTGCTGAAGAACAAGCAGATCTACACCCTCGACCTGGCCGCCCTCGTCGCCGGCTCCAAGTACCGCGGCGAGTTCGAGGAGCGCCTGAAGAAGGTGATGAAAGAGATCACCCAGCGCGGCGACATCATCCTCTTCATCGACGAGCTCCACAACCTGGTCGGCGCTGGCGCCGCCGAGGGCGCGATCGACGCCGCCTCGATCTTGAAGCCGGCCCTGGCCCGCGGCGAGCTGCAGACGATCGGCGCCACCACCCTCGACGAGTACCGCAAGTACCTGGAGCGCGACTCGGCGCTGGAGCGCCGCTTTGCCCAGATCCGGGTCGACCAGCCCTCGCCCGAGGACACGGTGAAGATCCTAGAGGGCCTGCGCGAGCGCTACGAACAGCACCACCGGGTGACGATCCGCGACGACGCCCTCGAAGCGGCCGCCGAGCTCGCCGATCGCTACATCTCCGACCGCTTCCTGCCGGACAAGGCGATCGACCTGATCGACGAGGCCGGCTCGCGGATGCGGATCAAGTCGATGAGCACGCCGCCCGTGTACCGCGACCTCGAGGAGGAAATCGAGAAGACGCGGCGCGAGAAGGAGTCCGCGATCGAGGCCCAGGAGTTCGAAAAGGCCGCCAACCTGCGCGACACCGAGCGTCAGCTGACCACCCGCAAGCGCCAGCTCGAAGACGAGTGGGCCGAGGGCGAGAACGGCGAACGGCCCGAGGTGGGCGAGGAGGAGATTGCCGACATCGTCTCGATGTGGACCGGCATCCCCGTCTTCAAACTGACCGAGGCCGAGACCAAGAAGCTGATCCGGATGGAGGAGGAACTCCACAAGCGGGTGATCGGCCAGGAGGTCGCGATCACCGCCGTCTCCAAAGCGATTCGCCGCTCCCGCGCCGGGATCAAGGACCCGAAGCGGCCGGCCGGCTCGTTCATCTTCCTCGGCCCCTCCGGGGTCGGCAAGACCGAGCTCGCCCGCACCCTTGCCGACTTCCTCTTCGGCGACGAGGAGGCGATGATCCGGATCGACATGTCCGAGTACATGGAGAAGCACGCGGTCAGCCGTTTGGTCGGCTCGCCCCCGGGCTACATCGGCTACGACGAGGGTGGCCAGCTGACCGAGGCCGTGCGCCGCAAGCCGTACTCGGTGCTGCTGCTCGACGAGATCGAGAAGGCGCACCCGGACGTCTTCAACATCCTCCTGCAGATCCTCGAGGACGGGCGCCTGACCGACGCCCAGGGTCGCACCGTGGACTTCCGCAACGCGATCGTGATCATGACCTCGAACATCGGCGCCTCGGAGATCTCGAAGAACACCTCGATCGGGTTCACCGTCGCCGACGAGACCGGCATGTCCTACGGCGACATGAAGAACCGGATCATGAGCGACCTGAAAAAAGTCTTCCGGCCGGAGTTCCTCAACCGGATCGACGAGGTGATCGTCTTCCACAAGCTCGCCAAGGACGAGGTCAAGGAGATCATCGACCTGATGATCAACCGCGTCCGCGTCCAGGTCGCCGAGCACGAACTGCAACTGGAGCTGACCGACGAGGCGAAGGAACTCCTGGTCGACAAAGGCTGGGACCCCTCGATGGGCGCCCGCCCGCTGCGCCGGGCGATCCAGCGCTACGTCGAGGACCCGCTCGCCGACGAAGTCCTGCGCCAGGGCGAGATGACCCCCGGCTCAACCGTGATGGTCTCCCGCAACGAGGCGGGCGACGAGGAAGACAAACCGCTTGACCTCGAGATCATCGCCCCGAAGAAGCCGAAGGCGAAAGCCGCCGAGGAGCCGAAGCGCGAGAAGGTCGGCGTCGGCGCCAAGCAGGACGACCACGGCGGCGAGGACCCGGAGGACGAGGGTCCCGAGCCGGCCGGCGACGGCAGCCAGAACTAGTCGAGGACAGCCGGTGAGAGAGCCTGGTCGTACGGCGATCGGCACCTGGAGCGGAGGGCGTTTCCTCCACTTCGGTGAAGCGATCGAGGAGGAGCGGCTGGAGGCGCTGCTGCGGCCGAGCGGCGGGATCGAGACGGTCCTCACCGCCGATGCCTACGGGCAGGGCGAGGCGGACCGGGTGCTGGGGCGGGCGCTGGCGGGCGTGCCGCGCGAGGAGTACTCGCTGATCGGTGCTGTCGGGCACGACTTCTACGAGGGCGAGCGGGAAGGGCCGAAAGGGTTCCCGCGCTTCACCGACCCGCGTCTGCGGGGGGCCGACCAGTACGCCAGCTACCTGCGAATGGCGACCGAGAAGAGCCTGGAGCGGATCGGTGCCGACTCCTTCGACCTGCTGCTGCTCCACAACCCCGACCGCATCGGCTACTCGAGCGAGGTCGTCTGGGACGGGATGGCGGCGCTGCGCGAGGCCGGGCTGACGGCGCGGATCGGCGTCGCCCCCGGGCCGGCCAACGGCTTCACCCTCGACGTCATCTCCTGCTTGGAGCGCTTCGGCGACCGGATCGACTGGGCGATGATCATCCTCAACCCACTCGAGCCCTGGCCCGGCGAGCTCTGCCTCGACGCCGCGGCGCGGCACGAGGTCAAGGTGCTGACCCGGGTCGTCGACTACGGCGGCCTCTTCTGGGGCGACCTGCGACCGGGGATGGAGCTGGCCGAGCGCGACCACCGCAAGTTCCGCCCCGAGGGCTGGATCGAGGCGGGGGTCGAGAAGCTCGACCAACTGCTGCCGATCGCCGAACGGGCGAAGCTGACCCCGATCCAGCTCGCCTGCCAGTGGAACCTCGCCCACCCCGCGGTCGAGTCGGTGGCGCCGACGCTGATCCAGGAGATCGGCCCCGAGGCCTGCCCGATCGAGGCCAAGCGCCTCGAACTGGCGAAGCTGCCCGCCGGCCAGCGCTTGACGGCAGAGGACGTCGCCGAGATCCGCACAATCGGCGACAACGCCGGCTGCATGACCCTTAAGGGCGCCAGCCCCGAACACGAGGGCGACGAGCGCCCCGATCGCTGGCCCCTCACCGACGACCTCACCGAGGTCGGCACCCGCTGGGGCATCGACCCCAAGCGCGACCTCGTCGCCAGCCACTGATCTCGCGAGACCGCAAAATTCCTTCTTGAAGAAGGGTTTTTGCGGTCTCGCCGCAGGCGTTGGAGAGGGAGCCGGTGGGGGTCCGCCGGAGCGCCTCCGCCGCGTGAATCGCAGAACTGCTGACGCCTCTAGCCGTAGTGGCGCGGCTCCATGCTGAGTACCGTCGGACCCCCACCGGCTCCCTCCGCGACGGCCGGTAGCGTCGCCACCGTGAATCGGAAGTGGTGGACCTTGGTGGGAGCTTGCGCCGGCCTGTTTGTGCTGATGCTCGATTCCACGGTGGTGGCGCTGGCGCTGCCGCAGATCCGGCACGACGTCGATGCCAGCGCCGAGGGGCTGCAGTGGGTGATGAACGGCTACCTGCTGACGATCGCGGTGCTGGTCGTCACCGCCGGCAGGCTCGGGGACATGTTCGGGCGCAAGCGGGTCTTCCTCGCTGGGATGGTTCTGTTCGCTGTCGGCTCGGTGCTCTCGGGCGCGGCGCAGGACCAGGACATGCTGATCCTCGGCCGCGTCCTGCAGGGGGCCGGGGCGGCGCCGATGCTCTCGCTCTCGCTGGCGCTGGTCTGCAACGTCTTCCCCTCCGAGGAGCAGCCGCGGGCGCTGGGGATCTGGGCCGCGGTCTCGGCGATCGCGCTGGCGATCGGGCCGCTCGCCGGCGGTCTGCTGATCGAACTCGACTGGCGGGTGATCTTCTGGATGAACCTGCCGGTCTTGGCGGCTGGCTTTGCGATCACGATGGCGGCAGCGCCCGAGTCAACCGATCCCGGTGCCGGCAGCCGGATCGACTGGTCCGGACTCGGCGTCCTCAGCGTTGGCCTCACCGCCGTGGTCCTCGCCCTGGTCCAGTCGCAAGCATGGAGCGCGGGGGCCGTTGTCGCGCTGGCCCTCATCAGTTTTCTCCCCCTCGCCGCCTTCTGGGCGATCGAGCACCGGGTCCGCGAGCCGATCGTCGAATTCGACCTCTTCCGCAACGGCCCCTACTTCGGCGCCAGCGCCGCTGCCTTCGCCCTCGTCGGCGCCTACTGGGCGGTGATGTTCTTCCAGCCCCAGTACCTGCAGGACGTGCGTGACCACTCGCCTGTCGTCTCCGGCCTGATGATCCTGCCGGTGACGGCGCCGATGATCTTCATCTCGCCCTTCTCGGGGCGGCTGATCGCCCGCTTCGGCGCCCGCAGGCTGATGACGGCGGGGATGCTCTGCGGCACTGCCGGCCTCCTCGTCCTCACCCGGATCGGCGCCGACACCAGCTATGGCTTGATCCTCGTCGGCTACCTCCTCTTCGGGATCGCCCTCGGCCTCGTCTACGCGCCGATGTCGACGGCGGCGATGGCGGCGATGCCGGGGGAGAAGGTCGGGATCGCCTCCGGCGTCCTGGCGATGGACCGGGTCCTCGCCGGCGCCGTCGCCCTCGCCGCCACCGGCGCCGCCTTCCACGCCCTGCTCGGCGACGGCCACTCTTTTGCCGCTTCGGTCGCCGGCTCGAGCTGGGTTCCGGTCGTCCTCTGTGTGCTCGGCACCGCCCTCACCTGGGCCTTCGTGCGAGACTCGCGGGAACCGGCAGCCGGGGAATTGCGCCATCACATGCACCACCAGCGCTTCCATCTTTAAGCCGGCTTGACAAACGGTAATCCGACCTGTCCACTCGGAATCGGGGAGACCGCATTCCAGAGCCGTTTCTGCCATCCTCTCAAGCGATGCCGGATTTGTCTGGGGATGAGCTTCAAGAGTTGTCTGAACGCCAGGATCCCCGACTTCTAAGAGCTCTCGACGTTGTTGCCCCCGGTGGTGCCCTGCGCGAGGGGATCGACAACATCGTCCACTCGCGGACCGGCGGCCTGCTGGTCGTCGGCGACCTCGACGACATCTCCCACCTGCTCTCGGGCGGGATCAAGCTCGACGTCGACTACACGCCGGCGATGCTCTACCAGGTGGCGAAGATGGACGGGGCCATAGTCCTCAACGGCGATGCGACGAAGATCGCCTGGGCCAACGTCCAGCTGATGCCGGACCCGACGATCCTCAGCTCGGAGACCGGCACCCGCCACCGCACCGCCGAGCGCGTCTCCAAACAGACCACCGCGCTCGTCATCGCGATCTCGCAGCGCCGCGACGTCGTCTCGCTCTACGTCGAGGGGACGAAGTACATCCTCCAGGACATTCCGGCCGTGCTGGCCAAGGCCAACCAGGGCCTGGCGACGCTGGAGAAGTACCGCCAGCGCCTCGACCAGGTCTCGGCCCGGCTGACTCAGCTCGAGTTCGACGGCGGCGTCGTCCTCCACGACGCCCTCTCCGTTCTCCAGCGCGCCGAGCTGGTGACGCGGATGGCGGTCGAGGTCGAGCGCTACATCGTCGAGCTCGGCACCGAGGGCCGGCTGATCGAGATGCAGCTGGAGGAGACGATGGTCGGCGTCGCCGCTGACAAGACCGCGCTGATCCGCGACTACAGCGTCGAAGACTCCGAGGGCAACCTGACCGCCGTCCTGCAGGCACTGGGCCGGATGCCCCACCAGGACGTGCTCGACTTCGGTCGCCTTGCCGAGCTGCTCGGCTACGACCGCAAGGTCAACACGCTGGACTTCCCCGTCGGCCCACGCGGCTACCGCGTGCTGGGCCGGATCCCGCGCATCCCCAAGCTTGTCGTCCAGAAGATCACCCACGAGCTGGGCGGGTTGGAGGAGGTCCTCGCGACCTCGGACTCCGACCTCGCCGCCGTCGACGGAGTCGGGGCCCAACGGGCCAAGGACATCCGCGAGGGCCTGCGGCGGCTCCAGGAGGTTGATCTGGTCGACCGGTACTTGCAGAGCTGACGGCGCCAGTCGCCGTCGACAAACGAAAGGAGTCACCGATTTCCGAGCTAGACGAGGCCACCGTAGAGGCTGTCTTCGAGGACGTGGAATACGTCTGCGACTTCGAGGAGGGCGACAAGGTCGTCTACCCGCATCACGGTGCGGGCCTGGTGATGACCAAAGAGACCCGGGAGTTGATGGGGGAGAAGCGCGAGTACCTCACGATCAAGATCCTCCACAACGAACTGACGGTGATGGTGCCCTGCGAAAACGCCGGTAAAGCGGGTCTGCGGCGAGTTATCGACGAGGAAGAAATCAAGAAGGTCACAAACGTCCTCACCGACGACGTGTCGGAGATGCCGAAGAACTGGAACCGGCGCTTCAAGTACAACCGCGAGAAGATCAAGACCGGCGACGTCTTCGAGTTGGCCGAGGTCGTCCGCAACCTCGCCATCCGCGAGATGGAAAAGGGCCTGTCGACGGGCGAGAAGCAGATGTACACCCGGGCGAAGAAGATCCTCGCCTCGGAGTTCATGTACGCGCTCGACAAAGACGAGGAGGGCGCCGAGGAATACCTCGACAGCCTCCTCGAGGAGCGGTTCGCCGCCACTGCGACCGCTTAGCAGTCCCGCAGTAACCGCAGTCATCGCGGCCGCCGGCTCCGGGGAGCGTCTCGGAGCCGGGGGCCCGAAGGCTTTCGTGCCCGTCGCCGGGCGGCCGCTGATCGAGTGGTCGCTCGACGCCTGCCGGGCCTGCGAGTCGGTGCGCTCGATCGTCGTCGCGGCCCCGCCCGGCCACGTCGGCGACCTCGCCGGTCACGACCTCGGCGTCGTCCCCGGCGGCGCCACCCGCGCCGAGTCGGTCGCCAACGCCCTCGAGGCGGTGGGGACCGAGTACGTCGCGATCCACGACGCCGCCCGGCCGCTGCTGACGCCGGAGCTGGTCGAAGCCTTGATCGCTGACCTGGACGCGGCAACCACGGCCGCCGGCGTGATCGCCGCCGCCCCGCTCACCGACACCGTCAAGCGGGCGGTCAAGAATCTCAGTGGGGAGTTGAGCACCACTACGGTGTCGAATCCGCCTCTCGCAATCGAGCGGACCGAGGATCGCGCGGAGCTGTGGGCGGCGCAGACGCCGCAGGTCTTCCGGACCGACGCCCTGCGCCAAGCCCTCGCGGCCGCCGAGCGGCCGCAGGAGGCGACGGACGAGGCGATGCTGGTCGAGTGGAACGGAGGGAGGGTCCTGATCCACCCGGTCGCCGAGCCGAACCTGAAGGTGACGACGCCGCTCGACCTCCGCGTCGCCGAGCTGCTGCTGGCCGAGCGCTAGTCGCGCAGCAGCACGTAGACGAGCGTCGCCGCGAAGCAGATCTGGCCAACGCCGAAGGCGACCCCGAGCCCCGCTCCCAGAAGCCCAGCCACGGCGGCGCCGACGGCGAAAGCGATTAGCAGGAACAGGAGCTGACGGCCCATTCGGCGCGAAGTCTATGCTCGCTCCCATGCTGACCGACTACCACCTGCACCTCCGCCCGGACGAGGAGGGGACCTCGTTCGAGCGCTACTTCACCGCCGAGAACGTCGAGCGCTACCTGGCCGCCGCCGCGGCCGCGGGGATCGAGGAGCTGGGCGTCTCCGAGCACGTCTACCGCTTCCGGCAGGCGCTCGACCTCTGGACCCACCCGCTCTGGATCGAGAACGCCCAGGACGACATCGACGCCTATTGCGAGTTCGTCCGCGGCACGCCGCTGCGGCTCGGGGTCGAGTGCGACTACGTCCCCGGGGCCGAGGAGCGGATCGCCGAGCTGCTAGGGGCGCGCGACTTCGACTACGTCGTCGGCTCGGTCCACTTCATCGGCGAGGGCGACGCGGCGGTCGACCACGACGGCTTCGACGTCTGGGAGGGCGGCGGCGACGCCGACGAGATCTGGCGCCGCTACTTCGGGGCGCTCGCCGATTGCGCCCGCTCCGGCCTCTACGACATCCTCGCCCACCCGGACCTGGTCAAGGTCTGGGGCCGGGCCCGGCCGCTGCCCGAGCGCGACCTGCGCGCCTTCTACGAGCCCGCTGTCGAGGCGATCGCCGAGAGCGGGGTCGCGGTCGAGGTCTCGACCGCCGGCCTGCGCAAGCCCGTCGGCGAGCTCTATCCCTCGCGTCAGTTCGCCGAGATGTGCGTCGAGGCCGGCGCCGTCTTCGCGCTCTCCTCCGACGCCCACCTGCCGGAGCAGGTCGGCTTCGAATACGAGCAGGCGGTCCGGTTCCTCGACGAGCTGGGTATCCAAGAGATATGCGTCTTCGAGCAGCGCCAGCGGAGCCTGGCCCCACTGGGCGCTCGCGTCGGGTAGCCATGGTCGGGCTCGGCTACGACAGCCACCGCTTCGCCTCCGGCCGCCGTCTCGTTCTCGGCGGGGTCGAGATCGAGCACGAGCAAGGGCTCGACGGCCACTCCGACGCCGACGTCGTCACCCACGCGGTGATCGACGCCCTGCTCGGCGCGAGTGGCGGCGGCGACATCGGAACGATGTTCCCCGACGACGATCCAGCCTGGAAGGACGCCGACTCGATCGACCTCTTGCGCACCGTCGTCGGCACGATCGCCGGCCCGATCGTCAACATCGACGCGACCGTGATCTGCGAGCAGCCCCGCCTCGGTCCTTACAAGGCGGAGATGGAGCGGACACTGGCGGATGCCACTTCTGCTCGGGTCAGCATCAAGGCGACCAGCAACGAGGGCATGGGCTTCGTCGGCCGTGGCGAGGGGATCGCCTGCATCGCCGTCGCCAGCGTCGATACCGAATAGGCTTCCGCTCGGCATGGCGAACTCGAAACTGAGCGCGGCCGGGCTGCGTGCCTCTATCTCCGACTCGATCTTCGAGGTCAAGGTGCTGCGCGAGGCCGGGATCGTGGAGCCGATGCGCCCCGACAAGGCGCTGAAGATCGGCAGCACCTTCCTGCGCTGGGGCGCCTCGCCGGCGACCGGCGTCACCACCGCCGCGATCCACTACCCACATGAGATGGCGATCGTCGACGAACGCGGCGCCCTCAGCTGGGAGCGCCTGCACCGCCGTTCCAATGCGCTCGCCCACTCCTTCGCGGCGATGGGGATCGGGCCCGGCGACGGGGTCGGGATCATGTGCCGCAACCACCGCGGCTTCATCGAGGCGACCCTGGCCGCCGCCAAGCTCGGCGCCAGCGCGCTCTACCTGAACACGATGTTCGCCGGGCCGCAGCTGGTCGAGGTGACCAAGCGCGAGGGCCCGAAGGCGCTCGTCTACGACGAGGAGTTCGGCGATCTGCTGGCGGGGGTCGACGATTCGGTGAAGCGGATCGTCGGCTGGTGCGACGGCGCGGTCTCCGATCCGACCCTCGAGAGCCTGATCGAGGGCGGCGACGAGTCCGACCTGAAGCCGCCTCCCGACAAGCCGAAATTCGTCATCCTCACCTCCGGCACCACCGGTACCCCCAAGGGCGCCCAGCGCTCGAGCCCGGAAGGGCTCTTGCCGATCGCCTCGCTGATCGACAAGATCCCCTTCCGCAGCCGGATGACGATGATGATCGCGGCGCCGCTCTTCCACTCCTGGGGCTTCTTCCACTTCGTGATGAGCCTGCCGACCGCGGCAACGATGGTGCTGCGGCGCAAGTTCGACCCCGAGGAGACGCTGAAGGCGGTCGAGCAGAGCCGCGCCGATGTGCTGGCGGCGGTGCCGGTGATGATCCAGCGGATCCTCACCCTGCCCGAGGAGACGCTCGACAAGTACAGCCTGCCCTCGCTGAAGATCACCTCGCTCTCCGGCTCGGCGCTGCCCGGCGAGCTGGCGATCGAGTGGATGGACCGCTTCGGCGACAACGTCTACAACCTCTACGGCTCGACCGAGGTCGCCTACGCGACGGTCGCCACCCCCGAAGACCTTCGGGCCGCGCCGGGAACTGCCGGCAAGCCGCCGCGGGGGACCAAGATCTGCCTCTACGACGAGCAGGGCGAGCAGGTCCCGCAGGGCCAGGTCGGCCGCATCTTCGTCGGCAACGAAATGGCGATGGAGGGGTACACCGGCGGCGGTGGCAAGGAGATGCTCGACGGCCTCTACTCGAGTGGCGACGTCGGCCACATCGACGAGAACGGGCGCCTCTTCATCGACGGCCGCGACGACGAGATGATCGTCTCCGGCGGCGAGAACGTCTTCCCGCGCGAGGTCGAGGACCTGCTCTCCGACCACGAGGCGGTCGAGGAGGTCGCGGTGATCGGGATCGAGGACGACGAGTTCGGGCAGCGACTGAAGGCCTTCGTCGTCGTCCGCTCCGGCTTCGAGGTCAGCGAAGGCGACCTCGCCTCCCACGTGAAGGCGAACCTTGCCGCTTACAAGACCCCACGCGAGGTCGAGTTCCTCGAAGAGCTGCCGCGCAACGCAACGGGGAAGGTCCTGAAGCGGGACCTGCGCGCTCGGCACGAGCAAGCGTCTGCGTAAGCGGGGAGCCGGGGGAGTACCTCCCCGGACAACAGCGGGGAGGGTCCGGGGAGGCACTCCCCCGGCTCCGACTCGGGCCGCTCGCAAAATGCGAGTTCTTCGGTTTGTAGGTGGGGGGTTGGCTTCCGGCGCTGGTAGTAGGTTCCCCGGGGATGAGCGACCCAGCCCGGCAGCTGCAGCAGGTCGGTGAGGCGACGCGCGCGATGCGCGGCGTCGCCGACCAGGCGCTCGAGTGGGTGCGGGTCAGCGAGGAGCGCGTCGCCGCCGCTGAAAAACGTGCCGACGGGTTGAAGGACCAGTACAAGGAGCGGGCGCTGCTGACGCTGCGCAAGGTCTCCGCCGAGGCCCGCGAGCGGATCGCTGCCGAGCGCAAGGCGCGGACCGAGGCGGACGCCCGCGCCGCCGCCGCCGAGGCGGGGCGTGACCGGGCCGAGAAGGCGTTCGAGGAGCTGCAGCGGAGCTCGCAAGCCGAGCGGGAAGTGATCGTCGCCAAGACTTCGCAGTTGCGCTCCGTCGCCGAGCAGTCCGCGGCGGAGGCCAAGGCCGAAGCCGAGAGCGCGGTCGCCGAGGCTCGGCTGGAGGCCGAGAACGCCGTCGCCGAGGCCGAGAAGGCGGCGGAGATGGACTTCAAGGTCAAGCTCGAGCACGCGCGGCAGCAGATCCAGGCCGAGGCCGACAAACGGATCGCCGCCGTCGAGCAGCGGGCGGCCGAAGCCGAAGCGAAAGCGGCCGAGTCGCACGAGGCCGCGGTGAAGCTGGAGACCGAAATCGAGCAGCGGGTGATGGCCGGGACGGTGGACGTTCGCCGCGAAGCCGAGGAGAGCGTCCGCCGCCTGATGGAGAAGGTCGAACGCCAGGCCGAGGAGGCCGCCCGCAACCGCGCCGAGGAGCAGCTGCGGATCGAGTCCGACCGGATCCGCATCCAGGCGCAGAAACGCGAGGAGCGGGTCCGCGAGGCGACCGAGGACGAGATCAAGGCCAGCGTCGGCAAAGCCCGGCGCCAGGCGCAGGCGGCGGCCGAGGAGATCGCGCCGGCCTGGCTCAACGGCAAAGAGTCCAAGGCCTCGACGGCCGGCTACCGCACCTTTTAGCTCTCGCTCCCGTCAGGGTTCGCCCTGATGCGCATATCCTCCTGAGCGATGCGGGAGGTGAGGATCAAAGACACGCTCAGCGGCGAGCTGCGCTCGCTCGAGCCCGGCTCCGAGGTCGGGATCTACGCCTGCGGTCCCACCGTCTACAGCCGCATCCACATCGGCAACGCCCGTCCCTTCGTCGTCTTCTCCCTCTTCGCCCGCTTCCTCCGTTCGGAGGGCTACCGGCCGAAGCTGGTCGTCAACGTCACCGACATCAACGACAAGATCTACGCCGCCGCGCGCGAGGCGGCGAAGGGCTCGGAGGAGTTCGCGGCGGCGATGACCGCTGCCTATGTCGAAGACACCGATCGGCTCGGCGTCGGCCGTCCCGACGCCGAGCCGCTGGCGAGCGAGACGGTCGAGGGGATCGTCTCCCTGATCGCCGAGCTGGTCGAGGGCGGCCACGCCTACGAGTCCGGCGGCGACGTCTACTACCGGGTCCGCAGCTTCGGCGACTACGGCAAGCTCTCCAACCGTCGGCCCGAGGACATGGACCAGGGCGAGGACGCCGGTTCGGCCTCGCTGAAGGAGGACCGGCTCGACTTCGCCCTCTGGAAGGCGCACAAGCCCGATGAGGACACGAGCTGGGACTCGCCTTGGGGGCCGGGACGCCCCGCTTGGCACATCGAGTGCTCGGTGATGGCCGAGCAGGAGCTGGGCGCCTCCTTTGCGATCCACGGTGGTGGCTCCGACCTCGTCTTCCCCCATCACGAGAACGAGATTGCCCAGTCCGAGGGGGCGGGGCGGGCCTTCGCCAAGATCTGGATGCACAACGGGATGATCGAGACGGATGCGGCGAAGATGTCCAAATCCGAGGGCAACATCTTCCAGCTCTCGAAGGCGCTCGACACCTACGGGCGCGAGGCGCTTGTCGCTTATTTGATTTCGGGGCACTATCGGCAGCCGCTGGCATTTGGGGAGGAGCAGATGGAGGAAGCGGTGGCTCGGGTCGAGAGGTTGCGGAACTTCTTTAGGGACCAAGGGCAGGGAGCCCCGGTGGGGGGGTCGGCGGGCAAACAGCGGGGAGGGCCCGGCGACCCCCCCACCGGGGCTCAGAGCGGGGCGGCCGCTCGGGGCGAGGCGTTTCGCGATGCGCTTGCTGATGACTTCAATACGCCGCGGGCTCTCGCTGAGGTGTTTGAGCTGGTTGGTGAAGCCAATCGCGGAGATGTGCCTGGCGAGGAGGCGGCTCCTGTCGTCGCCGAGATGCTCGAGCTCGTCGGTCTCAGCACCCTTACTCAGCCAGATAAGGGTGCTGAGAGCGATGAGCGGGCGCAGGAGTTGATGGAGGAACGGGAGCGCGCAAGGGCGGAGAAGGACTTTGCGAAGGCTGATGAGCTGCGGGATCAGCTGGCCGAGATGGGGTGGACGGTCCGGGACTCCGTTAGCGGTCCGCAGCTCGTGCCGAAGGCCTGATGGCGAACCAGTTCATCTACGGGGCCAACCCAGTCGCCGAGGCGGAGCGGGGGAGGCGGCGGGTTCATCGGGTTTGGCGGGCGCCGGAGACTTCCTCCGAGGAGTTGGAGCGGCTTTGCGGGTCGCCTGATCATCAGGGGGTGGTGGCGGAGGTCGATCCTTATCCCTACGGAGACCCGGTGGGGATGCTGAAGCGGGAGGGGTCGCTGCTGGTCGCGCTCGACCAGGTGCAGGACCCGCGCAACCTCGGTGCCGTCTGCCGCTCGGCCGAGTTGGCCGGCGCTGCGGGTGTGGTGATCCCCGAGCGGCGCTCGGCGGCGGTCACCCCGGTGGTTTGCAAGACCTCGGCGGGGGCTGTCGAGCACATCGAGGTCGCGCATGTCCGCAACCTCGCCGATTGGCTGGCCGAAGCGAAGGACGCTGGCTTTTGGATCTGGGGGGCCGACGCGGAGGCTGAGCAGGCGCCGTGGTCGGTCGACCTCACCGGCTCGACCGTGATCGTCCTCGGGGGAGAGGGGAAGGGACTGCGGCCCCGGGTCGCCGCAGCTTGCGACGGGCTGATCGCCCTGCCACAGAGGGGAAAAGTGGAATCGCTGAACGTCTCGGCGGCCGCCACGGCGCTCTTTTTTGAGGCTCTTCGTCAGCGCGGATAGCGAGGCAAATGCAACGGCGGTTGCAAAAAGTCGCAATTTGGGGTTGACAGAACTCTGCGCTTCGGTAAAGCTAGCGCCGCAATAAGGGTGAACCTCAGGTTGAGGCAAGCCCTGGTGAATAGGGCGCCTCTGGGGAGGTAAGCGGCGCCACGACCCTTCAGCAAGGAGAAGGATCTGTGGCTCTATCGACGCCTACGCAGGAAATGCCGCTGCCGGTTGCCCAAAGCATCGGTCGCACCCCCAGCTCTAACCCTCAAGTTGAGCTTGATGATCACTACCTCGTCGCCCTCGCCAAGGAGGGACGACCAGACGCCTACGACACGATCGTCCGTCGCTACCGCGGCTTCGTCCGCCTCAAGGCTTCCTCCTACTTCCTCCTCGGCGGCGAGTCGGACGACCTGATCCAGGAGGGGCTTGTCGGTCTCTACAAGGCGATCCGCGACTACCGGACCGACCGCGAGTCGAGCTTTCGCAACTTCGCCGAGCTCTGCATCACCCGCCAGATCATCACCGCGGTGAAGACGGCGAGCCGCAACAAGCACGCCCCGCTCAACCAGTACGTCTCGTTCGCCCAGACGCCGGCGGGCGCCGGCGAGGCCGAGACGACGCTCGAGGAGGTCCTGCCGGGGCCGATCTCCGAGGAGCCCTCTCAGCGGGTGATCGCCAGCGAGGAGCTGCGCGCGCTGGTCTCCTGCCTGTCGAGCGTCCTCTCCGAGCTCGAAAGCCGCGTCCTCTCGCTCTACCTCGACGGCCACTCCTACGAGCAGATCGGCGAGCGACTGGAGTGCGACACAAAGACGGTCGACAACGCGCTGCAGCGCGTGAAGCGCAAGGTAGCGGCCCACATCTCCGGCCGCGAGGTCCTGGTCTAGGCGCGCCGCGCTGGCCGGTATCGGGCCTACCCGGCGCGCTG
>DATLQI010000041.1:0-29129 GCA_035535295.1 Solirubrobacterales bacterium
CGCGCAGCTGCGCCGTCGCGAGCTTGATCGCTCCTCGTCGACCGAGGCCGGGCAGACGATCGAAGCCGGCACCGTCCGCATCGACCTCGCCCGTCACCTCGTCACGGTTCGCGGCGAGCCCGTCAACCTGACGCGGTCGGAGTTCCAGGTGCTACGGCTGCTCGCCGAGCGCCCCGGCCAGGTCTTCTCCCGTCGGGAGATCATGGAGGAGCTCTGGCAGTCGGAGTTCTCCGGGGATGTGCGTGCCTGCGACGTCCACATCTCCAACCTGCGCCAGAAGGTCGAGCGCGACCCTCAGAAGCCGGAGCTGGTCCTGACCGTGCGCGGCGTTGGCTATAAGTACAACCCAGACGCCAACTAGGAGAGGGACCCTATGCCACTGGTACCGATGGTCGTCGAGCAGACTGCTCGCGGCGAGCGCTCATTCGACATCTACAGCCGCCTGCTCGCGCAGCGGATCATCTTCCTCGGCGAGCCGGTCACCGAGGACCTCGCCAACCTGATCATCGCCCAGCTGTTGCACCTCGAGGCCGAGGACCCCGACAAGGACGTCAGCCTCTACATCAACTCGCCTGGCGGCTCCGCCTACGCGGGCCTGGCGATCTACGACACGATGCAGTTCGTCAAGCCCGACGTGCAGACGATCTGTTACGGGATCGCGATGTCGGCCGGGTCGCTGATCCTCACCGGCGGGGCCGCCGGCAAACGGATGGCGCTGCCGAACAGCCGCATCCTCATCCACCAGCCGAGCGGGGGATTCGAAGGCCAGTCGAGCGACATCGAGATCCACGCCAGGGAGATCCTCGCCCTGCGCGAGCGGCTCGACCAGATCTACGTCAAGCACACCGGCCAGTCGGAGGAGCAGATCCACACCGACATGGAACGCGACAAATTCTTCCAGCCGCAGCAGGCGGTCGAGTACGGCCTGATCGACCGGGTGATCGAGTCGCACGAGTTCCAGGGCGGGGCCGCGGGCGGAAGCAACGGCTCCGCGCCGTAGCCCGGGCTCAGTCGCCGAGGCGGTGCCAGGCCCAGAGGCCGGCGACCGCCGCGGCGCCGCCGGAGACGATGCCGCCGATCCCCGCTTTACGGGTCTCGGGATGGCGGGCGGAGATTCCCAGCGCGACCGCGTCGGCGAGGTCGCAGGCGCTGGAGACGAGCAGCATCGTCCGCAGCGCCTCGCGGTCGTCGCGCGCGGCCAGGGCCAGGGCCCCGATCGCGATGTCCCTGCCGCCGCCGAGCTTCGCCAGCGCCTCGCCGCCCGCGTTGACCTCGCCGAAGCCCAGCAGCCGCAGCGCCGGCCGCGTCGCCAGGAAGATCCCGACCCCCATCGCCACCCGGCTGGCGCCGATCTGCAGCGCCACCTGCCGCGCTTTGCGGTCCATCTTCGCTCCCCGGAACATCGCCCCTTACCTACCCACCTGCCCGGATCTGCATCATGGGGGAGTGGCAGAGGGCGACACGATCCTGCGGCTGGCGCGCCGCTTCGAGACGACGCTGCTGGGCGAGGAGGTGGCGGCCTCGGCCCCGAACCCGCGCGGCAAGGCGGCCGGGATCGAACGGCTGAGTGGACGCGTCCTCGAGGACGTCTGGGCGCACGGCAAGCACCTCGTGCTCGGCTTCGGTGAGGTCTCCCTGCACAGCCACCTGGGGATGAGCGGTGGCTGGCACTTCTACCCGCCCCGCTCCCGCTGGCGGCGGCCGCGGAGCTCGGCCTGGGCGGTCCTCTCCGGCGGCGGCTGGGACGCGGTCCAGTTCGGCGGCCCGACCCTGCAGCTGGGCACGACGGCTCGGGTGCGCCGCAATCCTCAACTGACGCGCCTCGGCCCCGACGTCCTCGCAGCGGACTTCGAGCCCGACCCCGTGATCGCGGCGATGCGTGCCGACCCCACCCGGGGTCTCGGCGACGCCCTCCTCGACCAGCACCTGGTCGCCGGCATCGGCAACATCTTCAAGAGCGAGGCTTGTTACGCCGCCCGCATCGACCCCTGGCGCCCGATCGGGGACCTCAGCGACGAGGAGCTGCGAGCGGTCCTGCTTGCCGCCCGCGAGCAGATGCTGAGCGCGGTCGAGCGCGGCGATCGCCACCAGTTCAAGATGTACAAACGCCGCCAGAGCGTCTGCCCCTCCTGCCGTGGCCCGGTCTCCTCACGCGGTCAGGGCGACGCCAACCGCACCACCTACTGGTGCCCGCGGTGCCAAAGCTGAGGCGGCGGCGGCGCGAGTCGCCCGCTCCCCGACCGCGCCCGCGCTCCTACTACCTGGTGGCCGGCGTCCTGCTCGACGAGGAGATGGATCGGCTGCGGGCGCTGCCGGCCTTCGCCGACGGCCCGCTTGCCGAGCGGCGCCCAGAGCTGAAGGTGCGCCGCGCCAGCCGCAAGCCGAACCGCCTCGGCTTCGCCGTCCCCAGCGAGTTCCGCCTCTCGGTCACCGCCTATTCCGAGATTCGCCCGGGCGACGTCCTCGAGACCCTGCTCCACGAGCTGGTCCACCTCCACGTCGGCCGCGCCAAAGAAGCCCACGGCTGGCACGGCCCCACCTTCAAGCGCGTGTTGTCCCAAGCGATGCGCCAGGCCTACGGCATCGCCATCCCCACGCCGCGAGCCACCCTCCACGGCCCATACGCCGAGGCGATCGAGGCTCAATCACGCGAGACCGCAAAATTCCCTCTTGAGGAAGGAATTTTGCGGTCTCGCGGTTAGCCCTCCGCTTCTTCCTCCTCCCACCGCTTGCGCTCGCGCAGGCGGTGGACGAGGAGGACGAGGATCACGATCAGCGCCGGGGCGAAGACCGGCAGCGCCACCAGGGCGCTGTGGTGGGCGAGCGGCAAGGTCACCTGCCGCCGCCGTGCTGGAAGCCGGGGAGGCCGCGCAGGCGCAGCCGCGCCCGCCGCGGCGCCGGCCGCAGCCCCACCGCCAGCCGGTGCAGCGCCCAGGCGAGGAGGATCAGCAGCGCAAGGGCAATCCCGGCCACCGCCGAGTAGGCGAGGGTGGTGACTATGGGACTACCCGCCTTCGCCTCGCGCTGCAGCAGTTGGTGCTCGTCGCCGAAGCTGCGGGTGAAGTGCGACGGCGCCGGCACTTCGCCGACCGGAATCGCCTCGTCGCGGGGCAGGTAGATCGGCAGCGCGGTCAGCGAGTTGCCCTCGTGGAGGCGCACCATCGCCTTCCAGTTGCCGTGGACGGGGATCGGTTCGGTGCTGCGGTAGACGCCCGGAGCGGTTCGCTCCAACGGCGCCACCACGAGGCCGCCACCCTGCCAGGCGGTGACGTCGAACCACTCCGCGTCGGCGGCGGCGTCGGGCGGGCTCATCCGCACCGTCGCTTCGACCTCGCGTCCCGCCTGCCCGCCGACGTCGCGCAGCGCGACCCGGGCGCTAACGCCTTCCTGGGCCGGCGTGTAGAGGCCGTAAGCGACCAGCGCGGCGAGGACGGCGGCGCTGCAGAGCGCGGCGCGGCGCAGTTGCGGCGAGCGGGGGAGGGGGATCGGCGAGAGGTGGGCGCCGATCCAGGCGCCGATCGTGGCACCGGCAATCGCCGCGGCAAAGCCGACGATTGCCGCTTCCGGGAACGCGGCCGCGTTCCAGGGCAACGGCATCCAGAGCTGCGACCAGGCCCACTCGGCGGCGAGGCCGACGGTGCCGATGCCGGCACCGGCGGCGAGCCCAAAGCGCAGCGGCTTCCGGGTCGAGACGAAGAGCGCGATCGCCTCGACGACGACCGCCTCGACCACGTAGAGCGGGAAGTGGGGCATCGTCTGGCCCAGCACCGGCCCGATCATCAGCGCCAGGCCGCCGCGCAGGAGGATGAAGAAGCCGGCCGCGCCCAAGGCAGCACCGGGACCGGCGTAGACGCGCGCCAGGACCAGGCCGACGCCGGCCGCCACCATCAGCAGCAGCGGCTGGAAGATCAGCTGGAACTGGGGGACGCCGAAGTCGAACTCGGCCTGGAAGGTCGAGAGGCCCAGCATCAGGCCGCCGGTGAGGGCGATCGCGCGGGCCATCTTCGTGTGCAGGAGCTCCTCGAGCGAGGTCTCACCTGAGGCGTTCGCCCGCATTCCCTCGACCGCGAGGACGGCGATCCCGACCAGGGTCATCGCGGCGCCGCCGATCAGCATCAGGTGGGTCGGCCCCCATAGGGTCACGTCCTGGCCGAAGAGGCGGTGCCAGACGTCGTCGAGCGGGAAGCCGATCAGCGAGAAGGCGCCGCAGGCGCAGATCAGGACGCCACCGAGCGGCGCCCACCAGTCGCGGCCGATCCGCACCGCGACCGTGCTCGGCTGCTCTTTCGGCAGCACCATCGCGAAGAAGCCGGCGCTGAAGATGCCGAAGAGGCCGATGAGGATGAAGTAGTGGGCAGGGTTGGCGAGCGGGCCGGCGTCGCGGCCGTTGTCGATGTGGAGGGAGATGTCCCAGTACATCCCGAAGAGGGCGGTGAGCAGGGAGGTGGTGGCGACGACCGAGGGGAAGGCGACCCAGCCCGGCATGCCGGAGCTGCGCTCGCTGAAGTCCGCCAGGCGCTGCAGCGTCTTCACTCGGCCGGAGCGGTGCCCGAGGCCGAGGAAGAGGAGCGCGCAGGTGACGATCGTCGCGGCCGTGGTGGCGATCACGATCTGGCCGATCTCGGCGCCTCCGGCAGGAGGGGAGGCGGCGGCGAGAAGCGTTCCGTAGAGGTTCATAGGAAGTCCTTGGAAGAGGGTGGATTGCAAGAAGTCTGTTCCCTCATAAACGTTACCTCAAACGAGGTTACATTCCAAATGTAGACTCGGCGCATGGCAAAAAAGCCTGCTGACAGCGGCGATCCGGCCTCCGCGGAGGCGAACCTCACGGTCGAGCAGCTCGCCTACGAGACCGGGATGTCGGTGCGGAACATCCGCAACCACCAGTCCCGCGGCCTGCTGCCCCCGCCCGAGGTCCGCTCCCGGGTCGGCTACTACGGGCCCGAGCACGTCGCCCGCCTGCGCCTGATCCAGGAGATGCAGGCAGAGGGATTCAAGCTCAGCGCGATCTCCCGCCTGATCGGCGAGCACGGGGCGGACGCCGACCGCTTCGTCGGCCTCCGCCAGGCGATCACTACCCCCTTCGCCACCGAGCAGCCGGAGGTCTACGACCGCGCCGAGCTGGTCGAGAAGTTCGGCACCGACGACGACAAGCTCGTCGACAAAGCGAAGAAGCTCGGCCTCCTCGTCGACCTCGGCGACGACCGCTACGAAGCCCCGAGCCCGGCCCTCGTCCGCGCCGCCGAGGAAGTGATGGCGATGGGCATCGAGCTCCCCGCCGCCCTCGCCGCGATCGAGAAACTCAACCGCAACGCCCAGTCCTCGGCCCGCACCTTCGTCGACCTCTTCGTCGACAAAGTCTGGAAGCCCTTCGACGACGCCGGTCGCCCCGAGGACGGCTGGGAGGAGATCATCGCCGCCATCGGCCGCCTCCGCCCCCTCGCCTTCGACGCCCTCAACGCCACCTTCCGCCTCACTCTTACCAGCGAAATCGAGAAAGCCTTCGGCGAAGTCCTCGAACGACGCCAGAAGCGGAAATAAGCCGACGACCGGACTTGAACCGGTGACCCCTTCATTACGAATGAAGTGCTCTACCAACTGAGCTACGCCGGCGGGCTCGGGGAATTGTAGAGAGGGAGCGGCTTTCGGTTCCGTCGCGGCGGCTGGGGATGATCCGGGGGTGGCATCGGAGGCGGCGACGAAGCAGCGGCAGGACAACGAGGTCGAGTTCGGCCGCATCGTCGCCTTCAGCGATGGGGTCTTCTCGATCGCGATCACGCTGCTGGTCCTCAACATCGGGATCAGGAAGGGGCTGACCGAGGGGCAGATCAACGACGCCCTCTGGGACCAGCGGGACCTCTTCTTCGCCTACGCGATCAGCTTCGCGGTGATCGGCCGCTTCTGGCTCGTCCACCACCGCTTCTTCTCCGAAGTCCGGGCCTTCGACGGGCGGTTGATCGCGCTCAACCTCGCCTATCTGGGAGCGATCGTGCTGATCCCCTTCAGCAGTGAGCTGCTCGGCGAGTACGGGGGGACGACGACTGCGGTCGTCTTCTACTCGGTCAACCTCGCGGCGGTCGTCCTGCTGGGCTTGCTGATGCACATCGACGCCCGCCGCCGCGGGCTGACCAAGATCGACCACCTGAGTCACCGTGAAACCCAGATCCGCAGCACCTACATCGCCGGCATCTTCCTGCTCTCGGTCCCCGTCGCCTACTTCGCCCCGGACGTGGCGCCGTACCTCTGGCTGGTGCTCTTCGTCGATCCCTCGGCGCGCCTGGCGCGACGCCGCTCAGGGGCGGACGACGAAGGCGACCGACTCGCCGGGCCTCGAGCAGGAGACTGACCAGCCGCGGTCGGCGACCACCGCCTGGCAGCGGTAGGAGCCGACCGAGCAGCCCCAGCGAGAGGCTCCCGCGGGGCGGTTGCAATCCGGGCTGTGCTCCCACTCGGCTCGTATCGCCCGCTTGGTAGCGGCGGCGCTTTCCGGGGCGGTGGCCGTGCCGGTGGTCGGGTCTTCCGACCCGCCGCAGCCGCTCAGGGGCAGCGCGACGAGGGCGAGGATCGCGAAGGGGGTGGCCAACCGCATGCGGGGGAACCTACTCGTCGGCAACCTCCTCGTGCGGCATCTTGCCGCAGATCGGGCACTCCGGCTCCGGCGTCACCGGCTCGCGTTTGACCTCCATCGTCCGCAGGTCGTAGATGTGGGCGACGCCTTGGGTCGCCGGCCGGCTGAGGCCGGTGAGCAGGTGCATGGTCTCCATCGCCACCTGACCGCCGATCAGCCCGCAGGCCGGGCCCAGCGTCGCCGCCGGGCTCGGTTTCGCCCGCCGCTGTTCGATCGCGACGTCGAAGAGCGGGTACTCGCGCCGGTAGCCGATCTCCTGGCAGATGAAGCAGCCGGTCTTGCCGGGGACGTAGAGCGGTCCCACCCTGGCGATCGGCGGGAAGTGGCTCATCGTGATGTAAGGGATCCCGGCCTTGAAGCAGGCGGAGTTGCACCAGCGCTCGATCTCGTGGGCCGGCCAATCGGCGGCGTCGATGACGACGTCGGCCCCGTCGATGAACTCGGCGATGTCTTCCTCTCCCTCCAGCCGGCGAGCCGCGGTGGTGATCTTCGCCGCCGAGTTGAAGGCCCGTAGGCGCGCCGCCGCGCACTCGACCTTGAGCAGCCCGACGTCGGCCTCGGTGTAGAGGATCTGTCGGTTGAGGTTGCTGAGCTCGACCCGGTCGCCGTCGATCAACCACATCTCGCCGACGCCGGTGCAAGCCAGAGCCCAGGCCGACCAACCTCCGAGACCGCCTACTCCCAGCACCGCCACCTTCGCCTCGCGTAGGCGCTGTTGGCACTCCGAGGGAGTGATCCCGCCGCTGCCGACGTCGCTGAAATAGCGCAGCTGGCGGTCGAACCGTTCCAGTTCCGCGGCGGGCACGAGCTCGTCGTCAGCGGCGTCCTCGACCACCTCCAGCTCCTTCAGCTGCGCCATCAGGTCGTCGACCTCGTCGGCCCCGAACTCCTCCCGCAATTGCTCCAGCGTACGTTCGCCGTTGACGGCTGCGAGCAGCCGCCGTTCCTCCGCGTCGGGCTGCTCGATGCGGATGTCGTTGTCGGCGCTCGGTCGCAGGAGGTAGATGTCCCCCTCCGGGGTTTCGATCTCCTCAGTCGTCCGTTTGATCCGTGGCCTGCGCAAGTCCCCTCTCCCCCCTAGTAGCTCCCATAGCGCAGTAGAGACCGGCTCAACAGTCGGGAGAGTTTCTAAACGAGAAGAGTACGAGCGCGTTCGAAGATCGCGTCGGTCATCGGCACGGTCAACTTGCCGGTGAAGGTGTTCTGCTGGCTCGGGTGGTAACAACCGAGGAGCCGCCAGGGGCCAACCTCCGTCTCCGCTCCATGGCCGAACTTCGGTCGCGGTCGCGGCACCTCCTCCCCGATCGCTTTGGCGGCGCGGAGGAAGCCGTCCCAGCCGAAGGAACCGAGGGCGACGATGACCTGGCAGCGATCCAGCAGCTCCAGCTCGCGCCGCAGGTAGGGGAGGCAGGTGTCGCGCTCTTCCGGCGTCGGCTTGTTGGCCGGCGGGGCGCAGCGGACGGTGGCGGTGATGAAGGCGTCGCGCAGCTCCAGCCCGTCGCCGCGCCACTCCGAGGTCGGCTGGTTGGCGAAGCCGGTCCGGTGCAGGGAGGCGTAGAGCCAGTCGCCGGAGCGGTCGCCGGTGAACATGCGGCCGGTGCGGTTGGCGCCGTGGGCGGCCGGGGCGAGGCCGACGATCCCCAGGCGGGCGCCGGGGTCGCCGAATCCGGAGACCGGCCGCGCCCAGTACTTCTGATCGCGGTAGCGCCGCGGCGGGTTGGCGGCTTGGTCCTCGCGCCACTTGACCAGCCGCGGGCAGAGGCGGCAGCGGTGGATCTCCTCGGCCAACGCCGCGAGGGCCTCGGCACGGCCGGAGCTCATAGGCTTGCGCTCGTCGTCATGACCTCGAACCGAATCATGCGCGGCTCGCTCGTGCGCCGCGCCTTTGCCCTCGCGGCGGTAGCTCTCGCCCTCATCCTCGGACTGAGCGCTTGCGGGAGCGATAGCGACGATTCCGCGATCGACCCCGAGGCCGACGCCCGCGTGCTCAACGAAGTCCTCGCCCGGCAGCTGGCCGCGGTCGAGGCTTACGGCGAAGCGTTGCCGGCGCTGCACGGCGCGGCGCTCGCCACGGCTCGCCACTTCCGCGCCCAGGAACAGGAACACGTCGACGCGACGACGAAGGGGCTGCGCGGGTTGGCGGGCAAGGCCGATCCGCCGCCGGAAGCGATCGAGGTCGGCGAGCTGGAGACCCCCGAAGCCGCCTGGCGCTTTCTTTACGAGCTCGAAAGCGCGACGATCGACGCCGAGCTGAACGCTGTCGGCAAGCTGACGATCGCCTGGCCGCGACCGCTGGTCGCCGGAATGGCCGCGAACCAGGCGCAGCGGCTGGTCCTGATCCGCCGCGCTCTTGGCGCAGAGGGGGCGGAGCTGGTGCCGAAAGCCTTCGAGATCGGGGAAACGGCCGCTCCAGAGGAGATGATGAAGCCATGACCGCTCCCCTTTACGCCATCGGCCGCTTCTGTTCCCGCCATCACTATCCCGTGATCGGGGCCTGGATCGTGCTCGCGATCGCGCTCCTCGCGATTGCCCATTCCGCCGGCAGCAAGACCAGCGAAAACCTGACCCTGCCCGGAACCGACTCGACCAAGGCGACCGAACTGCTCGAAGACGACCTGCCCGAACAGGCCTACGGCAGCAACCCGCTGGTGTTGGAAGCGCCGCAGGGGGAGAAGCTCACCGAAGCGAAGTACTCGGCGGCGGTGGCAGAAACGGAGAAGCGTCTGAACGCGCTCGCCGACGTCAACTCGGCGGTCAGCCCGCTCAGCCCCCAGGGCGCCGCCTTCCTCAGCAAAGGCAAATCGATCGGCTACTTCCCGGTCGTCCTCTCGGTCGGCCCCGGCGAAATCGACGAAGAACAGGCGGAAAAGATCCTCGACGCCGCCGGGCCGGCGAAAAAGGCCGGGCTGAACGCGGCGATCGGCGCCTACGTCGGCCAGCAGCTCTCGAAGCCGGCGACCGAGACCAGTGAGGCGATCGGCCTGGCGGCGGCGGTGGTCATCCTCCTCTTTGCCTTCGGCACGGCGACGGCGATGATGCTGCCGATCGTCTCCGCGGTGATCGGCCTCGCCTGCGCGCTCTCGATCATCCGCCTGCTCGAGCACGTGCTCGAGGTGCCGGGGGTGGCCTCGACCCTGGCGACGATGATCGGCCTCGGGGTCGGCATCGACTACGCCCTCTTCATCGTCACCCGGCACAAACTGCAGCTGGCCGACGGGATGGATCTGCGCGAGTCGATCGCGCGGGCGACCGCGACCGCTGGCGGCGCCGTCGTCTTTGCCGGCTTCACGGTGGTGATCGCGCTCTGTTCGCTCGCCTTTGCCGGGATCCCGTTGGTCTCGACCCTCGGCTTCACCGCCGCGGTGGCGGTGGTCGTCGCGGTCAGCGCCGCGACGACGCTCTTGCCGGCGATGCTCGGCGCCCTCGGCCCGCACATCAACTCGCTGCGGGTCAAGCTCGGGAAAACCCACCCCGACGACAAGGAGCCGCACGGCTGGCGGCGCTGGGCCGAGTGGGTCAGCCAGCGGCCCTGGAGCGCGACCGTGGCGGCGTTGCTGGTCCTCGTCGTCCTGGCGCTGCCGATCTTCCAGCTCGAGCTGGGCCAGAACGACATCAGCGCTCTGCCGAAGGAAACGACCTCGCGCCAGGCCTACGACTCGCTCAACAAGGGCTTCGGCCCCGGCGTCAACGGGCCGCTGCTGATCGCCTCCGAATTCTCCTCGCCGGAAGAAGCGAAGCAGGTACTGCCGAAGCTGGGGAAAGCGGTCGGGGGCGCCCCCGACGTCGCCGCCGTCAGCGAACCCACTCTCGACAAAGCGGGGACTACGGCGGTCTTCACCGTGATCTCGAAATCGGAGCCGTGGGCGGACGAGACCGTCGACCTGGTCGAAGACCTGCGCGGAACGCAGATCCCGCAGGCGCTGGAAGGGACGAAGGCGAGCTCCTTCGTCGGCGGCCAGACTGCCGGCTACATCGACCTTGCGAGCCAGATCAGCGACAAGCTGCCGTTGATGATCGCGATCGTCGTTGCCCTCAGCTTCGTCGTCCTCCTCGTCGCCTTCCGCTCATTGCTGGTCCCGGTCAAGGCGGCGGCGATGAACCTGCTCTCGGTCGCCGCCGCCTATGGAGTCGTCACCGCCGTCTTCCAGCTCGGCTGGGGCTCGTCGCTGATCGGGCTCGACCACGCGATCCCGATCGTCTCTTTCGTGCCGCTGCTGATGTTCGCGATCCTCTTCGGCCTCTCGATGGACTACGAGGTCTTCCTGCTGACGCAGATGCGCGAGCACTACGAGGAGTTCGGGGACGAGCGGCGGGCCGTGGTCGAAGGGCTGGCGAACACCGGCCGGGTGATCACCTCGGCGGCCGCGATCATGGTCTGCGTGTTCACCAGCTTCGTCCTCAGCGGCAACCCGGTGGTGAAGGAGTTCGGCGTCGGCCTCGCGGTGGCGATCGCGATCGACTCGACCCTGGTCCGCTGCCTGCTGGTGCCGGCGGTGATGGTCCTGCTCGGCAAGCGCGCATGGTGGCTGCCGGCTTGGATGGACCGCTTGCTGCCGAAGGTCAGCATCGAGGGCGAGGAGTACTTCGCGAAGAGGGACGCGGAAGCGGCGCCCGCTGTGGCTAAATGAGCGGGGATGTTCCCGCTCAACCTGCCTAACGCGCTTACCCTCCTCCGCATCCTCGCCGTGCCGGTGGTGGTGGTCGCCCTCCTGGGCGAGACCTCCAACGGCGACACCCTCGCCGCCGCCGTCTTCGCCCTGGCGGCCGCAACCGACGGCCTCGACGGTTACTTCGCCCGCTCCCGCGACTCGGTCACCACCTTCGGCAAGCTGATGGACCCGCTCGCCGACAAGCTGCTGGTCACCGGCGCCCTGCTCTCCCTCGTTTCACTGGGCCGGTTGGAGGCATGGGTGGCGATGGTGATCATCGCCCGCGAGGTCGCGGTGACGATCCTCCGCACGGTCGCCGCCGAGCGCGGCATCGTCATCGCCGCCAGCTGGCTGGGCAAGCTGAAGACCGTCCTCCAGATCGCCGCCATCATTGCCCTCATCGCCACCAACCCGGCCCCGCTCTGGGCCGACATCCTCGTCTACGTCGCCTTGGCGGTAACCGTCGTCAGCGGCTTCGACTACTTCTTCGGCCTCCGCCGCCGGATCGAGGAGCTGGAGCGCGAACGGGCCGCCAGAAAAGCAAAACCGGCGGCTTAGCCGGTTGGTGGGGGAGGGTGCCGGTGGGGGGTCGCTGGGAGCACCTCCGCCGCGTGGATCGTGGTTGGGCTGACGCCTCCAGGCTTTAGGCGCGGCTCCATGCTGAGTACCCAGCGACCCCCCACCGGCCCCCTCCAGCGAGCGAGCACCGGCAGACGTTTCAGGGTTGGCCCCTCTTTTTAAAAAAGCTGGGTGACTTCGGCCGTCCCGAGGCACGTGTGGGGGAGGGGGCAGGGGCACCCCCTCGCGGTACTCAGCATGGAGCCGCGCCACCAACTCCTGCGGCGCCAGCCAATCCCCGCTTCACGCGGCGGAGGTGCTCCGAGAGGGGGTGCCCCTGCCCCCTCCTACGCAGCCGGCGCCTCGAGCCACTCGCGCATCGTCACGTGATGCGCTCCGTGCTCTCCACTCCGCAACTCCGCCCGCAAATCGCCCAGCGTCCCGTACCGCTCGGCAACCACGTTGTGCCGGTGGATCGTCTCCAGGTTCTCCTGGCGCGCCATCACGAAGGTCTGCTCGGGGAGGTCGGTGTAGTCCTCGACCACCTGGCGGAGCATCTCGCGGACGCAGTCCTCGACGAAGCGGGGGTTTTCGTGCGCCTTGACGACGACGGAGCGCTCGTCGGTGCGCTTCATCAGCTCGTAGATCTCCGAGCTCATGCTGTTCTCGACGATCCGCAGCAGCTCCGGCGCCTCGATCCAGGCCGGGCCGCCCTCGGGGCAGCCGACGTAGAGGGTGCCGATGCCGCGCTGGTTGTGGGTGGCGACGGGGACGAGCTCGAGGATCCGCTCGATCTCGTCGGGGCCGAAGCCGTCGTTGCCGAGCCGGTCGCGGGCGAGGGCGGCGACGGCTTCCTGGGCGCAGGGGCAGGCGGTCATCCCCTGGGCCTCGACCCCGGTCAGGGTGCGGGTGCCGCGGGCGGAGGCGACGGCGGTGCCGTAGAGGACGTAGATCTCCTGGGTGCTTTTCCCGGTTTCCGGCGTCTGCACCGTCTCCGGGTAATGCGCCTTGATCGAGACCTCGGCCCGCTCGCCGCCCTGGCGCTCGCGCACCTTCTCGGCGACGTGGGCGGCCAGGACCTCGGCCTTGAAGGCCTCGCCGAGGACGACCTCGTCGATCGCCTCGCCGACGATCTCCTCGAAGCGGGACATGTGGACGCCGGCCTGCTGCGGGTTGAGGTCGACGAAGCACTCGAAGTTGGCGTAGAAGAGGTTCTCCTCGCCGTCTGCCTTGACGCGGATGACCTTGTCGACGCCGGTGACGCCGACGCGCGAGAGGCTCACCTGGGTGGCCGGCAGGGCGCCCTGGACGTCGGGGACGGCTGGGGTGGCGGTCGACTGACTGGCCATCGGCTAACCAATAGTAAGCAACTGGGCCCGCCGGCCGGGGGTGACGAACTCTCTGCGGACGTTGGAGAATTTTTACTGCCTATAATCCGCGGCGGTCGGAGCTTTGGGGCCGGCCCCCGCGAATCGGGGAGAGGGAGAGCGGCGAGTGAGCATCGAACCCTTGGAGACCGCGTCCGACGTCATCGAGCGCGACCAGGAGACCAGCCCGATCGGAGAGATCGAGGAGCTCCAGGGTCTGATCGCGCAGGGTCGCGAGCGCGGCTACCTCACCTTCGAGCAGATCTCCTCCACACTCGAGGAGGTGGAGATCACCAAGGAGCAGGTGACCCAGCTCCACGCCCACCTCGTCGAGCACGGGATCGACGTCATCGCCGAGGACGGTGTCAGCGCTTACAAAGCTCAGCGCAGCGGCGAGAGCGCCTCGGCGAAAAAAGAAGAGCTCGACCTCACCGTCGAGCCAAGCCTCGACTCGCTGCGCCTCTACCTGCGGGCGATCGGCCAGGTCGACCTGCTGACCGCGCAGCAGGAGGTCGAACTTGCGAAACGGATCGAGCGCGGCGACATGCTGGCGAAGCGGCAGATGGTCGAGGCCAACCTGCGCCTGGTCGTCTCGATCGCGAAAGGCTATTTGGGGCGCGGGCTCAGCTTCCTCGACCTGATCCAGGAGGGCTCGCTGGGGTTGATCCGGGCGGTGGAGAAGTTCGACTACCGCCGCGGCTACAAGTTCTCCACCTACGCGACCTGGTGGATCCGGCAGGCGGTGACGAGGGCAATCGCTGACAAGGCGCGGACGATCCGCATCCCCGTCCACATGGTCGAGAAGCTCAACCGGGTCGCCCACGTCGAACGGCAGCTGGTGCAGAAACTGGGGCGGGAGCCCGAGCCGGCGGAGATCGCCGAAGAGCTGCGCTGGCCGGTCTCCGACGTGCGGGACATTCTCCGCGTCGCGCAGTTGCCGGTCTCGCTGGAGAAACCGGTCGGGGACGAGGACGAATCCGAGCTCGGCGACTTCGTCGCCGACGACGCCGTGCTGGAGCCCTTCGAGGAAGCGAGCGAGCACATGCAGAAGGAGGGCGTGAAGCGCGCGCTGGAAGCGCTGCCGGACCGCGAGCGGCAGGTGATCGAACTTCGCTACGGCCTCGCCGGCGCCGAGCCGCTGACGTTGGAGGAAGTCGGCCGCACCTTCGGCGTCACCCGCGAGCGGATCCGCCAGATCGAGAACAACACGCTGAAGAAGCTGAAGCGCCTCCCCGAGGCACAGATGCTTCGCGAAGCTTCTTGATCGTTAGCGCGGCTCTAGTACGAAGACGGTGGGCTCGCGGTCTAGCTTCGACTCGTAGTAGTCCCAGCCCTCGTACTGCTCCATGTGGCGGCGCCAGAGGTCGGCGCGCTCCTCGCCCTCGGCTATCCGCGCCCGCACCTTGACCTGCCTGCGCCCGACCTCGACCTCCGCCTCCGGGTTGGCGCGGAGGTTGAGCGACCAGGCTGGGGTCTTGGCGTTGCCGGCGTTGGTGTTGATGACGACGAAGCGCTCGCCGTCGGCGAGGTAGAGGACCGGCGCCGTGCGCGGTTGGCCGGACTTGCGGCCGGTGGTGGTGAGCAGGAGGACGGGACCGCCGCCGACCTTGCCGCCGACGCGGCCGCCGCTCAGCCGGTAGACGGGCGTGTTGAGCTTGCCGGCCAAGCGCAGCCCGGTCGCCCCCAGCGAGTGGGAGAGGCGCGAGTAGAAGCGGTCGCTCGGCACCGCGTGAGTATTCCACCGCGCCCAGCTACAGTGGTGGCGATGGCCGGGCCGCACCCCTTCCGCCGCGCCGCCGAGAGCAAGGACGTCGACCTGCTCACGGAGACGCTGCGCGAGGACGTCGTCCTCCACAGCCCCGTCCTCTTCCGCGGCTTCGAAGGCCGCGACACCGTCGTCACCGTGATAACCCACGTGGCGGCGACGCTGGAGAACTTCTCCTACACCGACGAGCTGACCGAAGGCGACACCGTCGTCCTCCGCTTCAAGGCAACCGTCGGCGACCGCGAGCTCGAGGGCATCGACTTCCTCCAGCTCGACGACGACGGCCGCGTCCGCGAGCTCACCGTTTTCATGCGCCCCTTCTCCGCCCTCAACGCCTTCAACGAGCAGATGAAGGCCCGGCTCGAAGCATCGGAAGGTTAGACTTCCCCCTCTCAACTCGGGGGAGTGTCCGAGTGGTTAAAGGAGATGCGCTGTAAACGCATTGGCTCTGCCTACGCAGGTTCGAATCCTGCCTCCCCCACTACCTACCTCTGCTTGGGGCGTCCTTGCGCCCATAAAGGGTTGGCTACCGTCAGAATCACGAAGACCCGCCGGAGCGGGTCTGGATCGCGAGAGGGAGCTACCCTCGAACGGCTTGATATCCAGGGACACCGTACAAGAAGGGTTGCCGCGCGTCAACTATTCCCCGGCGTGCCTTGCGCTAATCTCGCTGGCGGAGGAAAGAAGCGAAAAGGTTTCGCGAGCGGCTTGATATCCGTGAGTTCGAGGGTAGCCCCTCGGATGGGGTTCGAATCCCCCTTCCTCCGCCACAATTTGCTGTAGGACACGGGATCACTATGGAGGGGCGCGAGCATCAAGCGTCCGGTGGGTAGCGCCCGCCCTAGCGCCTAGCTCGTGTCCCTCAGCATGCAACCTTCTGGGGCACGCGCTGAAAAGATGTACGTATGCTCGATGACCGCGTGATCGCAATCGCCGGAGTGGGGGGTGGGCTCGGGCCGCTCGTCGCTCGGCAGCTCGCCGAGGCCGGCGCGGCGGTCGCCGGGACCGATCGTTCGCGGGAGACGCTCGACTCGCTCGCGGCCGACCTCGCCCTCCCGGCCGAGCGCTGGGACGGGCGGACCGTCGATCTCCTCGACGAAGATGCCGCGCGCGCCTGGTGCGCCGCGCTGGTTGAGCGCTTCGGGCGCGTCGACGGTCTGATCCACCTGGTCGGCGGCTGGCGCGGCGGGCAGCCGCTGCAAGAGGCACCGCTCGCCGACTGGGAGCTGCTGCACGACCTCCTCGTCCGCACCGTCCAGCACACGAGCCGCGCCTTCCACGATCAGCTCGCCGCCAGCGCCAACGGCCGCTTCGTCCTCGTCTCCTCCAAGCAGGCGCAGGCGCCGACTGCCACCAATGCCGCCTACGCCGCCGCCAAGGCGGCCGCCGAGGCCTGGACGCTCGCCCTCGCCGACGGCTTCGAAGGCAGCGACGCCACCGCCAACATCGTCGTCGTCGACGCGATCCTCACGCCGCGGATGCGGGAAGAGGAGCCCGACAAGGACTTCCCCACCTTCACCCCCGCCGAGGACATCGCCGCCGCGATCGCATTCCTTTGTTCGGACGCGGCGAAAAAGATGAACGGGCAGCGCCTGCCGCTTACCATGGGCCGATGAGCGGCCGCAAGGGACAGAACGCGAAGCCCGACGGCAAGATGACGATCGGGGAGCTGGCGCGGCGGACGGGGATGACGATCCGCAACATCCGCGCCCACCAGACCCGCGGCCTGCTGCCGCCGCCCGAGGTCCACGGCCGCACCGGCTACTACAACCAGGGCCACGTCGCGCGGATCGAGCTGACCCGCGAAATGCAGGCCGAGGGGCTCAACCTCGAGGCAATCCGCCGCGTCCTCGAGAGCAGCGAGGGCTCCTCCCGTGAGATGGTCGACTTCGCCCGCGCGATTCGTGCGCCCTTCGAGGACGAGACGCCGGAAATCTTCGAAGAAAGTGAGCTGGCGTCTGATTGGGGTGTCGAGAAATTCGACCCAGATCTGGCCGCCAGAGCGGAACGGATGGGGATCATGCGCCAGCTTCCCGACGGCAAGATCGAGGTGATCAGTCCCCGTTTGCAGCGCGCCGGCGCCGCCCTGATCGAGCTCGGCGTCTCTCCCCAGGCGGCGGTCGAGACCGCCGAGAGCCTGCGCCGCGCCTCCGAGAAAGTCTCCCGCACCTTCGTCGAGCTCTTCGTCCGCGAGATCTGGGAGCCCTTCGAAAAGGCCGGTCGCCCCGAGGAGGACTGGCCGAAAGTGCGCGAGGCACTCGACCGGATGCGCCCGCTCGCCTCCGACGCGCTGCTGGCGATGTTCCAGATCACGATGGGCGAGTCGACCGAGAAAGCCGGCGAACGCACCCTCCGCGCCGCCGGCGAACCGTCCGGCAAACGCCGCCGCAAACGCTCTAGCCGGCGATCGTGAACCGCTTGCGCAGCGGCTTCGATTCGTTCGCCGCTTCGTCGGTCGCCCGCAGCACCGCCAGGTAACGCCCAGGCCGCGCCCGGAAGTGCTGCCACAGCGCGCCGAGGCGCAGATGGTTGACGCCGATGAACGCCTCCCAGGTTTTGAACCCGTTGTAGACGCGCTTGTCCTTCGAGTTCAGCCGGTAGTACTCGGCGTCGAGCGTCCCGCGCTCGCTGATCTGGACGCTGAACCCGATGCCGTTTCCACCCTTGACTTGTTGCTTTGCCAGCGTCATCGACCCCAGGGTCGGCGGCTTCAAGTCGAGGTTCAATGGCGGCTGCGGACCCGGATCGGAATCGGGGTTGCCGGGAGTGTTGGAAACGATCACCTCACCCCGCACTGCTGCGTGCAGCTTGCATTGGAAGAAGTACTCGCCCGGCGCGGTGAACTGGAGCGTGAAGCTGTCGCCGGCGCGGTGGGCGGGCGCGTCGGTGCCAGGGTCCGAGTCCCACTGTAGGTCGTTCGCCGAGATGCCGGTCACCGAGTGCGCCAGGTCCGGCCCGAGCCAGTCCCAGGTCACCTTCTCGCCAAGGTCGACGTGGACCTGGGGCTGCGACCAGGCGTAGTTGAAGATCGAGACACGCGAGTTGACCGCCGCCGCGCTCGCGGGGAAGACCAGCGCCAGCGCCGCCGCTGCGCCTAGGAGACGAGGTACCAACCGTTCATCCCCTGGTGCAGGTGCTGGAAGACGTGGCAGTGGTAGAACCAGCGCCCCGGGTTGTCCTCGACCAGCTCGAAGGAAAACGAGTCGGCCGGGCCGAAGGTCTTGTTGTCGACGATCCGCCCGTCCGGTTCGGCCCAACGATGGCCGTGCAGGTGGAAGGTGTGGAAGAAGTTGTCGATCCCGTAGACGTGGAAGCCGACCCGCTGACCCACGTGCGCTTCCAGGGTCGGCGTGTTGCCGGCGTAGGCCTTGCCGTTGACGCAGTAATAGGTCCCCTGCAGGCCGGTGATCGAGGGGTCGAAGGTGTGGAAGGCGAGGAAGAACTCGGCGTCGGGCCGCGCCTCTCCGCGCTTGCGAATCACCAGCGGCCCGAACAGGCCCTTGAAGACTGGCAGCGGGTCCATCGGCCCGTGGTCGTGGTAGAGCCAGGTGCCTTCGGTTCCTTCCTGCGCCTCCCAGACGTAGGTGAAGGTGCGGTTGCGCTGCACGAAGCCGCCAGGGTCGGTCCACTTGCCCTTGTAGGCGCCGTCCATCTCGTTGGCGTAGAAGATCCCGTGCGGGTGGATCGTCACCGGCGCCGCCAGCTTGTTGCGGAAGTGGACGACGACGGTGTCGCCAACCTCGGCTTCGATCAACGGCCCCGGCACCGTCGCCTTCCCCAGCGGGCTCTTGAACCCTTCGGAGTAGAGCCGGTAGCCGTAGGCGGCGAACCGCGTCTTTCCCTGCTTCACCTTCTGGGCCATCATCTGGTCGCGATGGCTGGGGACGATGTCCCACTGCACCGGCTCCGCCGCGATCCAGTACTCGCGGGTGGAGCCGCCGCTCGGCAGGGCCGCCAGTCGCCGCGCGCCGGCGTCCTCGCCCCGCCACTCCGCCGCCGTCACCTTCGGCGGCACCTTCACCTCCCGCGCCAATCCCTCGACGTCGATCTGCCCTTCGTCGGTCGCCACCTCCTGCCCGGCGATCGTGCAGAGAAGGGCGCCGCCGGAGAGGGCGAGGAACCCCCGGCGATCGATCGGGTCCGGTGCCACGCGGCTACTTCTTGACGGTGACCGTCATCTTCATTTCCGACGGGTGCACCGTGCAGATGAACTTGTAGGTGCCAGGTACTTCGAAGGTCCGCTGGAAATGGGCGCCGGTCACCGCCGTCGTCGTGGTCGAGAAGCGGGACTTGTTCTTCAGGGCTTTCGGCCCCTGCTTCAGGTGGACGTCGTGCGGATAGGTGTTGTAGGACGACCAGACCCACTTCACCGCCCGTCCCTTGCGGATCGTCACCGCGGTGGGGGCGAAGTAGAAGTCGTTCACGGTCACCTTCACCGGGGGCTTCTTCGGCGCCTGCGCCGAGGCCGCGGTCACCCCCGAGAGGGCGACCGCGACGACGCAGCAGACTGCGACGAGCGCCTTGATCGTCTTCGCCCGCCTCATCCGCAGTTCACCTCCCCCGGCTGCGGCGCTATCTCTACCGGCTGGAACTCTTCGAAGGCCGGGTGGGCGGCGATGCGCCTGACCCAGCTGCACTCCTGCTTCTGCGGCGGGTTCGAAGACGCGTAGCCGAGGATCGTCTTCGGGTCGTCTTCTTCTCCGAGGTTGATCTGCAGGCCGGCTTCGATGTCGAGGCTGCGGACTTGGTCGGCGAGAGCTTCGGCCTGCGGACAGCCCGGGTAGATCTCGCTCACCGGGACTTTGCCGTTACCCGGGGCGAAAGTCGCCCCGGCGCTGTTGCCGCTCCAGCAGTTGCCGCCGCCGGTGTTGTCGTTCCAGAAGTCGAATTCCCCGTTCGGGTCGGCCCCGTCGCGACCCATCGAGTTTTCGACGATCTGGTTGTTGACGTTCTTGGCGTCGTCCCCCTCGTTGGCGACGAAGACTTCACCCGGCCCGGAGAAGGAGGCGATGCCCCACTTGTAGTTGCCGAAGACGTTGTTCTTCTTGACGACGTTGTGGGCGCCGCCGTAGAGGACGATCCCGACCCCGGTCGGGTAGTTGACCGTCGCTCCCGCCACCTGGCCGAGGCCGCCGGAGACGGTGTGGAATTTCGAGCCGGCGAGGAAGTAGTCGTAGTTGTTCCAGAACACGTCGTTGTTTTCGAACACGTTCCAGCCGTTCGGCTCGAAGCCCTCGCTGTCGAGCGTGTTGGGAACGATCCCGGCGCCGTTGTTGTAGAAGGCCGAGTCGATGATCTTCACGTACTTGGAGTTGGTCCCCGAGTAGCCGAGCACGTTTTCGTAGCTGCGGTCGTTCTTCAGCAGCGTCCATTTCGGCTTCCGCTGGCAGGGCTTCGGCGGCGGCGCCACGCCGTGGTTGGTCCAGGCCTTGCTGTCGCAGGGCGTTTCGCCGACGTAGAAGGCGGAGTCGCCGTGGTGGAAGCCGGCGGAGTTGGTCATCTTGCCGCCGAGACATCCCTTGGCGAAGAGCCCGTAGGAGCGGTTGGCCGAGGTCAGCAGGTTGTTCATCGTGTAGCCGTCGCAGTGCTGGCCGCCTTCACCCGAGGCGTGGATGAAGAACCCGTTCGACTGGTAGTTGCGGGCCCACATGTTTTCCAGCACCAGCCCGTCGACGCTGATCGCCTCGATCCCGTTCTGGGCGGCGCCAAGCTCCCCCTTGGCGTTCTTGCCCTCGAGGACGACCTTCTTGCGGTCCTTCTTCGTCCCTTTGATCACCAGGTCGTCGAAGCTCTTCTTGCGCAGGGTGCCGTCGAGGACGACGCCTTCGACGTACTTGCCCGGACGCACCGCCACCACGGCCTTCACCTTCGCGTTCTTCTTCTTGGCCTTGAACGAGCCCGCGGCGTCGACCGCCATCTGGATCGTCCGGAAGCGGCAGCCGTGCTTGCAGACTTCGAAGGTCCTCGTCGCCTGCTTCTTCTTCTGCCCTCCGCTCTTGCCGGCGAGGGCCGGGGTGGCCAGGGTTCCGAGCAGCGCGCATAGCCCGAGGACGAGAAGAGGGACTGCCAGCCTGTGCTTCATATCGCTCCTTGCAGCGTCGTTTTGCCTTCGACCCTGCCTCCCAGCGGGCACCTCTTGTCGGCCCCTTATGCCGACGGTTGAAGCGTAGCGGAGCCTGGCCGATCAGCCAGGAACGATCGTCCGCATCGCTTCTTCCAGTTCAGACACGCCAAAGGCGCCCTCGATGCGGTCGCGGACGATTCCCTTGCGGTCGATCAGGAAGGTCCAGGGCTCGGTTTCCAGGTTGTAGGCCTGGACCTGGGGACGTGGGCCCTTGGAGATGTCGTTGTCGTTCCAGATCTCCATGTGGATGAAGTCGGCTTCGTCGCCGTAGGCGTCGGCCACCTGCTGGGCGACGTCGACGACCGGACCGCAGACCCGGCTCTGGCAGAGAGCGGGGGTGGCGAAGACGAGCACGACCGGTTTCTTGCCGACCGCGTCGGCAAAGTCGACCTGGTGCATCTGGTCGGGAGGGACCCGGGTGTCGATCTTTGCCATGTCGTTGCCGACGTCCGCCGCGGTCGGGGTGTGGATCACCGGCGCCTTGTCCCCCGCCTGGGGGATCCGCGGGAACTCGCCGACCACCGGGGTAGCCGTGATCCGCGTCGCTTCCAACCCGTCCTTCCCCTTCAGCATCGCGATCGCTAGCCACGGGCCGTTACGGTCGAAGTCGACCTTCGGCACCACGTAGACGGTCGTTGCCTCGCCGGGGGCCCCGGCGTCCTGGGCCCGGTAGGCGGGCTTCGTCTCCAGCGAGGTGACCTGGGCCGGCAGCGGCCCCTGCACCGGCCCCTTCGCGTCCTTGGCGAAGTAGAGGGCGACGTCGGCGTCGTCGATCTGTTCCTGTCCCACCGTGAAGACCCCGAACGGGTAGCGGTTCTCGCCCCGGTCGAAGGTCTGCGCGGCGGGCGCGATCACCAGCTTCGCGGGCTGCGCCCCGGAGTCATGCAGCAGGTCCCCGATCGTCTTTCCCTTCGCCGCGGGGAACTCCGTGGCCGCGGGAGCGGTGCGCGAGGCGTCTTCGGATCCGCCGCAGCCGGCGAGAAGGATCGGGGTTATGGAGAGGGCAAGAAGCAAACAGAGCCGGGGGCGCATCCGGGGGAAGCTACAGATCGGATGGAGCAAAGTGGTCAACCGGATCCCCAGAATGCCCATCGGGCCGTGTGATCAAGAACCTATGATGGCCCCGGCCGGGTTCGCAAAAGAGATAGGGAGGCGTTGATGCCTGGGAAGAAGCTGATCGTGCCGCTGGTTGTCTTCGCCGCGCTACTGGCGGCGGTGCCGTCGTTCGCGATGACGGACGCGGAGAGCACCTACAAGGCCGAAGTGGAACCGATCTGCAAGGTCAATACCGAAGCCAACGAAAAGATCCTCAAAGGGGTCCGGCAGTTGGTCAAGGCGGGCAAGCTCGGCCCCGCCTCGAAGAAAGTCTTCGCCGCCGCCCGGGCGTTGAAGCGCACCCGCAGCGAACTGCTCGCGGTTCCAAAGCCGCCAGAAGACGCGACCCGGCTGACCAAGTGGCTCGGCTACGTCAAGGAAGAGGTCACCTTGTTCGAAAGCCTCGGCCGCAAGCTCAAGGCCGGCGCAAAGACCCAAGCCCAGAAGATGGTCCTGCGGCTGAAATCGACTGCGGATCGAGCCAACAACACCGTGCTCGACTTCGAATTCCGCTATTGCCGCTTCCAGCCCTCGAAGTTCATCTAGGCCGATGGCGGTAATCGCGGGCGCCCGCACTCCACGCGAGAGCACGCGGGCGCTCGCCGCCTCGATCAGCAGCGGCGATCTCGACGGCGCCGCCCGCTGCTTCGCCAAAGACGCCTGCCTCCTTACTCCCGACGCCACCGCGGTGCGGGGGCGCGAGGAGATCAAGCCGATCCTCCACCAGCTGATCGTCGCCCGCTCCCAGATCGAGGTCCAGGACAGCTCGATCGTCCTCGCCGGCGAAGTCGCCCTCGGCAGCGAGCGCTGGCTCGTCACCTCCGCCGGCTCAGAAGGAACCCCCTTCACCAGGACCCTGACGCCGACGATCGTCCTGCGCCAGATCGAGGACGTCTGGAAGCTCGCGGTAGCCATGCCCTGGGTCCGCCGCTGATCGCCCGCCACCGTCTAGAATCATCCTGAGCGCACGGCTCCGCAGGGAAGCCAACCCGCCCGGATAGCTCAGTTGGTAGAGCACTTCCATGGTAAGGAAGGGGTCACGAGTTCGAGTCTCGTTCCGGGCTTCCGCAGCGTTGCGAGCCGCCGCTTGGGCTCGACTCGAGCTTTGCAGCCTCCCCTAGCGCTCAAGGGGAGGTTCAGCCCACGAGCGATGTGATGCAGGGTGCCCCGCTGTGCTTGGGGCCGTCCCTTTCCACGACCCTGAGGTGCCAATGGAGGTCCCCCGCCTTCTCGGGGGTTCGTTCGTATTGAGGGGTCCGCGCACATTGATTTGCTATTTAAAAACGTAATCCTCTAGAATTCCCCGAGGCGCCTTAAGGCGCCAGTCCCCGCCGGCAGAGGTCCCCCCCTCTGTCGGTGAGGTTCCCTGATGCCTCTTTCCCTGTGAGGCATGAGATGCAGGGGCCGGCTTGGTTCCCAGCCGGCCGGCTCCTGTGCGGCGGATTAGAGCCGGGCTTCCAACCGCGATCTCTCGACCAGAGCTGCTTCTTCCCCGAAGTAGGGCCGCACCGCAAAGAAGACGAGATCCGCCGCCCGCAGCTCGAGGGGTTCCTCTGCCGGATTCTTGAGCGCGCACTCGACTGACCACGCGATTCCTCCTACGATGAAGGGGGCAGTGCTTGGAGGTGGAGAGTGGCGAGACAGATCGGTCTCGCGGCGCGCGGAATCTACCGCGCGGGAGAGGCGCTCCAAAAGATCTCGACGCGCGGCTTGGACGCGCATGCCCGTGATGGGCGCTTCGGCTATCGCCCCGCGGGCGATGTCGGGCTCGTCCTTCACGTAGTGGACCATCCACTCGACGGCGGCGCGGATCCGGGACGGCCAGCTGTCTTCTTCCTCGCATGCCGACTGCAAACGCTGCCAGAAGACCTCCGTCCACCCTTCATAAGCCGTGGCATAGCAGTCGTCCAGGTTGACGAAGAGCTCGCGGAACCGCTCCTGCGTGGTGCCGCTCGCGGACACGACTTCCTCGACCGTGAGCTGCCGATAGCCCCGATCGCCGCTCAGGCCGAGCACGGAGGTCAGCAGCGCGTCGCGCGCGTTGTCGGCGCTTGGGTCAGGCCCCGAGTCCTCTTTTCCGTTCGCCATTCGATGTCCTGCCACGACCCGGGCCTTCGACCGGTGCTCGACTGGAGTTGAAAAACAATATTACTCTTTTATAGAGACGTGACCCTCATAGACACAAATTGCTGCAGGGATCCTGAGCAAGGACTATCCTTGACGGGTGGCAGGTTTACCCCAGCATCTAACCGGGGGCCCGGTTGGCCAGGAGCCAATCGCGAGGGAGGTGGTCGAAGACCACCAGCGCCGCCGCATCGCCTTGGCGGCTTACCCCGTCTTCGCCGAACGCGGCTACCGGGGGACCACCATCGACGACATCGTCGCGGTTGCCCGAGTCAGCGTCGGCAGCTTCTACAGCCTCTTCGAGGGCAAGGAGGGTTGCTTCCTCTTTCTCTACGACACCGTCGTCTTGGAGGCGCGGGAGCAGTTGCGCGAAGCGATTCCGCCCGATGCGCCCTGGCCGGAGGCGGCAGGCACCGTCCTCCAGGGGCTGTTGAAGATCGCCGCGGCGGAGCCCCTGCGCGCTCGCATCGTGCTCGTGGAGGCGCCGACGGCCGGAGCGGCGGCCGAGGAACGCTATGCGGAAACGATGGCGGAGCTGGCCGGGTCTCTCCGGGGTGGCCGGGAGCTTCGGGAGCAGGGGGCCGATCTGCCGATCGGGCTCGAGTCGGCGACGGTCGCCGGCATCGCCTGGCTCCTCCACCAGCGCTTGGTCGCCAGTCAGTTGGAGGAGATCCCCGCCCTCCTGCCGGAGATGGCGGAGCTCGTCTTCGAGCCCTACCTCGGGCCCGGCGAGACAAAAGCGTCGATCGAGCGGCTGCTCTCCACGGCAACCTCCTGAGCAGGTCCACCTCCGGCTCGCCCTGTGCCTCGACCAGAGGCAGCGGTGGCGTCTGAGGCCAAAATCCAGGTCGGCCCTTCCGGCTTCTACGCCGGGAGGCTGAGCAGTCTGCCCTCCCCCCGCGACAGGATCTGCGCCGCGGTCGTCGAGTTCCTTGCGGCATACGGTCACGAGCACACGACGCCGCAGATGGTCATCGGCCGCGCCGAAGTTACCCCCGCGCAGTTCGCTAGGGAGTTCGGCGCCGTAGAAGAGGCGGCGATCGCCGCGCTCGAGGAGATGGGCGCTCGGTACCTCACCCTCGTCGAGCGGGCCTTCGCGAACGCTCCCGGGGGCTGGCGGGACAAGCTTCGCGCCGCTGTCTACGCGGCGGCGGAAATCCTCCGCGAGAATCCCGTCGACGCCCGCTTCGGGGCCTACGAGATGATGCGGCTCGGCGGCTCGGCCCGCTCCCGCAGGGACCAGATGCTGATCCCGCTGGTCGAGATGGTCGACGCCGGCAGGCGTGAGGTTGGGGTCGGGCGCCTGCTCACCCGCGCAACCGCCGAAGTCGTCGTCGGCTCCTTCGTCGACGCGGTCGTCAGGCAGATCACCTTCGAGAGTCCCAGCGACCCTAGCGAGTATGTGCCCGAGGTCATGCACCTCGCAGTCCGGCCGTATCTCGGCTCCGCAGTTGCCGCGGAAGAGCTGGTCAGGCCGCAGACTGGATAGGACAGCTTCACGGTGCAGCCCACCGCGAAAGGTATTTTTAAGGATGTGGCCGAGCAGACCCACGCTGGGGATCAAAGCCCGGAGCTGGCCCGGCTCCCCCCGGGGCGGCACGGGTTGCCGCGCGAGTTTGTCGTCTCCAACCAGCGCGGCCGGCTCGCCGCCGGGACGATCGCGGCGGTAGTCGAGCACGGCTACCACGAGACCACGGTGACCCAGATCGTCCAGGCAGCCGGGGTCTCCCGGCGGACCTTCTACCAGTACTTCAGCTCGAAGGAGGAATGCTTCGTCGACACCTATCGGGTCGTCGAGGACTTCCTCTTGGGGGAGATGCGGGGCGCGGGGAAGGACGACGACTGCTTCGAGCTGCTCGGCGCCCGGCTCGCCGCCGGCCTCGAGGTCTTCGCCGCCAACCCGGACCTCGCCCTCTTCCTCCTCGCCGCTCCGCAGAGTGCCGGCGGCGAGGTGCTCGAGCACTACCGCGCCCTCCTCCGCAACCTGCAGAGGGTGCTGAAGGAGGGAATGGACATGGGGCGGTCGGCTCACGACCCCGGCCCGGCCGTGAACGACGGCCTCGCCGGGGGCATCGCGTCCCTGATCGTGGCCGCGGTCCGCCAGGGCGAGGGGGCCGCACTGACGGCACGGCTCGACGAAATCGCCGAGCTGGTGCTCGCTCCTTACCTGGGCCGACAGGCCGCCGCCGACGCGGCCCGGCAGCTGGTCGCCTAAGCACTGCCTGCGGCTGGCCGAGGGTCGGCGCGGCCGGGTGGCTGCCGGCGCGCTCGCCCCATGCAACATTCTTTAGGAAACGTCTCACCCAAGCTTTGTAGACATCATCCTCAAATCGTGTTACATTTTCCCTCGCTCTCCAGGGAGGAGGGCAGGGAAAACACAACAGCGGCTCCACCGGGGCGCCCACTTGTCAGAGGCGTCCAGACCGCTCGACTGGGAGAGGAACTCCGCAGATGAATCGTCTACGCCACCCGATTCGCGCCATCCGCGAACCATTCGGCACCGCAGGCCTCGTCGTCGCCTGCATCGCCCTCGTCGCCGCCCTCGGCGGCTCGGCCTTCGCGGCCGCCAAGCTGACTTCGAAGCAGAAGAAGGAAGTCGAAAAGATCGCCAAAAAGTACGCCGGCAAGCCGGGCGCCCCCGGCGCAACGGGTCCGGCCGGTCCGGCCGGTCCTCAGGGGAACCCGGGAGCCAACGGCGCCGCTGGGAAAGACGGGACCGACGGGACCAACGGGACCAACGGCATCAGCCCGGTAGGAACCTCCTTCACCGGCAACCAAAAAGGCTGTCAAGAAGGCGGAGTGGAGTTCAAAGGCTTCAACACCACCGTTGCCTGTAACGGCGTGAAAGGCGCTGACGGTGCAGCCGGCCTCCCCGCAACGTTGCCGTCGGGCGAGAGCGAGTACGGCGCTTACAGCACCGGGCTTGCCGGCGACGGTGAAAGCGGTCCAGCCATCGCCCCGGCGTTCGTTTCCTTCTCCTTCAACATCCCCCTCTCGGAAAAACCGAAATGGGTTTGGGTGAACGGAGCCGGAACGGGCGTCTTCGCCAATTCGCAAGGAACCATAGAAGACTGTGACGGCTCTGCTGCCGAACCGGAAGCGGACCCCGGCTTCCTCTGCATCTATTCCAAATTTGTTCAGAAACTGCCCTTCGATCAGAGTCCGACTCCGAACGACGGGGAAGGCGTTAACAGTCCTTACGGAGTGGTGCTCAAGGCGGCATTCAGTGGGAGTGGCGAAACCGAATTCCCGATCGGACTCGTCTCCGGCACCTGGGCGGTCACCGCACCGTAGTTGAGGTCTCGCCTGCCATCACCCCGAGGACCGTTCCACGGCCTCGGGGTGGCGGTAGCGATACGTCGGCGGAAAAGGAAGAGCTAGTAGCCAGGGGACGGAGATGCAGGAGCGTGTGAACAGAGATATGGGCAGGTGGCCTTACCGAGGAAGCGTCGCGCTCCACGCGCTCGTCCTCTTCCTCCTCGCTTTATCGGCCGCGGCCCCCGCCGCCAGCGCCGCAGAATTCAAATACACCTTCGACGAAGGGCTTTCGCTGACCGGCGACTGCAGCACCACCCCTGGGGTCGACGAGGTCGAGGACCCCGACTGCGAACCGACCTACCCGGCGCCGCCAAACGGGCCCAGCGGGCGGTTCAATAAACCCTCCGGCCTCGCCGTCGATGAATGGGGCAACACCTACGTGGCGGGCTACGGCCCCGACGGCCGGGAAGGGCGGATCGAGGTCTTCGACAAAGAAGGCCACTTCGTCACCGAGCTCGACGATCCCTTCGGTCCCCTCTCCCTCGCCGTCGACGGCGAAGGCAATCTCTACGCCTATGAGGCGCTCTCGGGCGTGATCGGCGCTCCGCCCCAGAGCTTTGTCCGCTACCCGCCCACTACCTACGATCCCGCCGCCGGGGAGATCGCCTATGACCCCGACGACCGGGTGGTCATCTCCCCCGATGCCAGCAACTTCTTCAACGGCCTGGCGATCGACCGCCAGGACCCCGCCGACGCAAGCGACGACCGCCTCTACGTCGGCGACGGCGCCCGGATCAGGATCTACGCCTCCGCCGTCGACGGCAACACCCTGGTCGACACGATCGAACCGCCGGGCCTCAACTTCTCGGTCTTCGTCGCGATCGACTCCGAGCGCCGCCTCCTCTACACCACCCACTGCAAAAGCGGCCCAGAAAAATGCGTGGTCTGGGTGCTCGAGGCCGACGCCCCCTACACCTTCATCAAAGAGATCACCGGCGCCGAGACCCCGCAGGGCAAATTCTTCTCCACCCAGGGCGAAATCTCGCTGGCGGTCGACGAGACCAACGGCCACCTGTTCGTCGGCGACCTGGCGGCCAAAAAAGAAGTCTTCGAGCTGAAAGACGACGAGCAAGACGGCAGCTATGAGTTCGTCTCGAGCTTCGCAGTTCCCAAAACCCCCTTCGGCGCGCCGGTGCAATCCGACGTCGCCGAGAATCCCAAAGACCCCGACCCCGACGAGGCCAACCCCTACGACAACTACCGCCACCTCTACGTCCCGATGCCCTTCGCCTCGGGCGCCGCCTTTTCCTTCGCCCCGCCGACGATCGGCCCGCCGACGATCGAAGCCGCCGCGGCGACCAACGTCGGCGCCACCGAAGCCGAACTGGAAGCCCAGATCAAACCGGGCCAGCTCGCCACTGAATACACGTTCGAATACGTCACCGAGGCGCAGTACGAAATCGACGGCTTCGCCTCGGCGGGCGTGGCGAAGACCGGCGACCTCCCGGCCGTCAATCCGCCCCAGCCGGTCAGCGCTCTTGTCAGCGGCCTCGCCCCCGGCGAG
>DATLQI010000042.1:0-13273 GCA_035535295.1 Solirubrobacterales bacterium
GGGAGGGGTCTTCCAGACAACAGCGGGGAGGGTCTGGAAGACCCCTCCCCCGACTCCTCTAGGCTCAAAGCGTGTCCAGCTTCGATGCGATCGCGGACTTGCCACTTCTTATTGAGGGTTGTGAGTTCGAAGGGTTGAGCCTTGATACCGGCGCTTTTGAACGGCTGACGACGATCGTCAGGCTGCGCGGTGGTGGGCAGGAGGGGATCGGGGAGGACGTGGTCTATGACGCCGTCGATCACATCGGGCAGCAGGATCATGGGCCGCCGGAGGGGCTGAACGGCAGCTTCAGCTTCGCGGAGTTTTCGGAGCGGCTGGATGGGATCGATCTGTTTCCCGCTGGAGAGCCGGTGCGGGAGGACGTGTCGCGGGACTATCGGCGCTGGGCTTTCGAGTCGGCGGCGCTCGACCTGGCGCTACGGCAGGCGGGGACGACCCTCGCCGAGGCGCTGGGGCGCGAGCCGCGGCCGGTGAACTTCGTCAACTCGATGCGGCTGGCAGGTTGGGAGGAGGGCGCGAGTTCTTCGATCGAGCCGCTGCGCGAACGCCTTGCCGCCTACCCGACGCTGCGCTTCAAGCTCGACCCCGCCAACGACTGGGACGACGAGCTGATCGCGGGCCTGGCCGTGACCGGCGCGGTCGACTCGCTCGACCTCAAGGGCTTCTACAAAGGCACCCCGGTCGACGTGGAAACCGACCCCGAGCTCTACGCGAAGCTGATCGAGACCTTCCCCGAGGCCTGGCTCGAGGACCCCGACGTCACCACGGAGACGAAACCGCTGCTCGACCCCGTCTCCGAGCGGGTGACCTGGGACGCGCCGATCCACTCGATCGCCGACATCGAGGCGATGCCGTGGTCGCCGCCGAAGGTCGTCAACGTCAAGCCCTCGCGCTTCGGCCCGATCCGCAACCTCTTCGCCGCCTACGACTACTGCGAGGAGCGGGGGATTGGCGCCTATGGCGGCGGCCAGACCGAGCTCGGCCAGGGGCGCGGGCAGATCCAGTACCTGGCCTCGCTCTTCCACCCGGACACCCCCAACGACGTCGCTCCGGGCGGCTACAACGACCCGCAGCAGGCGACGAAGCCGGGGCTTCCAAGCAGCCCGCTAGAGCCGGCGATCGAGGAGATCGGCTTCCGCTGGAGGCTCCCCTAGAAAAAGAAAGACGCCCACAGCGTGGACGTCTTTCTCCAAGGAGAAAAGGTGGTCTCTCGGGCCACCGTTTCTTTGTACCCACAGGAAAGAGTGGACCCTTGGACGGTCACGTTCAACAGAACCGGATGTAGGATCATCATTTCGGCGGTTCAGTAGGGCTTCTGAGCCCTTTTTTCCCTGCAAACACTCGTGGGATAAAAAATCGCGCGTGTAGCCCTGGAGATGCGCGGAACTACGACTTGACGGCAAACGCGCTCTTGCGGATCGCCTCGGTGATCTCGCGCACGAGCTCGGCGTCGCCGCCGATTTCCAGGTCCGCCTCCTGCCCGTTCATCCGCCGCATCCAGCTCGAGGCACTGCCCGATGCCCAGCCTTCCGCCTCGCCCTCGAGGCGGGAGGAACAGGAGACGACCTTGCCCTCTTCGACGCAGATCAGCACCCCGGCGAAGACGGGGGAGGAGCCGCCCTGGATTTCCACCGCGAGGCGGCATTTGCCGCTCAGGTCGAGGGGAAGCTCGATCAGCGGGATCGCCAACAGAAACGCCGCCTCGACGTCGAGGCGGCCGATCTGCGGCGGGTCGGCAAGGTAACGACGCTCCCACCAGGCCCCCGCCGCAAGGGGGACAATCGCCCGCCGCAGCCAGGGCGTCGCCCGGTATGGCGTGCCGCGGCCCTCGCCGGGGTACGGTTCCACCAGGTCGGCCAGGCGCAGGGCGCCGAGGCGCCGCTCCAGCGAGGGATAGCTGATCCGCGGGATCAGCCGGTTCAGGTCGGTCAGGGACAGCGGTTTCGCCGCCAGCGCTCGGATGATGTTCGTCGACCAGCCCTCGACCAACGCCTTGGTCGCGCTCTTACTGGCGGTGGTGCCGAGGGTGATTGGGCCGGCGGGAGCTTCCTGCAGCCAGCGCTCGAGGATCTGGCCGATCGTCAGCAGCGAGCGTCCGGCATCGGTGCTGGCGTATTCGACGGTGCCCGGGAAGGAGGCCTGCCGCTGTCGTTCCAGCGTTCCGATCTCCACCAGTGTCCGCGAGTAGACCCGCATCGTGCTCTGGGGGGGCGAGCCGACGGCCCGGCGCAGATCGATCAAGGGCAGCGGTCCATCCTCCAGCGCCTGCAGGAGGTGGACGTTTAGCGGCGCCGCCAACAGGGAAAGTGCGGTTGCCCCGGCGCGTTTCACGGGCTTCCTATCCGCTTGCGTGTGAGTGGGGAGATGGAGTCGAACGCGGACAAAATTGCACGGGCATCATTTGCCGCATCGGCCAAACCTTCAAGGAGCACACCCAGCGCCCACATTTCCACAGCCTTACTCGACTTTTAAAATTTATGAAAGTCCTGCAAACTACAGCTCGCCAGTTTTTCGCGCGGGTAAGAAGTCACCCGTGTGCACCTGCACACCTTACTCCTTTGGGTACGTCGTCGGTACGAATTTTTAAGCTAGCCAGCCAGCCCGTTTTCGCATCGTCTTGATCCGCCTGAACTCGGCGATGTCCTCGCGCAGGGCAGCGGGGGCGGGGGCGGGCAAAAACCGAGCGGGAAGAGGGGACTCGGCTATCCCTCCCTCGCGACTGTTGACCCGATAGGCCCGCGCGCCGCGGCGCGCGGTCAGAGCCGAGGGAGCGCCCTCGCCCTCCCAAAGCAGACCGGCGTAATCGTCGAGTCCGTAGCCGCTCGGCATTCCCTCGCCGATGGCATCCAAGTAGGCGGCGCGGCGCTCCGGTTCGTTGTTGTAGTGGACGCAGAGGCTGCCGCCGAGGAAGCCGAGGCCGGCAGCGGCCAGCGGCTTCCCCGACGACTTGGTGATCCCGGCCTCGAACCAGCACATAGCCCCTGCGCTCTGGCCGGCGAGGACGATGCCCTGCCGCCAGGCGAGGCTGAGGATCGAGGCGACGTCGTGCGCCTCCCAGACAGCGAGCAGGTTGACAAGGCTGCCGCCACCGACGTAGATCAGGTCCTGGGCGAGGAGGTGGTCGCGCAGCGCCATCGGCCGCCGGCCGAGCCGGAAGAGCGAGACGTCAGAGGGCTCGCAAAGCCGCTCGCCGAAAGCCGAGTAGAAGCTGGCGATCTGCTCGGAAGTGTCGCCGCTGGCGGTCGGGAGGATGCAGATCCGTGGCCTTTCCCCACCGCGTTCGCCGGCCAGCCGCAGCAGCAGCTCGCAGACCGCCCGGTCTGCCGGTCGCGCGCTGAACTCATGCCCGCCGAGGGCAAGGATCCTTCGCACCGGCGTTGCCGTCGCCGCGCCGCGACCGGCCGCCATCAGGCCGCGGGGGCGGTCGAGAGCGCCTCCGGCAGCGGCGCGGCCGGGATCGCGTCGCGGTCGCCCAGGTAGGTCGTCGCGATCCGCATCTCAACCACCCGCGTCCCGGCGACGTCGAGTCGGTAGCCGCGCGCCTGTGGGCGCGAAGCGACGACGCGACTCAGTTCCTCGCCACGGAAGTGGAGTGCCGCCCCGTCCTCGGCCGCATAACCGCCGCACATCCCTTCGCGGAGGAAGCCGTGGTAGGCCTCGCCACGACCCGAGCCGCGCTCGTAATGGACACAATTGCTGAACGGCAGCAGCCCGAGGCCGCGCAACCGCTTCGGCTCGCCGTGGAAGCCGCTGACCGCCTCGGCGAACCAGCAGAGCGAGCCGGCCGAGAGGCCGCAGAGGATGACCCCCGATTCCCAGGCCTCGCGCAGGATCGAGTCGATCCCGTGGGCGCGCCAGACGCCGAGCAGGCTGACGACGCTACCGCCGCCGACGTAGATCAGGTCCTGGGAGAGCAGGTGACGGCGAAGGTCTCCCGGCCCCTGCTCACGGCGGAAGAGGGAGATGTGGGTGGGCTCGCAACGGTGGGCGGAGAAGGCGCGGTAGAAGCGGACGATGTAGTGGTCGGCGTCGCCGCTGGCCGAGGGCAAGAAGCAGACCCGCGGCCGCTCCGCCTTCGTCAACCCCAGCACGTAGTCGTCGAGCAGGGGGTTGCCCGACTCCATCGAGAAGCCGCCACCGCCGAAAGCGACGATCTGCCGTGCTGCCGTCTCCATGGGTAGATGTTCGCCACCAGGCTTCGGAGCGGCGTTGTACAGCGGTCCGAACTTCAGCCCGGCGCGCTCGCCCCCGCGTACAGCAGGCGCAGTTTGTTGCGAGCACGGTGCAGGCGCACCTTCACCGTCCCTTCCGGGATGCCGAGGCGTGTGGCGATCGTCGCCTGCGTCAGGTCCTCCTCGTATTTCATCTCCAGGAGTCGGCGATCGCGTTCGCTCAGGCGCTCGAGGGCGGCGTGCAGGTCGGCAAGTTCGACCGCCGCCAACACCGCCTCGTCCTCCGCTCCCTCGTGGAACTCGATCGTCGCTGTCGGGTCGGGCCGCACCCGTGCGTGCTGGCGGAAGGCCTCGTTGCGGACAATCGTCGCCAGCCAGTAGTTGCGTCGGCCGGGATCGCGCAGGGTCGAGCGCCGACGCCAGGCCCGGAGCAAGGCATCCTGAGCTATGTCTTCGGCCTCGCCCGGATCGCTCGCATAGCGATAGGCCATTCGAAGACAGACCCTCTGTGCCTCACCCCACTCCCAGCCATCGTCGTTCCCGCGGCGATGCCCTATCGGAGAGTTGATTGAACGAACCTACATAAGCAGTGCGCGAAATTGCCACTCTCGCGACGGAAACTGTTCTGAACTTGCGCAGGTCTTCGGACCGCGCCGCGCGGTTGGCGCGACGCGTCCTGCGGCCGCAGGCCGCGTTTTCAGCCGCGCTTTTATACCTCGTCGGGTCGTTTCACTTCACCGCGCCAGCCGTCGCCGCCGCCGTTCTTCTCGACCAGCTCCTTGAACCGCTCGAGGTCGCCGTGGACCCGCCGATCCGCCGCCCCCAGCGCGTCGCCGATCCGCTCCTTGATCCCCTCGGGGACGAAGTCCATCTGGACCATCACCCTGGTGGTCGCATCGTCGATGCGGTGAAAGGTGACGACGCCGGCGTTCTCCTTGCCGTCGGTGTTGCGCCAGGCGACACGCTCGTCCGGCTTCTGCTCGGTGATCTCGGCGTCCCACTCGTGGCGGGAGCCGCCGAACTCGGCGACCCAGTGCAGGTGGGTGTCGTCGATCTGGCGGATCTCTTCGACCCCTTCCATGAAAAGCGGGAAGTCCTCGAACTGCGTCCACTTGTCGTAAACGCTGCGCAGCGGCGCCTTGACCTCTATCGACTCCTCGATCGTGGACATCATCGCTGTCCTCCTCTTTTGGTTTGCCTTTTGTCTCCCCCCGGGTAGCCCGTCCGCTGTATAGATAAACCTGTACTCCGTGTCCAGACTTGAAGAAGAACCTCAACTCAGCATCGGCGACGTCGTCAAGGCCACTGGCCTCGGCGAGGCGACGCTGCGGGCGTGGGAGCGCCGCTACGGCTTCCCGCAGCCGCAGCGCGAGCCGAGCGGTCACCGGCGCTACGGCGCCGAGGAAGTTGAGCGCATCCTCCGGGTGCTTGCCGAGCGCGAGCGCGGGATCGCCCTGCCGGTGGCGATCGAGCGCGCCCGCGCCGCGGCCACCGGCGTTTCCTCGCTCTTCGCCCAGTTGCGTGAGCGCCGACCCGACCTGCAGCCGATGACGGTCCGCAAGCGACACCTGACCCCGCTGGCCCGCGCGATCGAGGAGGAGAGCGCGGCGCGGGCGGAGCGACCGCTCCTGATCGGGTCGTTCCAGCGCGAGCGCTTCTACCGGCAGAGCGAGAGCCGCTGGCGCGAGCTGTCGCGCGGCGCCGCGAGCGCCTTCGTCTTCGCCAACTTCGAGCGGCTGCGGGAGCCGGCCGACGGGCCGGCCGAGCTGCCGGTCGATCGCTCGCACCCGGTCAGCCGGGAGTGGGCACTGGTCTGTGTGGCGCCGGAGCACGGCGCCTGCATGGTCGCTTGGGAGCCGCCGGGGCGCATGCGTCCCGGCGACGCCCGCGAGTTCGAACTGCTGCTGAGTGTCGAGCCGGCGGTGGTGCGGGAAGCAGCCGAGGTGGGAGCCGCCTTGGCAGCGCCGATCGCTCCCGATCTGGCGGAGGGCGCGCGCGCCTACCTCGAGGAGCTGGCGGCGCCACGGCCCGAGAGCCAGCTCCGCCTCTCCAGCTCGATCACCGCCCGGCTGCTCTCGTCACTCGGCGGAGGCTTGAACTGAAGATGAAGGGGGAAACGAGAGATATGACCGTCGCCGGGATCTGCGAGCTGGTCCTCGAGACCGACGACGTCGGGAGACTGACCTCCTTCTACCGCGAGCTTGGGCTGGAGACGGTCCTGGAGGAAGGCGATCGGGTCTGGCTGGCGGCTGGGGAGCGCTGCCGGCTCGGGATCTGGCCCCCCGGGGAGAAGGAGTACTCCGACCGCGGCGGCCGCCACGTTCACTTCGCCCTCTCCGTCGACCACGAGCGGCTCGACGCCTTGGCAGCCGACCTGCGCGAGCGCGGGGTCGAGGTCGAGGGGCCGGTCGAGCACGACGGCGGCGACCGCTCCGCCTACTTCTTCGACCCGGAGGGAAACCGGGTCGAGCTCTGGGACTTCTTCCGCGATGGCGACGGTGCCAAGGGCGGCGTGATGGCGCTGGCGGAGGACGGCGATGGCTCGTAACCGGGTCCACGTCAACGCTTCTCCGGAGGAGGTCTTCGCCGTCCTCTCCGATCCCAACTGCTACCCGCGGTGGGTGGTCGGCGCCGCCGGGATCCGCGACTGCGACGAGGAGTTCCCGGCCGTCGGCTCGCGCTTCCACCACAAGGTCGGCTCCTGGCCCGTCGGCCTCAAGGACCACACCGAGGTGACCGAGCTCGACCCGCCGAACCGGATCGTCTTGAAGGCGAAGGCGCGGCCCCTGGGGACGGCGACGATCGAGCTCGACCTGCGGGAGAGCGCCGGCGGCACCGAGGTGAGGATGGAGGAGGTGGCGGGCGACCGGATGACTTCGCTGGTCGTCGGCAACCCCCTCGCCGACACCGTCCTGCGCGTCCGCAACGCCGAGGCGCTGATGCGGCTGAAGCGGCTGGTCGAGGGGGTGCCGGAGGGCGACCCGATGCACGAGCGCGAGCTGGCCGGACAGCGGGTGTTGGTCACCGGCGGCAGCAGCGGCATCGGCCTCGCCGTCGCCGAGGGACTGGTGCGGGAGGGGGCGCGGGTCGCGATCCTCGCCCGCAACGAGGTCGGCCTGGCGGCGGCGAAGCGCAAGCTGACCGAGGCGGGCGGTGAGGCGATGACTGTCAGCGCCGACATCACCGACCGCGAGGCGCTGACCGCCGCGGTGGACAAAGCCGCCGCCGAGCTGGGCGGGCTCGACGTCCTCGTCACCTCGGCCGCGAGCCTTTCCTTCGGCCGCTTCACCGAGACCGACCCCGACGACTTCGACGCGACGATCGAGACTGTCCTCGGCGGCACCGTCGACACGATCCGCGCCGCGCTGCCCCACCTCGAGGACTCCCGCGGCGCGATCGTCTGCGTCGGCTCGATCGCCGCCCGCATGCCGCTGCCGGGGATGGCGGCCTACACCACCTCCAAGCACGGCCTCGTCGGCTTCCTCGACACGATCCGGATCGAGCTGGAGGAGAGCGGCTCCTCGGTGACCCTGTCGCTGGTCAACCCCGGCGCGGTCGACACGCCGCTCTGGAGCAACCTCGAAAGCTCGACCGGGCTGCTGCCGCCCGAACCGCCCTTCCCCTCCGTCTACGCGCCGGAGTCGGTTGCCGAAGCGGTCCTCAGCGTCATCCGCCATCCCCGCGACGAGATGACCGCAGGCGGCCTCGCCCGCGCCCAGGTCCTCTTCTACTCCTACTTCGGGGGCGTCGCGAAGCGGGCGATGCAGGCGCTGGCGCGGCTCGAGCACACCGCCGGCGACCGTCCCGCAGGCGAGGGGGCGCTCAGCGGCGGCAAGGGCGCCGGCGAGACCAAGGGGGGCTTCGACGGGCGCCCGAGCATCGCCGTCAAAGCGCTCGGCGCTTGGGACGGGATGCTGCGGGTAGTCGGACGAGGGTGATGCATGCAGACGCCGTCGTCATCGGCGCCGGTCCCAACGGCCTGATCGCCGCCAACCATCTCGCCGACCGCGGTTGGAAGGTGGTCGTCTGCGAGGAGCAGCCGGAACCGGGCGGCGCCGTCCGCAGCGGCGAAGTGACCGTGCCGGGCTTCGTCCACGACCTCTACAGCGCCTTCTACCCGCTCACCCTCGCCTCCCGCCACATCGCCCCCCTCGAACTGGAGCGCTACGGGGTCAACTGGCTCAGCGCCCGGGGGGTCGTCGCCCACCCCCACCCCGACGGCCGCTGCGCCCTGCTCTCGATGGACCTCGAGGAGACCTGCGCCTCGCTCGACGCCTTCGCCCCAGGTGACGGGGACGCCTGGCGGCGGCTCTTCGAGCTTTGGCGCCGCGCCGGCCCACACCTGGTCGGGTCCCTGCTGACGCCGCTGCCGCCGATCCGTCCCGCGGCCGGGATGCTGGCCGCGCTCGGCCCCCGCGGCCTCGTCGACTTCGCCCGCTTCTCGCTGCTGCCGGCGCGACGGATGGCGGAGGAGCACTTCAAGGGCGAGGGGGGCGGCTGGCTGATCGCCGGCAACGCTCTCCACGCCGACCTGACGCCGGAGAGCTCCGGCGGCGGCATGTTCGGCTGGGTCCTCTGCGGGCTCGGCCAGCAGCACGGCTACCCGGTGCCCGAAGGCGGCGCCGGCGAAATCACCCGGGCGCTGGTGCGGCGGCTGCGCGATCGCGGCGGCGAAGTGATCTGCGAGACCCCGATCGAGCGAATAGAGGTGCGGGGCCGGCGCGCGCACGCCGCCGTCGCTGCCGACGGGCGACGGTTCGAGGCACGGCGCGCCATCCTCGCCGACTGCGGCGCGCCGGCCCTGTTTCTGAAGATGCTGCCGCCCGAGGCGGTCCCCGAGCGGGTGCGCGACGACCTGCGCAACTACCAGTACGACAACTCGACCTTCAAGGTCAACTGGGCCCTGCGCGAGCCGATCCCCTGGAGCGCCGAGGACGCCCGTCGCGCCAGCACCGTCCACGTCGCCGAAGGGATGAACGGGCTGACCCAGGCGACGACCCAGCTGGCGGCAAGCGAGGTCCCCGACCGGCCCTTCCTCGTCCTCGGCCAGTACTCGATGGTCGACCCCTCCCGCTCGCCCGAGGGGACCGAGACCGCCTGGGCCTACACCCATGTCCCGCAGAACCCACGCATCGATGCCGCGGGCGAGCTGAGCGGGGACTGGACCCGCGAGGAGGAGGGCGAGCGCTTCGCCGACCGGATGGAGGAAGAGGTCGAGCGGCTGGCCCCCGGGTTCCGCCAGCGGATCCTCAAGCGCCACGTCCAGACCCCGCTCTACCTCGAGCGCCACAACCGCAACCTGGTCGGCGGCGCGATCAACGGCGGCACCGCCCAGCTCTACCAGCAGGCGATCTTCCGCCCCTTCCCCGGCCTCGGCCGGCCGACGACTCCGGTCCAGGGCCTCTACCTCGCCTCCTCCTCCGCCCACCCCGGCGGCGGCCTCCACGGCGGCCCGGGCGGCAACGCGGCGCGGACGGCACTTCGCACTGAGCGGCTGCGCTCGCTACTGCGGCGTTAGCCGGGCGAAGTACCCGAACCAGTTGCCGGAGCGCTCGGCGAGCTGCAGCCCGGCATCCGCGCCCATGCGCTCGAGGCTGGCGCGAGTGGTGAAGTGGGGGTCGCCGAAGAGCTCGCCGACGACGAGGCGGCCGCTCGGCTTCAACACGCGGCGGATCTCACGCAGCGCGGCGGCGGTGTCGGGGATCTCGCCGAGGACGGCGGTGAGGACGACGGCGTCGATCGAAGCGTCCTCGAAGGGGAGCCCGGTCGCGTCGCCCTGGGTCGGCACGAGGTTGGTCATCCCGCGCTCCCCCGCCGCCCGCATCACGTGGTCGAGGAACTCCTGCTGCAGGTCGAACAGCTCCAGCCTTCCCTCCGGCCCGACCCACTCGGCGAGGTCGAGGCTGTAGTAGCCGGTGCCGACGCCGATCTCCAGCAGGCGCTCCCCTGGCTGTGGCCGCAGGACCGCGCGCAGGCGCTCGCGGGTGATGATGGGGTGCGGCGCTTCGACCCAGAAGCGCTGACCGTACGGGCAGGCCGAAGGGTTCTTCCGCCACCAGAGCGCGGCCGCCAGGGTCGCTGCAGCCGCCGCGCCAAACAGGCGGCGCGGGCGCATGTTTTTACGCGCCGAGGCCGAAGCCGACCCGGTGCTCGCCGGACTCGACCCGGAGGAACTGAACCTTGCCGAGGTAGAGGGCGATCGTCCCCTCCTCGGTGTGGAGGTCGTACCAGCCGCCCTGCTCGAGCCGGGCGCGCAGGTCCTTCAGGTCCTGGTCGCCAAGGCGGGTGGAGATCACCTGGCCGCCCTCGAAGCCGATCTCGACTCGCTGCGCGTCTGCCATCAGTGCCCTCCCGCGGGTTCGACGATCTCGGTCAGGACCCCGCCGGTCGAGCGGGGGTGGAGGAAGGCGACGCGGCTGTCGCGGATGCCCACCCGCGGCTCGGAGTCGATCAGCTGGACCCCGGCGGCGGCGATGTTCTTCAAGGCGGCGTCGATGTCGTCGACCGCGTAGGCGACGTGGTGCAGGCCAGGTCCGTTCTTGGCCATGTATTTCCCCACGGGGGTGTCGGGGCCGAGCGGCGCCAACAGCTCCACGTGGCCGTCGCCAACGTCGAGCAGGACCGCCTCGACTCCTTGCGACTCGACCGTCTCGCGGTGCGCCAGCTCCAACTCGAAGCTCTCGCCGTAGAGGGCGATCGCGGCGTCGACGTCCTCGACGGCGACTCCGATGTGGTCGATCCTTCCGAACAAGAGCGCGAAGTCTATGCGGCCTCGGCCCTGAGGATCTCCTCCAGCGCCGCCACCGCCACCTCGAGCTGCCCGGGCGTCGGCTCCTGGGTCGCCCAGTGGCGCTGGATCTCCCGGCCCGGGGTGTGAAAGGCCTCGGCCAGGGGATCGCCGTGATGGCGGTCGCTCCAGGCGAACATCTCGACCGCCAAGGAGGCGCCGCCGAGGCCGACCGCGGCCCGAGCGGCGTTGCTCGGCTTCTCGACCAGCCGCTCGAGCAGAAGGGTGCCGCCCGCGGAGAGCAGCATCATCGGCACGATCAGGTTGGAGCCGCAGCGGTCGTGCTCTTTCGGGATCGAGGCGACGTCGTCGACGCGGTCGCGCTCGTAGGCGGCGATCGTCTTGTGCTCGGCGCCGTGGTAGGCGGCGAGGTCGCGGTCGCTCAGCGCCACCAGCGCCGGCGCCACGCCGAGCGCCTGCACGATCCCCTCGCGCAGGGGACTCGCCTGCGTCCGCCTGCGCAGCAGCGAGGTCGCGGCCAGCGTCGCCGCGACCGCGGCGAGGACCCGCGGGTCCTCGAACGGCAGCCGCGCCGCCGGCATCCGCCGCCGCACCAGGGGCAGCACCAGCATCGCCTCGGCGAGTTTGATCGGGCCGCGCAGGCCCGGCAGCTTCGCCACCAGCCCCGGCGCCAGCTCCGGCTTGCGCTCGGAGGCGACTTCGATCCCGCCATCGCCGTCGCGGACCGCGGCCGCCCAGTGAGTCGGCCCGTGGATCAGCAGCCCGTTGCGGAGGGCCATGCCGCCGAGGCGGAGCTTCTCGCGCTGGGTCTCAGCCATCGATCCAAGATAGCTGAGAGGGCGTCGAGCCCAGTCCACTCGACGCCCTCGTCCCCCTTGTTAACGACCCCGGCCGGGGCCCCCAGTCCTGGCCTCCGGCCGGGTGGTCGGCTCTCCCTGGCTACTAGCTCGGTGAGCCGACCCTAAGAACCCCGCGGGGACCGAAAGGTTGCGCAACAACTTTACGAGTTGTCTAATTGTTTCCTTAACGCAGCGAGCCGCTCGCCGAGCTCGATCTCGAAGCCGCGATCGGTCGGCTCGTAGAAGCGGCGACCGTGCAGCTCCGCCGGCAGCAGCGGCTGGTCGCTGACCGCCCCGGGCTCGTCGTGGGCGTAGCGGTAGCCCTCGCCGCGGCCGAGCTTCTCCGCGCCCGGGTAGTGCGCGTCGCGCAGGTAATCGGGGGGGGTCTTGGCGCCGTTGGCGCGGACCTCGGCGCGGGCGACGGAGAGAGCCTTGTAAGAGGCGTTCGACTTCGGCGCTAGCGCCAGGTAGACGGCGGCCTGGGCGAGGTTGAGGGCGCACTCGGGGAGGCCAACGCGGTCGACCGCACGGGCGGCGGCGTCGGCGACGAGTAGCGCCTGCGGGTCGGCGTTGCCGACGTCCTCGGAGGCGAGGATGACCATGCGACGAGCGATGAAGCGTGGGTCCTCGCCGCCCTCCAGCATCACCGCCAGGTAGTAGAGCGAGGCGTCGACGTCGGAGCCGCGGGTCGCCTTGATCCAGGCGGAGACGAAGTCGTAGTGGCGGTCGCCCGCCCGGTCGTAGTCGATCGCCTTGCGCTGCAACGCGTCTTCGACCGCGGCGACGTCGACCTCGCCGTTGGCCCGCTCGACCGCCCGCTCCAGGGCCGAGAGCGCCACCCGGGCGTCGCCGCCGCTGCGCAGCGCCAGCATCTCCAGCGCCGCGGGGGCGATGGCCGGCGGGTCGGCGATCCCGCGCTCGCGGTCGGCCAGAGCCCGCCGCAGCAGCTCTTCCACCTGCCCCGGCTCGAGCGGCCGCAGCTCGTAGACCTGGGCCCGCGAGAGCAGGGCCGAGTTGACCTCGAAGTAGGGGTTCTCGGTCGTCGCCCCGATCAGGGTCAGGGTCCCGTCCTCGACCGCCGGCAGCAGCGCATCCTGCTGGGCCTTGTTGAAGCGGTGGATCTCATCCAGGAACAGCACGCTGCGAGTGCCATGCAGGTTCAGGCGGTCCTGTGCCTCGGCGATCGTGGAGCGGACGTCGGCCACGCCGGACATGACCGCCGATAGCGACGTGAAATGCGCGCCGATCTCGCCGGCCAACAACCGGGCGAGGCTGGTCTTGCCGGTGCCGGGCGGTCCCCACAGGAGCAGCGACGCCAGGTGGCCGCGGGCGATGCTCCGCCGCAGCGGGCCGCGTTCGCCGACCAGGTGGGCCTGGCCGACGAATTCATCGAGGTTGCGAGGGCGCATCCGGGCCGCGAGCGGCTGACGCTCGGGCGGTGGTTGGAAGAGCGCTTCGGGACGGGCACCGGTCGGGCGCCGTGCAGATGGCATGCCCCGATGGTAGCGCGGCGT
>DATLQI010000043.1:0-19307 GCA_035535295.1 Solirubrobacterales bacterium
TCGCGCGCGCCTCGAACTCGGCCTCGCCGACGCGCGAGACGAAGTCGTTGAACTCCTCGCCGTCGTTGCGCTCGGACTCGTAGTACCGGATCCAGCGCTCGATCGCCTCCGGCACCCGCTTCGCCGGCAGCCGGGACTTGAGCCGTGTGCCCATGCGTACGGTGCCGCCTTCGTACTGCCCGCATAGGTGGGCGATGTAGGCAGGGATCGCGTTGTCGCCCACCTTGATCGAGGCGCCGTAGAAGCCGATGTTGGCGATGTGGTGCTGGCTGCAGCCGTTCGGGCAGCCGCTCATTTTGATGTGGATCCGCTTGGTCAGCTCGTCCGTGATCTGCATCGCGGTGACTCGCTCCTTGATCGCCCGGTTGAGGCCCATCGAGGAGGTGATCCCGAGTTTGCAGCTGTCGGTACCGGGGCAGGAGACGACGTCGGTGATCTCGCGGGCGCCGGCCTCGCCGAGGCCGAGGGCCTCGAGCCGCTCCCAGACGTCGTAGAGCGCCTCGTCGCGGACCCAGCGGAGGACGAAGTTCTGCTGCACGGTGCTGCGGGCGGCGCCGCCGGTGTACTCGCGCATGATCTGGGCGAGGCCGCGGAACTGCTCCGGGGTGAGGTCGCCGCGGGTGATCTTCACCTCGACCGTGTTGAAGCCCTCTTGGCGCTGCGCCTGCACGTTGCCGGCGAGGAAACGCTCGAACTCGGTGCGGTCGCCGTTCGGGGAAGACGGTTGCAGCGGCACCTCGGGGGCGTTGGCCTCCTCGTCGACGGCGAAGCTGAGGCGCTCGACCAGCTCGGGGCCGAATTCGCGCTCCCGCACCCACTCGCCTTGGAGCTCCTCGTCGACGAGCTCGCGGAAGGCGTCCATGCCGATCTTGTCGACGAGGACCTTGATCCGGGCGCGGGCGCGGTTGACGCGCAGCCACTCCTGGCGGTCGAAGATGCGGAAGACGGCCTCGGCGACCTTGAGGTAGTCGCCGTTGTCGGCCTCGACGAACTCGTAGAGGGTCGGGGCGACACGGGCCATGATCGAGGTGCCGCCGCCGACCTGGACCTCGAATCCCTTGACGCCGTCCCTTTCGCGGGCGAGGAAGGCGATGTCGTGGATTTCGGTGATCGAGCGGTTGGAGTCGGAGCCGTCGAAGGCGGTCTTGATCTTGCGCGGCATCAGCTGCGTCGTCGGGTGGCGGACGAAGTAGCGGACGTAGGCGGTGCCGTAGGCGGTCGGGTCGAAGATCTCGTCGGCGGCGACGCCGGCCCAGGGGTCGCCGGTGACGTTGCGGATGGTGTTGCCGCAGCCCTCGCGGGAGGAGAGGCCGACCTCGGCGATCTCCCGGAGGAGGAGCTCGGTGTCGCGCAGCGGCACGTGGTGGATCTGGATGTTCTGGCGGGTGGTGATGTGGCCCTTGTTCAGCGGCGCGTACTTCTCGACCACGCTGGCGAAGCTGTCCATCTGCTCGGGGGTGACGCCGCCGAAGGGAAGCTTGATCCGGATCATCTGGACGTCGGGCTGGCGCTGCCCGTAGACGCCCTGTTTGAGGCGGAAGCCGATGAACTGGTTCTCTTCCAGCTGGCCGCTGAGGAACTGCTCGGCTTCGTTGTCGAAGTCGTCGAACTCGCGCTCGATGATCGGGATCACGTGGCCGGGGACGTTCTCGTAGGTCTCCGGGTTCGTCAGGGTCCCGGGCCGGCCCTTGCCCCGCTGCTCCTTGTTCTCTGCGACGGCTACCTCCATGGGCAGAAAGGTAGCAAACCTGATTGGGATTCAGGTATTAAATTTTTTGAGCGGAAGAAGAGGCGGAAAAATCCCTGCTACGGGCGCATTTCAGCTATGGGATGGTTTTTTCTGCGCCTGCAGGATCGCCGAAGCCTGGCCGGAGTCGGCGACGTAGCCGCCCTCCGGCTCCAGCGGCAGGTCTTCTCCGCTCCAGCCGACGATCCCCTCGCTCAACTTCACGGCGTCGTAGCCGGCGTCGGTGAGGGCATCGGCGGCCATCGTCGAGCGGTTGCCGCCGCGGCAGTAGAGGACGACGGGTCGGTCCTTGTCGAGCTCGCCGAGCCGGTTGGGCAGCTCCGGCAGCGGCAGGTGGGTGGCGCCGGCGATGCGGCCGACCTCCCACTCGTGGTCGGCGCGCACGTCAATCAGCTGAGCGCCCTCGTCGATCAGCTCGCGGGCTTCCTCGCGCGAGACCTCTCGGGTCTCTCCCTGCGGTGCGTCTGCCATCAGTCGACCTCCGTTCCCTCGATCAAGAATGCGACGCGGACGTGGGCGCGGTACTCGTCGAGGTTCTCGCCGCGAATCCCGGTGGAGACGATGTCGACGGCGCGGATGTTGCGCAGCGAGCCCTGGGCCTGCAGCAGCGCCTGTTTGGCGGCGTCGTCGGTGGACGTCTTGGAGCTGCCGACCAGCTCGATGATTTTCACGACAGCCATGCGGATCCTCCTCGTAGGTCCTCGATGGTCTCCTTGGCGCTGACGCCCTCGAGCAGGGCCGCACGCTGCCAGCCGGGCGCCTGCGGTCCCTCGGGCGCGGGGGCGGCGGCGAACTCGGCCTCGAACTGGGCAATCGCGGCGGCCACGGCCGCAGCCTCGTCCCCTTGAGCGGTCTTCCGTGCCACGGACCAAGCCTAGTTCAAGGGCGGTGTAGCTCGGCGCGGCGGCGCTCGAGGAACCGTGACAGGTTGCGCAGGACCACCTCGGGTTCGCGCTGCAGGCGCGGCCGGGTGATCCGGATCACCTCGATCCCGAGCAGCTTCAGCTCCTCTTGGCGCTGGCGATCGCGCTCGAAGGCGGCGCGGCTGCCGTGCGTCTCGAAGAGATCGAGTTCGACCGCGAAGCGGAGGTCCGGCCAGTAGGCGTCAAGCTCGTAGCCGTGCGCGTTGAAGTTCATCGACGGCGTCGCCAGGCCGGCGCGGCGGACGTGGCGCCGGAAGAGCTTCTCGAAGCGCGAGCGGGTGAAGGAGGGGTCCGGCTGGTAGAGGGCGAGCGCCCGGCGCAGCCGGGCGCGACCGCGATGCCCGCCGGCCCGATCAAGCACGTCTTCGACCGCATGCAGGTCGAAGAGTCCTAGTTCTTCCGTTCGCTCCAGCAAGCGATCGATCTGCTCGGGGCTCTTGCGGATCGCAAGGTCCATCAGCAACCGCGGCACCGAGGTGACCGGTATCCCCTGCACCTCCGTCCGGTCCTCCGGCGCCAGAATCGACGAGAAGTGGACGACGAACTCCCGCTTCGCCCGACGCCGAATCGGCGCCGTCACGTCGATCCGTTCCGGCGCATAGCGATAGATCCCCCAGAGGTAGGCCGCCGACCCATGACTGGCGACAGCAGGCCAAACCACCTCATCCACCTCGTTCGCCTCCGCCCCCAACACCCCCGCCCAGCACCGCGAATGCCAAGAAAGCCGCCGATGCCCAACGGCGTAGACCCCTTGGTGAAGCCGATGCAACCGCCCCGCCTCGGTCCATTCGTGGATGGTCCTTTCAGCATGCCCTAGCGCCAGAAGCTGAGGGGTAGAGATCACTCCGTGCTGCCGCGTAGCGAGATCGGCCATCGCCCCACACCCCGGCGTTCGTCCTTTCCGCGACATACCTCATGAAAGGACGAACGCCACCTGGGTTCTCCCCCTGCGGCCCGTCCCGCGGGCGCGGCGTTAGCGGAAATTCCGGCGAGATGCGCCCTGCGGGCGCTCCCGGGTTAGCTGGGCGCTGCGGTTAGCCGTTGAGGCCGGGGACGGGGGTGCCGTACTTGACGTAGGCGCAGTTGTAGGGGCGGGGGTCGAAGGAGTCGGTGATGGCGCGGCCCTCGGGTTGGCCAGTGCCCTCGATTTCCTTCGTTTCGGTTTTCCCGCCTTTGCCTTTGACCTTGATCTTGCGCGGGGGTTCGCCGCGGCCGCACTGGATCGAGAAGTCTTTGACGCCGTCGCGGGCATCGATGATGTCTTCGCCCCCCATTCCGTAGAAGCGGTCTTCGCCGGGCTGGCCGAGCATCGCGTTGGGGCCGCTGTCGCCGATCAGGACGTCCCAATCGAAAGAGCCCTCCATGTCCTCGTCGGTCGGCGAGAGGTGGACGTGCTTGCAGCCCTTGACCGTCGTCACCCAGGCGGCGTGGGCGAGGAAGGAGACGATCAGCACGCCGGGATGGGCCTGGGTCTCGGCGAAGGAGGCGTCATCGCGGCCGGGGCCGCCGACCAGGGCGCCGCCGGCGCAGCCGCCGCCAGCCGCCAGCAGGTCGCCGCTGCCTTCGCCGTAGAGGAAGGTCGGCCCCGGCAGGCCGCCGACCAGGCCGTCGGCCCCGTCGCCGCCGTAGATCTTGTCCGCCCCCGGCCCGGACTCGACCAGGTCGTCCTCGGGGCCGGCGTGGATCGTGTCGTTGCCGAAGCCACCGGCGAAGCGGACGCTGCCGATCGACTCCAGCGTCCCTTCGACCCGAAGGCTGTCGTTGCCCGGGCCGAGGTCGGCCATCAGCCAGCGGCCGGGTCCGTTGGCGGCGCAGGAGACGGTCGTCGTGCTGTGCGGAGCGTGCGCGCAACCGGACCCAATCGCGAGGCCTTTTTTCGCGGTGATGCCGAAGGTCTGCGTTGTCTCGTCGAAGGCGACGATGAACTGGTCGCGGCCGCTGCCGCCGATCACCTGCAGGCCCGCACCCCCGCCCGGCGTCGGGTTGAGCTGGACGTAGGCGGAACCTTTCGGCGCCGGCTCCTTTCCGCAGGAGCTGGTCCGTCCTTTCGCCCCCTCGCAGCCATCGGCCCCCTGGCCGCCTTCGAGCACGTCCGCGCCGCCGCCGCCGACGAGGTGGTCGTCGCCGAGGCCGCCGTCGATCAGGTTCGCCTGCGGGCTGCCGATCAGGGTGTCGCGGAAGGCCGAGCCTTCGAGGCTCTCGAAGCCGAAGAGCTTGTCGTGGCCGTCACCGCGCGACTTGTGCTCCTTCAGGGAGACCCAGACGCCGCTGCCCTTGCCACCCGCCCGCGCCGTCGCGAAGGATGCGATGTCGCCGGCCCCGGCGCCGCCCGACATGCGGTCGTAGCCGTAATCGCCATGGACCAGGTCTTCATCGCCCGGCCCGCCGTTGACGATGTCGATCCCGAGGTCGCCGGCGACCTCGTCGCGGGCGCCCGGCCCGCCGAGGATCTTGTCGTCGCCGAGGTTACCGTTGACCTGGTCCTCGTCGCCGGCGTCGCCGAAGACCTCATCGTTGCCGCGACCGCCGTGCATCTCATCGGTTCCGGGACCGCCGCAGATCAGGTCGTTACCGAGGCTGCCGAAGACGACGTCGTCGCCGTTGCCGCCCCAGATCACGTCGCGCTCCGGCGTTCCCCGCAGGGCGTCGTCGCCGTCGGTGCCGACGATCTCCGCCTGCCGGCCGTGGCAGCGCGGTACGTCGTCCCCTTCGTTGTCCGCCGCGCTGGCGATCGCCGCGAAAGCGGCAGACGCCAACAGCAGCAAAGCGATGACCCCCCGGAAGCGGCTCACGAGGGCCGGATCGTAAACGTCATACCCGACCTAACCCTCGCCGAGGGCAAAAGCTTCAGGCGCTGCGGATCAGCTTCTTGTTGACGAACTCGTCAGCCCCGTAGCGGCCGAGCTCCCGCCCGAACCCGGAGCGCTTGAAGCCGCCGAAGGGCAGCTCGGGCGCGTCCGCCCCGACTAGGTTGACGTAGACCATCCCGGCTTCGATCCGGTCGGCGACCCGCTCCGCCTGCTCCTTATCCGTCGTCATCACGTAGGAGCCGAGCCCGAACGGGGTCTGGTTGGCGAGCTCCACCGCCTCCTCCTCGGAGGAGACCTTGTAGACCTGCGCCACCGGCCCGAAGAACTCTTCCTGGGAGGCCTCGTCGCCCGGCTTGATCCCGGTGAGGATCGTCGGTTCGAAGAAGTTGCCTTCGCGCTTGCCGCCGACGACGACCTCGGCCCCGTTCTCGATCGCCCGCTTCACCTGGTCCTCGAGCCGGTCCGCCGCGGTCTGCGACGAGAGCGGGCCGACGGCCGTGTCCTCGGCCGTCGGGTCGCCCGGCTTCGCTCCGCCCAGCTGCTCCTTGAACTTCTCGAGGAAGTCGTCGTAGAGCTCGTCGACGACGATGAACCGCTTCGCCGCGTTGCAGGACTGGCCGGTGTTGTCGAGCCGCGCTTCGGCCGCCGCCGTCACCGCTTCGTCGAGGTCGTCGGTGCCGAGGAGGATGAACGGGTCCGAGCCGCCGAGCTCGAGCACGACCTTCTTCAGGTGCTTCCCGGCGATCGAGGCGACGGCGGAGCCGGCGCGCTCGGAGCCGGTCACCGAGACGCCATGCAGGCGCGGGTCGGCGATCACCCACTCGATCTGCTCGTTGGTCGCGTAGATGTTCTCGTAGGACCCCTCGGGGAAGCCGGCGTCGTCGAAGATCTTCTGCATCGCCTCCGCCGATTCCGGGCACTGCGGCGCGTGCTTGAGCAGGATCGTGTTGCCGATCACCAGGTTCGGGCCGGCGAAGCGGGCCACCTGGTAGTAGGGGAAGTTCCAGGGCATGATCCCGAGCAGGACGCCGAAGGGGCTGCGCCGGATCACGGCCGTGCCCTCGCCTTCGGACAGCTGAATCGGCTCGTCGGCCATCAGCTCCTCGGCGTTGTCGGCGTAGAAGCCGTAGATCATCCCGGCGAAGTCGACCTCCATCAGCGCCTGCTCGATCGGCTTGCCCATCTCGCGGACGACGATCTCTGCCAGCTCCTCGCGCCGCTCGGAGTGCAGCTCGCCGACTTTGCGCACCAGCGCCGCGCGGTCAGCGACGGAGGTCGAGCCGGGGAAAGACCGCGACGCCTGGTCACAGCGGTCGATCGCCGCGCGCAGCTCGTCGTCACTGATCTCCGGGTACTCCTTGACCGTCTCGCCGGTGGCCGGGTTGACAACCGCGTAGGTGCTCATTCAGCTCCCCCCGTGTCGATGCTCGTTTCCACAGTTCCTCTACCCCTTCAAGGTCTGTTCCAGCCCGAGGGCGTCCTCGACCGGCACGTAGTCCATGCCCACTCCCTCCGCCACTGCCGGGTGCGTCACCTTGCCACCGGCGACGTTGACCCCGAGCCGCAGCCCCGGGTCGTGTCGAATCGCCTCGGCGACGCCGTGGTCGGCAAGCGCGATCGCGTAGGGCAGGGTGGCGTTGGTGAGGGCATGGGTCGAGGTGATCGGGACCGCGCCAGGCATGTTGGCGACGCAGTAGTGGGTGATCCCGTCGACCTCGAAGGTCGGTTCGCGGTGGGTGGTCGGGCGCGAGGTCTCGAAGCAGCCGCCCTGGTCGATCGCGACGTCGACCAGCACCGCCCCGGGCTTCATCAGCGCCAGCTGCTCGCGGCGAATCACGTAGGGCGCCCGCGCCCCGTGCACGAGCACGGCGCCGATCACGAGGTCGGCATGCGGCAGCATCTCCTCGATCGCCAGCGTCGTCGAGTAGACCGTCGAGCAGCGGCCGCCGAAGTCGACTTCGAGCTCCCGCAGGCGGTCGATCGAGCGGTCGTAGACGAAGACGTCGGCTTCCATCCCGATCGCGATGAAGGCCGCGTTCATCCCGACGACGCCGCCGCCGATCACCATCACGTTGGCGGCGGCAACCCCCGGCACCCCTCCCAGCAGGATCCCCCGGCCGCCCATCGGCTTCTCCAGCATGAAGGCGCCGGCCTGGGTCGCGATCTTCCCCGCCACCTCGCTCATCGGCGCCAGCAGCGGCAGCCGGCCGTGCGCGTCCTCAACCGTCTCGTAGGCGATCGCGGTGACGCCGGAGCCGCAGAGCCCCCGCGTCTGCTCGGGGTCGGGCGCCAGGTGCAGGTAGGTGAAGAGCAGCTGCCCCGGCCGCAGCATCTCGATCTCGCTCGGCTGCAGCTCCTTGACGTGGAGGATCATCTCCGCCGCCTCGAAGACGCCGGCCGCGTCGGCGACGATCGTCGCCCCCTGTGCCGCATAGGAGCCGTCGGCGATCGCGCTGCCCTCGCCCGCCCCGGCCTGGACCAGCACTTCGTGGCCGTGCTCGGTGAGTTCGCGCACCCCGGCCGGGGTGACGGCGACGCGGTACTCGTCGGACTTGATCTCGGTCGGTACTCCGATCTTCATGCGACCAGCTCCCTCGCTCGCAGAGCCAACCAGAACTCGATGCGGTCGTGGGCGCGCGAGAGGTCACGACCCGTCAGCTCTTCCACCTTGCGCATCCGATAGCGCAGGGTGTGGCGATGGCAGTAGACCTGGCGGGCCGCCCGCTCCCACTGGCCGTTCTGCTCGATGAAGGCCTCCAGCGAGCGCAACAGCTCCCCGCCGTACTCCTCGTCGCCGCGCTCGATCGGGCCGAGGACGCTGTCGCAGTAGAGGTCGAGCGCGTCGTCGTCCTGGATCGAGAGGAGCAGGGTGAAGGCGCCGAGGTCGCGCCAGGAGGCGACCTCCGGGGCGGAGCCGTTGTCGAAGGCGGTCGCCTCGAGCGCGCAGCGCGCCTCGTGGAAGGAGTGGCGCAGCCGCTCCGGGGGCGCCGGACGACTGGCGGCGGCCCGCACCGCCCCGCGCTCGCGGGCGAGGTCGCGCCGCACCTCGGTCGCCACCTCGACCGGATCGCGGTCGGCGCAGTCGACCACCGCGCAGAGCATCTCCCGGCCGCCGGCGCCGTGGGGGGCGACCACGGCCGAGCAGGCGTCGGCGGCGAGCGCCGCTTCCAGCGACCCGGCCGCCTCGCCGGGGTCGTCGAGCTGGAAGACCAGCACCGCGGCTTCCTCGCCGATCCCGAAGGGCTCGAGCCGGCGCCGCAGCTCGGTCGGTTCCATCCGCCCGCCGAGCGCCGCGGCGAGGACGTCGCCGGCGAGGCGCCGCTCGGTCTCCCGCGCGACCCGTCGCCGCATCAGCTCAAGCGCCACCACCGCCACCGACTGCTGCAGGATCAGCCGCTCGAAGTCGCCGAGCCCACCGGAGTCGCGGACGATCACCACCCAGGCCTGCGGCGGTCCGCCGCCAGGAGAGATCACCGGGTGGGCGAGCGCCCGCCCGGCGACGTTCGGGTGCGAGGGGACGAACGGGTGCCCGTCCCCGGCGTGACTCAGCGCTTCCTTGCGGATAGTCGCGATCGCCTCGGCCGAGAGCTGGCGGCGGAACCCCTTGCCCGCCAGCCGCTCGCCGCGGCCGTCGAGGATCGCAACGGTGCCCCCGACCGCCGAGGCAACGGTGGCGGCGATTTCCTCCAGCCCACGCTCCTCCAGGACCAGCCGCTCGAGCCGCCGCTGCACCGCGATCCCCCGCTGCAGCACCTCGTACTGCTCGTTGACCAGGCGGGCGAAGGCCTTCTCGGTGATCGCGATGAACGGCACCGAGTAGGGCACCTCGAAGAGCGGGAATTCCCGCTTCTCGGCCTCGGCGACCAGCGCCTTCGGCAGCGATTTGTGGTTGAAGCCGGTCCCGAAGCCGAGCCCGGCGAGGTTGCGGTCGGCGAGGATGCGGATGAAGGCGCGCTGCTTGGCGGCGCTGTCGAGCGGGATCCCGGTGGTCAGCATCAGCTCGCCGCCCGAGAGCCACGGCGTCGGGTCCTCGAGCTCGGAGATGTGGACCCAGCGGACGGGTGACGCGGCGGCGTCCGCGCCGGCCGCCAGCTCGAGGTCGAGCTCGTCGAGCAGGCTCTGGACGGTGAGCACGCCGCCCCCTTAGAGCGACGACCGCCGTCGGGGTTCCGCGGACGAGCCTTTGCGCGAGCCGCCGCCCATCCGATCCCAAGCCTCGCCGAGAACCGAGTGCAGGACGTCGTGGATCTCTTCGAACTGCTCGGTGTCGGCGATCAGCGGCGGCGACAGCTGCACGACCGGGTCGCCGCGGTCGTCGGCGCGGCAGATCAGCCCGCGCTTGTAGAGCTCGCCGGAGAGGAAGCCGCGCAGCAGTTCCTCGGACTCCTCGTCGTTGAAGCTCTCCTTCGTCTCCTTGTCTTTGACCAGCTCGACCGCGTGGAAGTAGCCGGCCCCGCGCACGTCGCCGACGATCGGCAGCTCGTGCAGGGACTCGAGCATCTGGCGGAACTCGCCCTCCTTGCGCAGCACGTGGCCGCAAAGGTCCTCGCGCTCGAAGACGTCGAGGTTGGCCATCGCGATCGCGGCGGCGATCGGGTGGCCGGCGAAGGTGAAGCCGTGGGCGAAGGAGGCGTCTCCCTGCATGAACGGCTCGGCGACCTTGTCCGAGGCGACGACGCCGCCCATCGGCGCGTAGGCCGAGGTCAGCGCCTTGGCGATCGTGATCAGGTCCGGCACGTAGTCGAAGCGCTCGCAGCCGAAATAGTGGCCGAGGCGGCCCCAGGCGCAGATCACCTCGTCGGAGATCATCAGCACGTCGTAGGTGTCGCAGATCTCGCGCACCCGCTGGAAGTAGCCGTCGGGCGGGACGAAGCAGCCGCCGGCGTTCTGCACCGGCTCGAGGATCACCGCGGCGACCGTCTCCGGCCCCTCGAAGACGATCCGCTCCTCGATCGCGTCGGCGGCCCAGAGCGGGTCGCGCTCCTCGGGCCAGCGGTAGATATTGGTGTTCGGCACGTGGCAGCCGCCCGGGGTCAGCGGCTCGAACTGGCTCCGCAGCTCGGTGATGCCGGTGGCCGAGAGCGCCCCCAGCGAGGTGCCGTGGTAGGCGACCTCGCGAGCGATCACCTTGTGCTTCTGGCCTTTGCCGTGGATGCGGTGGTAGTTGCGGGCCAGCTTCAGCGCCGACTCGACCGCCTCCGAGCCGCCGGAGGTGAAGAAGACCCGGTTGAGGTCGCCGGGGGCCAGCGAGGCGATCCGCGCCGCCAGTTCGATCGCCTTGGGGTGGGCGTAGGACCAAAGCGTGTAGAAGTCGAGCTCTTCGACCTGGCGGGCGGCCGCCTCGCCGTACTCGGTGCGGCCGTGGCCGGCGTTGACGCAGAAGAGGCCGGAGAGGCCGTCGAGATAGCGGTTGCCGTGCTCGTCGAAGACGTAGCAGCCCTCGGCGCGGGTGATGATCGGGACCTCGTGGTCCGGCCCGTAGGCGCCCATCCTCGAGAAGTGCATCCAGAGGTGATCGCGGGCCAACTGCTGAAGATCGATTGCTGCCGGGGCTTGCGACGCGGTGGCCATGGAGCCCTCCTCCTCGATTACGACGTTCTGGACAAAGCTAGACCCCAAATCCAACATTCGCAAGTGGTCTTTGGGTCAAGGACTGGAACTGCGCTTGTACGTGGTGTACAAGTCACTCCTGTGCTTTTAGGACATTCGCCCCTTGCGCGTTGATCCACCGGGGCTTACCGTCGCGATTAGGTAGTCAGGGGCCGGGTACCCGAATCCAGCGAGAGGGGGCTGATAGACCGGAATGGACGATCGAGGAGAGACCCCCAGCGTCGAGCTGCGGAGCGTGACCAAACGCTTCGACGATTTGGCCGCGGTCGACGACCTCGACCTCGAGTTCGGCCGCGGGGAATTCTTCACCTTGCTCGGCCCCAGCGGCTGCGGCAAGACGACGACGCTGCGGATGATCGCCGGCTTCGAGCGGCCGACCGAAGGGGAGATCCGGATCGAGGGGGAGGACGTGGCGCAGCTGCCACCGCACAAGCGCCCAACCAACACCGTCTTCCAGAGCTACGCCCTCTTCCCCCACCTCAGCGTCGAGGCCAACGTGGCCTTCGGCTTGAAGCGGAAGAAGGTTGCCAAGGCCGAGATCAACGAGCGCGTCCGCGCCGAGCTCGAGCGGGTCGGCCTCGCCCAGCACGCGAAGCGGCGCCCCTCGCAGCTCTCCGGCGGCATGCAGCAACGGGTCGCCCTCGCCCGCGCCCTCGTCAACCTGCCCAAGGTCCTGCTCCTCGACGAGCCGCTCGGGGCCCTTGACCTGAAACTGCGCAAGGGCCTGCAGGTCGAGCTGAAGCGGATCCAGCGCGAGGTCGGGATCACCTTCGTCTACGTCACCCACGACCAGGAGGAGGCGCTGACGATGAGCGACCGGATCGCGGTGATGAACCGTGGGCGGGTGGAACAGGTGGCGCCTCCGGAGGAGGTCTACAACCGCCCCGCGACGACCTTCGTCGCCGGCTTCATCGGCGTCTCCAACCTGATGCCGGCGACCGTGACCGGCAATGACGAGGTTCGCCTCGACCAGGGTCAGACGATCTCCACCTCGACCAAGGGGTTCTCGTCCGGCGAGCGCTGCCACGCCGTGGTCAGGCCCGAGAAGCTGTGGGTCGAACTGGATGGCGACGGCGACGGGCGGCGGGATCTGCCCCGCGTCGAGGGAATCGTCGCCAGCTCGCTTTACCTCGGCACCGCGACCCAGATCGCCGTCGATCTCGGAGAGGACGTGCGGATGACCGTCCTCGTCCCCAACGCCGACGAGGCCGAGCGCCAGCGGCTGCCGGGCGGCGGCGCCCGCGTCGCGCTCAGCTGGGAGCCAGAGCACATGCATCTTGTCCGCGAGTCCCCAAACGGGGTAGCCGCGGGAAGTAACGGCGGCGCCAGCGCCGCCGACCAGTCGCAACTGGAAACCACCCCAGGAGGTTGAACCGGAGATGCTGAGCAGCGCGAGATCCGACCGCAGGGCCACGGCCATCCTCGCCGTGCTGATCGCCGCAGTGACGCTGGCCCTCGGCCTCGCCGCTTGTGGCGGCGGCGCCGGTGGTGGAAACGGGGGAGAAACGACCGTCGCTGAAGGGGGCAAAGCGGAAGGCGAACTCGTCTTCTCCAACTGGCCCGGCTACATCGATCCGGGCAAGAACGGCACCATCGCCGAGTTCGAAGACAAGACCGGCATCAAGGTCGACTACATCGAGGACATCAACTCCAACGACTCCTTCTTCGGCAAGTTGCAACCTCAACTAGAACAGGGGCAGTCGGGAGGGCGCAGCCTCTTCGTCGTCGCCGACTACATGGCCGAACAGATGCACGACCTCGGCTACCTGCAGGAGATCGAAAAAGATGACCTGCCGACGGTCTTCGAAAACATCCTGCCCAGCCTGAAGAGCCCGGAGTTCGATCCCGAACGAAAGTTCTCGGTGCCTTGGCAGGGAGGCATGACCGGGATCTGGGTTGATACCTCGAAGGCGCCGGAGATCAAATCGGTCAACGATCTCTTCGACCCGAAGTACAAGGGCAAGGTGACGATGCTCGACGAACTCCGGGAAACGCCGGCGCTGGTGATGCTTGCCGAAGGAGTCGACCCCGCCAAGGCCAGCGCCGACGAGTGGCTAGCCGCGATTGACAAAATCAAGTCGGCCGCGGACTCCGGCCAGATCCGGCGCTTCACCGGCAACGACTACACCGAGGACCTGACCGCGGGCAACATCGTCGCGGCGATCGGCTGGTCGGGAGACGCCTCGCTGATCGAAAACCCGAATGCCGAATGGCGGATGCCGACCGAGGGCTGCGTCAGGTGGTCGGAAAACATGGTGATCCCGGTCGGCGCCCCCAATACGGCGGCGGCGATCGCCTTCATGAATTTCGTCTACCGACCGGAGGTCGCGGCCGACATCACCGAATGGGTCGAATACATCTCCCCCGTCGACGGCGTCAAACCGATCCTCGAAAAAAACGGGTCGGAACTGGCGGAAAGCGAGATCGTCTTCCCCAGCGACGAGTTCACCCGCAACTGCACGGGTCAGAACACCCCGCCGGAACTCGACCAGGTCAACGAAGCCTGGCAGAACGTGCTGACTGGCTAATCCGATGAGGAGCTGGAAGCAACGCCTGGTCCCTTACTGGTTACTGGGACCGGGCCTGCTCTGGCTCCTCTTCTTCTTCGTCGTGCCCATGTACTTCATGGGCGAACTGGCGCTCTACTCGGGCTCGCTGACCTCCGGCGGGTTCGAATTCACCTGGGCCTGGTCGAACTTCCCGGATGCGCTCTCCGGTCACACCGAGCAGGTCGTCCGCTCGTTCTTCTATGCCGGCACCGCCACCGTTCTGTGCCTGCTGATCGGCTACCCGCTCGCCTACGCGATCGCCTTCCGTGCCGGCCGCTACAAGACGCTCCTGTTGTTCGCGGTGATCGCACCGTTCTTCACCACCTACCTGATCCGCACGATCGCCTGGAAGACGATCCTCAGCGACGACAGCCCGGTGGTCAGCGTCCTGCAGACGCTCTCGCTGACGCCGGAGGGCGGGCGGGTGCTCGCGACCTCCGGCGCGGTGATCGCCGGCCTCACCTACAACTTCCTGCCGTTCATGATCCTGCCGCTCTACGCGAACCTCGAGCGGCTCGACATGCGACTGATCGAGGCGGCCAAAGACCTCTACTCCTCCTCGCGCAGCGCCTTCCTCAAGGTGACGCTACCGCTGACGATGCCGGGGATCGTCGCCGGGGTGCTGCTCACGTTCATCCCCGCCTTCGGCGACTACGTCAACGCCCAGCTGCTCGGCGGCACCGGCCAGGCGATGATCGGCAACGTGATCCAGTCGCTCTACCTGAACCAGCGCAACTATCCGGAGGCGGCCGCGCTCTCCTTCCTGATGATGGCGCTGATCCTCGCAATCGTCATCGTCTACATCCGCTTCGCTGGGACCGAGGCGTTCATGGGCGACGAAGACGAGGAGGGGGCCTGAGATGAGCGCGCCGGCGAGAGCCTGGGCCTGGGTGCGGCGAAACGCGCTGTTGATCTACGCCGGCCTCGCGGTCGCCTACATGCTGATCCCGATCGCCGTCATCGCCGTCTTCTCCTTCGGTGCGACGCCGAAAGACAAACTCACCTTCGGCCTCGACAACGGCTTCACCACCGAGTACTGGCGGACGATGTTCTCGAAACCGGAACTCAACGAAGCCCTCATCACGAGCCTGCGGCTGGCCCTGTTCGCGACCCTGATCGCGACCGCGATCGGCACCGCGATGGCGATCGCGCTGGTCCGCCACCGCTTCCGCGGCAAGCGCCTCGCCAACCTCTTGATCGTGATCCCGATGGCGACGCCCGAGGTCGTGATCGGCGCCTCCCTGCTCTCGATGTTCATCTACTACTCGTTCGCGCTCGGCTTCACGACGCTGCTGATCGCCCACGTGATGTTCTCGATCAGCTTCGTAGTCGTCGTCGTGCGCTCGCGCCTGATCGGCTTCGACCGCAACATCGAGGAGGCGGCTGCGGACCTCGGGGCGGGCCCGCTGACGACCTTCCGCACCGTCACCCTGCCGCTGCTGGCACCGGGGGTCGTCTCCGCCGCGCTGCTCGCCTTCGCCCTCTCGATCGACGACTTCGTCATCTCCAACTTCAACTCGGGGACGACGGTCACCTTCCCCCTCTACGTCTACGGCGTCAGCCTCCGCGGCATCCCGGTCCAGGTGAACGCCATAGCTACCCTGCTCTTCCTCCTCGCCGTGATCGCAGTCGGGCTGGTGCTCTTCCAGCAGCGCCGGGCGGAAAAGATGGCGGCAGTGCAGCCGGAGGAAGAACCCGGCGGGCCGATTCCGCTGCCGGGGACGGCGGCGGCGCAGTAGTAGCCGACGGTGGTGAGGCTGCGACCTTGGAGCCGAGTCAGCCCTTTCGCGGCTAGACGACGAAGAGCTGCCAGGCCGTCCCGAGGCAGATAGCAAGCGTGCCACATCCGGTGAGAAGGCCAAGCAATTCTTTGCCATTCGTCATCCAAGCCTGCCAACGGACTCTGTTGATGGCGATCTCCATCATCCGGTCCCGGTAGCCGACCCCATCCCCGGATGGTTTCGCCTGCGGAAACACCTTGTCGACCTTGTCTTCGGCTTCTTTGAGAGCCTCGAAAAGGTCGGCCGTCGGGGAGGGAGCCGGCCGGGTCGAGGCACGGGTCAACGAGCGAAGCAGCCGCAGAACGATTCCCCGTTCCGCGAGGTCGGAGTCCTGAGGTGGCGCCGGCGCCACCTCAGGCCGTCCAATCCTCGTAAAGATCGAGAGCCGCCCCCCACAGAGACGAATCAACTCGCTTGTACCAAGCCTTCCCGCCCCGCTGGGGGAACTTCGTCAGTAGCCCCACACGAGCAAGCGCCACCAGCTGATTTCGCACCCGGTTCTGGACGATCTCGATCTCCCACTGGAGGTCCGTGGCATTCACAAGCCCGTCGGGACTGAGGGCGATCGCCACCAGAACCTCCATGCGGTCCTGGTTCCCGAAGAAGAGCTTCGAACGCTTACGCACCCTGGCGCGCTGGCGGTCCGTGAGATCCCTCAGAAGTGGTAGTCGCGCCGCAGCCTCCACCAGTTCACCATAGCACTCTGTTTTATGCCTTCAAGGGCGCATTTTTACTTGTGTTATACGGAATCATGTTTAGAGATACAAAAAGGAATCTAAATATCGCAGCGGGGCTCACGCCCGCCCAGCGAGAGATGGGTGGGCTGTCACACGATCTCTCCAAAGGGGATTCGCCGGTGATCGGCGAGGTATCGGCCGGAGTCGGCCTTGTCAGCGGCCGATGTGGAAGCCGATCAGCTCGGGGACCTTCGCCACGGCTGAGGAGACCGGGCTCGGCTGACGGCCTGTCATCTCGGCTTCCTCTTTCTTGAGGATGCCGAGGCGGATCGCCTCGCCGCCTAGCCAGTGGAAGGGCTCTGGGGGAACGCGGGGGGTCTTGGGGTCGACGAAGGCGAGGCGGGCGTGGTCGTCGTCTTTGCCCAGGGCCAGGGAGGCGAGGGTGCGGCCGACCATGTTGGACGGGCCGACGCCGTTGCCGGTGTAGCCAGCGGCGACCCAGGCGCGGCGCTGGGGGAGCGTCGTTACGGCGGGGAGGTGGGTGGGGGAGGCGTCGATCGGGCCGCCCCAGGCGTGGGTGATGCGGCGGCCGCGGAGGGCCGGGAAGTAGTCGTGGAGGTGCTCGGTGGCGGCGGCGGCGACCTCGGCGTCGACCTCGGCGCGGCCTCGGGTACGGGCGCCGGCGGCGATGCGGCCGCCGCCCCAGCCGAAGGCGATGCGGCCGTCGCGGGTGGTGCGGAAGTAGTGGAGCAGGGAGCGGGAGTCGGTGATGCAGTCGCCGCTCGTCCAGCCGATCTGCTCGAGCACGTCGGGGACAGGCTCGGTGAGGACGATGTGGGAGGAGGCGACGGTGAGGCGGCTGCGCAGCGGGCCGCGGCGGCTCTTGGCCGCGCTGCCGATCGCCAGCACGCCGCGGGCCGCGCGGACGGACCCACCTGAGGTCTCCGCCTCGACGCCGTCGCCGCTCTCGCGGAAAGCGCGCACCGGCGAGGCCTCATGAATCTCAACCCCCGCCGCCAGCAGCTGCGCCCGCAGGCCCAGCGCCAGCCGCGCCGGCTGCACCGTCGCCGAGGTCGGCGAGACGGCGCCGGCGCGAAAAGCCGGCGAGGAGCAGCGCTCCTGCACCTCCTCCTCGCTCAGCGGCTGCAGCATCTCCGGCACCCCGAGCTCGCGGCACGCTGCCAGCGCCCGCTCCCAGGCACCGTCGTGCGCGGGCGCGGTCGAGACCTGGACGTAGCCGGCAGGCCGGAACCAGGCGTCTACTCCGTGCTCCTCGCAGAAGGCGCCGATCCGTGCCACCGCCTGCTCGGCCGCCGCCGCGACCGCCAGCGCCGGCACATCGCCCCAGCGTTCGCGCATCGAGGCGAGCGAGAACCACATCGCGTTGCAGAAGCCGCCGTTGCGGCCGCTCGGTCCGTGCCCGCAGAGCGGTTCGGACTCGAGCAGGACGACCCGCGCCTCGGGCTCCAGCTGCTTCGCGTACCAGGCGCTCCACATCCCCGTGTAGCCGCCGCCGACGATGAGCACGTCTGCCTCGACCCTGCCGCTCAGCGGCGGCCGCGGCTCGACGTCGCCGGCCTCCTCGATCCAGTAGCCCAGGCGGGTGTGCTGCATCCGGTTGATTCTCCAGCACCCGCACCGTCGGCTCTGTCCAAAGGTCGGCCACAGGATTGTCCAGTCGCTCTGAAGCCGACCCGTAGACTCGGATCGATGCCAGGAGATGGTCAGGACTCCACTCCTTACGTCGACGCGATGCTCGCCTACGCGAAGCGCGACCCGGGGCGCTTCCAGGTGCCCGGGCACAAGGGCGGAATCGGCGCCGACCCAGCGATGCTCGAGCTGGTCGGTGAGCCGGGACTGCGCCACGACATCCCCTCGGTCACCGAAGGGGTCGACATCGGCCCCGAACCCACCCCCTTCCAACAGGCGCAGCAGCTCGCCGCCGAGGCCTGGGGCGCCGGTCGCACCTGGTTCCTCGGCAACGGCGCCTCCCAGGGCAACCACGCCGCATGCATGGCCCTGGCTCACAGCGGCAACCGGGTCGTCGTCCAGCGCAACGTCCACTCCTCGGTGATCGACGGGCTCGTCCTCAGCGGCATGCGCCCGACCTTCGTCGCCCCGGAGCTCGACCCCGAGCTGGGGATCGCCCACGGCCTGACGCCGGACTCGCTGGCGGCGGCGCTCGACGAAACCCCGGAGGCGGTGGCGGCGATGGTCGTCTCCCCCACCTACTTCGGCGCCTGCGCCGAAGTAGGTGGGATGGCCGAGGTGGCGCACTCGCGCGGGGTGCCGCTGGTCGTCGACGAGGCCTGGGGAGCCCACCTCCACTTCCACCCCGGCCTGCCGACCGACGCGCTCGCCTCCGGCGCCGACCTCGTCACCTCCTCGACCCACAAGATCATCGGGGCCTTGACCCAGGCGGCGATGCTGCACCTCGGCCGCGGCGGCCGCATCGACGGCGCCGTCGTCGACCGCTGCGTCAGCCTGGTCGAGACGACCAGCCCCAGCGGCCTCCTCGCCGGCTCCCTCGACGCCGCCCGGCGTTACATGTACGTCCATGGCGAGGAGATGCTGAGCGAGGCGCTGGCGGGGCTGGCGAAGACGCGGGAGATGATCAAGCAGATCCCCGGGCTCGACGTACTCGACGAGCGGATGGTGGGACGGCCGGGGGTGGCTGGCCTGGACCCGTTGCGGCTGGGGATCGACGTGCGCGGCACCGGCTCCAGCGCCCAGCGGCTCTGGAAATCCGCCTTCCACGTCGCCGACATCGACCTCGAGCTCTACTCCGGCAACGTCGTCGTCGCCATTTTCGGCGTCGGCGAGGAAGCCGAGCGCAGCGGCGAGCGCCTGGTCGCGGGGCTGCGCAAGGCGGTCGCGGAGCTGGAGGAAACGCCGGGAACGCCGGACGAGAAGCTGGCGCCGGCGCCGCCCTGGGGCGAGCTGGTGCTGACTCCGCGGGAAGCGTTCCTCGGGCCGCAGGAGGTTGTCCCTTTCGAGGCGGCAGCGGGACGGATCGCCGCCGAGGGGCTGGCGGCTTACCCGCCAGGGATCCCCAACGTTCTGCCGGGAGAGCGGCTGACCAGCGAGACCTTGGAATTCATTCGGGAAAGCCTGGACCACGGCGGCTACGTCCGTGGGGGGTCGGATCGGGAGTTGAAGACTCTTCGGGTGGCGCTGTAAGGGAGTCGGGGGGGGGGTCTTGCAGACAAC
>DATLQI010000044.1:0-9285 GCA_035535295.1 Solirubrobacterales bacterium
GTTTCCGCAACCGTCTCGTAGAGCGCCACCTCGTCGACCTGCGCGCCGCGCTTGCGCAGCGCCTCCGGCAGGAGCTCGCGCGCCTCGGCGGCGCGTGCGATCAGCACCGGCTTGCCCTGAAGCTGAAGCTTCTCGAGCTCCTCGACCAGCTGCTCGGCGATGAACCGCTCGGGAACGATGTCGGCGAGGATGCCGCCCGCTGCCAGGGCGGCCTCGGTTCCCGCCCCGATCGCGGCGACGCTGGCGTTGGCGAGCGCGCGGGAGTCACGGCCCTGGGAGGCCATGGCCTCGAACAGAAGCCGGGCGCCGTTCGGACTCGTGATGCAGACCAGCGCGTAGTCGCCGATCCGCTCGACGGCACGTCGCACCTCCTCGCTCTCGATGCGCGGCTCGATCCGGATCGCCGGCAGCTCGACCACCTCGGCGCCGAGGCCGCGCAGCGTGGCGGCGAGCCCGCTGGCCTGGGCGCGGGCGCGGGTGACGACAACGCGGCGGCCGTGCAGCGGCCGGCGATCGAGCCAGGCGAGCTGCTCGCGGCGCTTGGCGACCTCGCCGACGACGATCAGCGCCGGCGCTTTCACCGCCTCACGCTCGACCGCCTCGGCGATCGTCCCCAGGGTCGCGGAGACGGTCCGCTGTCCCGGCCAGGTGCCGCGTTCGATCGCGGCGGCGGGCTCCTCGGGGCTACGGCCCGCGGCGATCAGCGAGGCGGCGTTCTGCGCCAGCCGTTTCACCCCCATGTAGAAGACGAGGGTGCCGGGGAAGCGGGCGAGCGCCTCCCAGTCAAGCGCGCTCTCCTCCTTTTCGGGGTCCTCGTGCCCGGTGACGAAGGCGACGGCGGAGGCGTCGTCGCGGTGGGTGACCGGGATCCCGGCGTAGGCGGTGGCGGCGACGCCGGCGGTGACTCCGGGCACGACCTCGAACTCGACCCCCGCCTCGCGCAGCGCTTCGCCCTCCTCGCCGCCGCGCCCGAAGACGAAGGGGTCGCCGCCCTTGAGCCGGACGACGCTCTTGCCCGTCCGCGCCGCCTCGGTCAGCCGCTCGCCGATCTCCTCCTGTGGGACAGAGGGCACTCCGGGCTGCTTGCCGACGTAGACGAGCTCCGCTTCGGCGCGGGCCCCGTCGAGAGCGCCGGGCGGGATCAGCCGGTCGTAGAAGACCGCGTCGGCGCTCGCGATCAGCTCCAGCGACCGCGCCGTCATCAACCCCGGGTCGCCTGGGCCGGCTCCCACGAGGTGGACGACCCCAGCCCGCGCCCTCACCGCCAAACCCTCCGCCGACGGGACGATTTCCCTCCATATAGGGGTAGTTTCGGCCCGTCGACCATTAGTTCTGAGCCTCGGCGCGGTCGAGGAGCTCGCGGGCGCCGGCGCCGAGCAGGTGCTGGACGAGTTCGGCGCCGGCGAGGGCGGGCTGCTCGGCGTCGCCCTCGAGGCGGTCGCGCAGCCACTCGCTGCCGTTGGGGAGGCCGACGAAGGCGTCGATCTCGATCCGATCGCCGAGAATCCGAGCGTGGGCCCCGAGAGGGCTCGCGCAAGTCGCCTCCAGCAAGGCGACCACGGTTCGCTCCGCGGTCAGCTCGCGCATCGCTTTGAGGTCGCCGATCGCCGCCACGGCTTCGCCCGTCGCCTCGTCCTCGCCCCGTACCTGCAGGGCCAGCGCGCCCTGGCCCGGCGCCGGGACCATCCGCTCGACCGGGATCGCGAACCCGATCTCCGCCTCGCGCCCGAGCCGGCGCAGGCCGGCGGCGGCGAGGATGATCGCGTCCAGCTCTCCCTCCTCGAGCTTGCGCAGGCGGGTGTCGACGTTGCCGTGTAGCTCCTCGACTCGAAGGTCCGGTCGTGCCGCCAGCAACTGGGCGCGGCGGCGAAGTGCGGCGGTCCCGACCCGTGCCCCCTCGGGCACGTCCTCCAGCGAGGTGCCGGCGCCGATCCAGACGTCGGCAGGGTCCTCGCGCTCGGGAACCGCGGCGATCTCCAGCCCCTCCGGCATCGCCCCCGGCAGGTCCTTCGCCGAGTGGACGCCGAGATCGGCCTCGCCGGCCAGCAGCAGTCGCTCGACCCCACGCACGAAACGCGACTTGTCCCCTGGCTCTCCGTCGGAGGTCGCGGTCACCAGCTCCACTCCGCCGAGCCGGTCGGCGACCCACTGGGCCTGGGTCAATGCCAACTTGCTGCCGCGGGTGGCGACCCGCATCGCTAGCTCTTCTTGCGGCGCAGCTCGGTGACGTTCGACCGCTCTTCGCCCTCCGGCTCGGTCTCGACGTCGAGACCGAAGAGCTCGCGCAGGGCGCTGACGTAGTGGTAGCCGTCGTCGGAGCCAGCGGAACGGCGCAGGCGCAGGGTCGGGTCGTGCAGCAGTCGCGAGGCGATCGCCTTCGCCATTGCCTCCAGCCGCTCGCGGTCTCCCTCGCTCAGGCCCTCCCAGCGGTTCTCGTTCTCGGCCAAGACCCGGCGCACGACCTCGTCGCCGCGCTCGCGCAGGGCGCTGATCGTCGGCACCACCTCCAGCGAGGCGAGCCAGCGCTCGAAGCGGTCGAGCTCGGCGTCGACGATCCGCTCGGCGCGCGCCGCCTCGCCCTCGCGCCCGCCCTGGTTGCGTTCGACGATCTGCTGGACGTCGTCGATGTCGTGGACGGTGACGCCGCCGATTTCGCGGCAGGCCGGCTCGATGTCGCGCGGCACCGCCAGGTCGATCGCCAGCAACGGCCGCTCGGGCCGCGCCGCCATCACCTGCTCGAGCCCGTCGCGCTCGACGATGTGGTGGGGCGAGTTGGTTGCCGAGACGACGATGTCGGCGCTTGTCAGCTGCTCGGGCAGCTCGTCGAAGCGGACGGCGGCGCCGTCGAAGCGCTGGGCGAGACCGATCGCGCGGTCGTAGTGGCGGTTGGCGACGAAGACGGTGGCGACACCCCGCGCAGTTAGCGCCTTCGCGACCAGCTCAGCGGTCTCACCGGCGCCGACGACGAGGACGCGCTTCTCGGAGAGGTCGCCGATCGCCCGCCGCGCCAGCTCGACGGCGACGGAGGGGATCGAGACCCCCTTCTGGCTGATCCCGGTCTCCTCGCGCGCCCGGCCACCGGTGGTCAGTGCGCCGCGGAAGAGGCGGTTGAGGATCGGCCCCGTCGCCCCCTCGACCAGCGCCAGCTCGTAGGCGCGTTTGACCTGGCCCTGGATCTCGGCCTCGCCGAGGATCATCGAGTCGAGCCCTGCCGTCACCTGCAGGAGGTGGCGGGCGGCTTCGCCGGCGCGCAGCGAGTAGAGGTGGCCGAGCAGCTCGGTCGGCCGGATCTCGGCCTGGCGGGTGAGGACGCCGAGGGCGGTCGACTCGGCCTCGACCGGGTCGGAGACGATCAGGTAGAGCTCGGTGCGGTTGCAGGTCGAGATCGCCGCCGCCTCGTGGATCCCGCTCGCCGCGGTCAGCTCGGCGAGGGCGCTGACCGCGCGGCCCTCGGTCAGCGAGAGACGCTCGCGCAGGTCGAGCGGCGCGGTCTTGTGGGAGACGCCCAAGGCCAGCAACTCAGACATCAGTGCCGCCTCCTCCGCTCCCGCGAGACGCCAAAGGCGTCTCACTCCCGCGTCCGGGGGCGGCCTGGGCCCCCTTCTTCTCCTCCGCAATCGCGGCCACGTCTCTCAGTTCCCTCTCGATCCGCTGCACTTTCGCCGCCATGATCGCCAGGTAGACGACGAGGAGGACGACGAAGACGACGTAGGCGCCGGCGACGTACTTGCCGGCCTCGTCGAGCGGCAGCGCCGGGGCGGCGACGAGCAGCTCCATCAGCTCACCTCCGGGGCGATCCGAGAGCCGCCGCCGCCGACCGGTGCGTCGAGGGCGCGGCGCAGGCGCTTGACCTGGCCGGAGGCGCTCTTCGCGGTCAGCTCGAACTTGACCAACGTCGTCCAGAGCAGCGCGATCGCCGCCAGCGAGACGAGGAAGGTCAGCATCATCTCCCCCGGCAGGCCGCCGTCGGCGGTGGCGAAGGTGCGCGGGTGGACGAGGCTCTGCGCCATCCGCACGGCCATGAAGTTGAGCGGGACGAAGGCGCCGGCGGTGACCGCGAAGACGGAGGCGTAGCGGGCCTGGCGGTCGCGGTCTTCGATCGCGTAGCGGAAGGGGTAGTAGGTCGCGTAGAGGAGGAAGACGATCAGGAAGCTGACCAGCGTCGGCTCGTCCCAGACCCACCAGTGCCCCCAGGAGGCCTTGGCCCAGATCGCGCCGGTGATCAGCACCGCGACGCCGAAGATCACCGATATGTGGATCGAGACGTAGGAGTACGCGTCCCACTTGCGGTCGTCGCTGCGGAGGTGGAGGACGGCGAAGACGCCGCCGACGATGAACCCGACCAGCGCCACCATCGCCAGCGGCACGTGGAGGTAGAAGATCTTCTGGATGAAGCCCTGGTCGGCGTCGAGCGGCGCGTAGAAGAAGACCAGCGAGAGCGACAGCGCCAGCATCGCCACGGTGGCGATCGAGAGGGGCTTGAGTCCTTTGCCGTACATGCTCGGAAGATGAGGTGGAACGCTGGTTCCCGGTCAGTCCTCGAGGAGAAAGTCGAAGACGGCGTAGCCGACCAGGGCGAAGATCAGATCGTATAGACCGAGCACCATCAGCCAGGTGCCGAAGCGGTCGTAGGACGGACCGCCCAGGGAGAGGAGCGGCTCGGTAGCGCCGGTGGCGGCGATCATCAGCGGGATCGCCAGCGGCAGCAGGACCAGCGGCACCAGCAGGTCGCGGGCGCGCGAGTTGACCGCCATCGAGGAGATCAGGGTGCCAGTGGCGGCGAGGCCGAGGTCGGTGAGGACGAGGACGAGGACGAGCGGTCCGAGCCCGCCCGCGTCTTCGAGGAAGAAGATCGCGAAGATCGGCACCGCGACCAGCTCCAGCGCCAGCAGGTAGACGACGAGCGCCGCCACCTTGGCGGTGAAGAGGACGCTGCGGTCGATCGGGGCGAGGCGGATCGCGTCGAAGCCGCCCTCCTCGCGCTCGGCGACGAAGAGGCGGTTGATGCCGAGGACGGCGGCGAAGAGCAGCGTCGCCCAGAGGACGCCGGCGGCAAGGCTGCCGGAGAGGCTGGTGCGGTCGAGCCCGAAGCGGAAGATGACGAAGGTGGTGACGGAGAACAGCGCCATCGCCGGCAGCGACTGCAGGGTGCGCAGCTCCGAGCGCAGGTCCTTGGCGAGGATCGCGGCGAAGGCGGCGCGCGAGGGGGTCACGACACCACCGCCCGCTCGCCGATCCCCAGCTGCAGCACCTGGTCGGCCTCGGGGGTGTGTCGCTCGGGGTCGTGGGTGACGACGACACGGGTGCGGCCGGCGCCGGGCCCGATCAGCCCGCGGGCCAGCTCGCGCCCCTCGGCGTCGAGGTTGGAGTCGGGCTCGTCGAGCAGCAGCAGCTCCGGCTGGTGGAGGACGCAGCGGCAGATCGAGAGCCGCTGCCGCATCCCGGCCGAGAGCTCGGCGACCCGCTCGTCGGCCCGCCGCTCCATCCCCACCGCCCGCAGCAGCTCCTCGATCCGCGCCCAGGCCGCCGCCGGCTCGATCCCGTGCAGGCGCGCCTGGAAGCGCAGGTTCTCGCGACCGCTGAGGTCGCGGTAGAGCAGCGGCTCGTGCCCGAGGTAGCCGATCCGCCCCCGCAGCTTCCACGCTTCGGCGGGCAGCGCGCAGCCGAGCACGGCCACCTCGCCGCCGCTCGGCCGCAACAGCGTCGCCAAAACCCGCAGTAGCGTCGTCTTGCCGGCGCCGTTTGGCCCGAGCACGACGAGCGACGCGCCCTGCGCCAGCTCGAAGCCGACGCCGTCGAGCGCCGGCCGGTCGCCGTAGTCGCGCCGCAGTCCCGCGACCGTTATCGCGGGCTCGGCCCGCTCCATCAACGGCGCTTCTGCAGCGTCCGCCGTCCGACCTTGAGCAGCGGGCCCATCCCCTCGCGCAGCGCTTTGGCGCGGGTCTCGCCCCTGCCGTAGAGGATCTTGGCCGAGGCTTTGACGGCCTCGCCGAGGGTCTGGTCGTAGGGGTGCCACCAGAAGTCGCGGGTGAGGCCCGGCTCCCAGGCGTTCATCTTGATGTTGACGCACTCGTAGAAGCCGAATTTGGAGTGCGAGCGGCCGAGGCCGGAGTCCTTGACCCCGCCCCAGGCGCACTGGCAGGCGCCGTGGCTGAAGGAGTGGTCGTTGACCCAGACCATGCCCGACTCGATGCGGCGGGCGATGCGGGCGCCGCGCTGGCGGTCCTTGGTCCAGACCGAGGCGCCGAGGCCGAACTCGGAGTCGTTGGCGAGGTCGATCGCCTCCTGCTCGGTGTCGACGACGACGATCGGCAGCACCGGGCCGAAGATCTCCTCGCGCATGATCCGCATCTCGTGGGTGACGCCGGTGAGGACGGTGGGGGCGACGAACTTGCCGGGCAGGCCGGGGACGTCGGTCGGGCCGCCGCAGCGCTTGGTCGCCCCTGAGGCGACCGCGTCCTCGATCAGATCGCAGACGATCTCGTACTGGTCCTCGGAGGTCATCGGCCCAATCGCCGTGTCCCAGTCGAGCGGGTTGCCGAGCTGCAGCTTTTCGGCCTCGCGGACGACGCCCTCGACGAAGCGATCGGCGACGTCGCGCATCACGTAGACGCGCTCGATTCCCGAGCAGGTTTGGCCGGCGTTGGCGAAGCCGCCCCAAACGGCGCCGGAGACAGCGTTGTCGAGGTCGGCGTCGGCGCAGACGATCATCGGGTCCTTGCCGCCGAGCTCGAGGACGCTGCCCTTGAGGTCCGAGGCGCAGACCTCGCCGACCTTGCGGCCGACGTCGACCGAGCCGGTGAAGAAGACCTTGCCGACGCTGGAGCGGCAGAGCGCGTCGCCGATCCGGCCGCCGCCGTGGACGACCCGGACCAGGCCCTCCGGCAGCCCGCCCCTCTCGAAGACCTCGCGGATCTTCTCGCCGAGCAGCGGGGTCAGGGACGCGGGCTTGAGGACGACGCCGTTGCCGGCCATCAGCGCGATCGCGACCTCGCCGAAGGGGATCGACCAGGGGTAGTTCCAGGGGGCGATCACGCCGACGACGCCGATCGGCTCGTAGGAGAAGCGGCCTTTCTTGGAGAGCGTGAAGGCCTGGGTCATCGGCACCTTCTCGTCAGCGAGGATCTTCGGCCCCGCCTTCGCGCACCAGTGCAGCGCGTCGACCGTCGGCAGCAGCTCCATCGTGTAGGCCTCGGTCAGCGGCTTCCCCTGCTCTTCGGAGAGCAGCTTCGCGACCTCGTCGATGTCGTCCAGCAGCGCGTCGGCGGCGCGCTTCATGTAGGAGGCCCGCGTCTTCGCCGGCAGCTCCGCCCAGGTCGGCTGGATCCGCGCCACGTCGTCGACCACGCCCTGCACTTCCTCGGGCACGATCGTCGGCACCGACCCGATCAGCTCCCCGGTCGCCGTGTTGAACGACTCCAGGGTCGAGGTGGACGGGGACGCGGGGGCTGCCGTTGCGATCTCCATAGGGGCCGATTGTACGGCGGGTTGGGGGGAGCCGGGAGAGGGGTTCGGCGGACAACAGCGGGGAGGGTCCGGCGAACCCCTCTCCCGGCTCCTTCACGCTCCGCCGTGGTGCCTGAGCAGATATTGAAACGGGCGGCGGTGGAGCTTCGTGGGACAACGCGGATGATGTGCATGAACATCACGTGCATGAATACACCCGCATGGAGGGCAAGCAGGAACCCGAAATTCGTGAGTTCGATTCCATCAACGAAGCGATGGCGGTGGCCAACTTCGAAGCCCGCAATAGAACCGAGGAGATCGTGAGGCAATGGCGGAGATCGTGAGTTCCATTAGAGAAGATGCGGCGGCGCGGCGATTCGACGCTTTGATGACCTCGCCCGAACTCGACACTTATCCCAGCCCGATGCATCTAGTTGCGGCCGACAACCCTCGGCGCGACAAGATGGCGACCGAAGCGCTGCTTGAAGGAGACGCTGTTTTGCTCGTCTACGACAACGGGCAGGAGCTGCTGATCATCCCTGAGCCAAGTGGGGGTGCTCGCCTTGAAACACGGCATCCGTCGGAGGAGCCGATCGCCGCTTAGCCTTAACGGCCACAGTGGCCGACCAACTCTTCGATACGGGCGACAGCGCCAGCCCAGAACCGCAGCGACCGTCCGCCGACGCCCCCCTCGCCGTCCGCATGCGCCCGCGCTCGCTTGACGAGGTAGTGGGCCAGGAGCACGTGTTGGGGGAGGGGTCGGCGCTGCGGAGCGCGATCGAGGGCGGCAAGCCGCACAGCGCGATTCTCTACGGGCCGCCGGGGGCGGGGAAGACGACGCTGGCGCGGATCGCGGCGGCGGGAGCGGATGGGGCTTTCGAGGAGGAGTCGGCAGTGAATGCCGGCAAAGCCGAGATCCGCGGGGTGATCGAGCGGGCGCGGGAGCGGCGGCGGGCGAGCGGGCGGCCGACGATCCTCTTCCTCGACGAGATCCACCGCTTCAACAAGGCCCAGCAGGATGCGCTGCTGCCGGCGGTGGAGGAGGGTCTCGTCGTACTGATCGGGGCGACGACCGAGAACCCTTACTTCGAGGTGAACTCGGCGCTCCTGTCGCGGTGCCGGATCTACGAGCTGCGGTCGCTCGGCGACGAGCACGTGCTGGCCCTGCTCCAGCGCGCGCTCGGGTCCGAGCAGGGCGTGGCGGGCGCGCCCCGCGTGGACGACGACGCGCTCGAGTTCCTCGCGGCGCGCTCCGCGGGCGACGCGCGCACGGCGCTGTCGGCGCTCGAGCTGGCGGCGGAGACCGTCGGCGAGGGCGGAGCGGTGACCCTGCGCGTGGCCGAGGACGCCCTCCAGCGCAGCGCGATCCTCTACGACAAGGGCGGTGACCTCCACTACGACCTGATCTCGGCCTGGATCAAGTCCACGCGAGGCTCCGATCCGGACGCGTCGCTCCTCTACCTGGCCGCGATGATCGAGGGCGGCGAGGACCCGCGCTTCATCGCCCGCCGCATGGTTATCCTGGCCAGCGAGGACGTCGGCAACGCCGACCCGCGGGCGCTCGAGGTGGCGGTGAACACGGCGCACGCGGTCGAGCACGTGGGGATGCCCGAGTGTGCGCTGAACCTCGCCCAGGCCGCCGTCTACCTCGCCCTCGCGCCGAAGTCGAACGCTTCATACCTCGCGCTCGGCCGGGCGCGCGAGTGGGTGCGCGAGCGCGGAATGCCGATCCCGCCGGCCGCCCTGCAGAGCGCCGCCTACCCCGGAGCGAAGAAGCTGGGACGGGGCACCGGCTACGACTCGCCTCACGGCCGGCCCGAGGGGGTCTCGGAGCAGGAG
>DATLQI010000045.1:0-8229 GCA_035535295.1 Solirubrobacterales bacterium
CTCGACGTCACCGTGGTCGAGGTCGACCGCGAGCGTGGGCGAATCGGCCTGCGGCTCTCCGACGACCCGGAGGTCGCATAAACCTTGACCGTGCCGTCGTCCTCGACGTCGATCTCGGCCTCGAACTCCTCGCAGAGGGCCCGGATCGTCTCGCCGCCCTTGCCGATCACGGCGCCGATCTTCTCCGGATCGATGGTGATCTGCTCGATGCGCGGGGCGTGCTCGGAGAGCTTCTCCCGCGGCCCGTCGATCGCCTCGGCCATCTTGCCGAGGATGAACTGGCGGCCCTCATGGGCCTGGTCGAGTGCGTCGCGCAGAATGTCGAACGTGACGCCGGTGATCTTGATGTCCATCTGCAGGGCGGTGATGCCCTCCGCGGTGCCGGCGACCTTGAAGTCCATGTCGCCGAGGTGATCCTCGACGCCGGCGATGTCGGTGAGGACGATGTAGTCGTCGCCCTCCTTGATCAGGCCCATGGCGACGCCGGCGACCGGTGCGGTGACCGGGACGCCCGCGGCCTGCAGCGCCATCGAGGAGGCGCAGACCGAGCCCATCGAGGAGGAGCCGTTGGACTCGAGAGTCTCGGAGACCACCCGGATCACGTACGGGAACGACTCTTCGTCGGGAATCGTCGCCACCAAGGCTCGCTCGGCGAGGGCGCCGTGGCCGATGTCGCGACGCTTCGGGCCGCGCATGAAGCCCGCCTCCCCGACCGAGAAGGGCGGGAAGTTGTAGTGGTGCCAGAACCGTTTCGTGGTCTGCAGGCCGAGGGTGTCGATCCGCATGTCCATCCGGGTCGTGCCCAGGGCCACGTTGGAGAGGATCTGGGTCTCGCCGCGGGTGAACAGGGCGGAGCCGTGGACGCGCGGGGAGATGTCGACCTCGGTCTCGATCGGGCGGATCTCGTCCTGGGCGCGGCCGTCGGGGCGCTTCTTTTCGACGGCGATCGCCTTGCGGATCGTTTCCTTCTCGATCGAGTCGATCGCGGCCTTGACCTCGGCGACGCGGTCGGCGTCGACCTCGCCCTCCTCGTGGGCGGCGGCGTAGTGGCCGACGACCTCGTCTTTGACCTTGTCGATCGCCTCGTAGCGCTCGAGCTTGCCCTCGGTCGCGATCGCGTCGACAAGAGCCTGGCCATGCGAGGCGCGGATCTCGGAGAGCAGGCCCTCGTCGATCTGCTTCGCCTCGACCTCGATCTTCTCCTTGCCGACCTTCTGCTGCAGCTCCTCCATCACGGCGCAGAGCTTCTTGATCTCGGCGTGGGCGATGTCGAGAGCGTCGAGGATCTCGGCCTCGGTGACGCCGCTGGCGCCGGCCTCGACCATCAGGATCGCCTCGTCGGTGCCGGCGACGATGAGGTCGAGTTCGAGCTCCTCGTGCGTCTCCTCGGAGGGGTTGACGACGAAGTCGCCTTCGTGTTTGCCGATGCGGACGGCGCCGACGTGGGCGGTGACCGGGACCGGCGAGATCGCCAGCGCCGCGGAGGCGCCGTTCATCGCCAGGATGTCGTAGGGGTTGACCTGGTCGACCGACATCGGGATCGCGACCAGCTGCGTCTCGTAGTGCCAGCCCTTGGGGAAGAGCGGGCGGATCGGACGATCGATCATGCGCGCGGTCAGCGTCGCCTTCTCGCTCGATTTGCCCTCGCGACGGAAGAACGAGCCGGGGATTTTGCCCGCGGCGTACATCCGCTCCTCGATGTCGACGGTGAGGGGAAGGAAGTCCACGTCGCGCAAGCTGCCGACGGTGGCCGTGCAGAGGACCATCGTGTCGCCGGCCTGGACTACGACCGCGCCACCCGCCTGCTTCGCGAGTTTTCCGGTCTCGAAGGAAATCTGGCTGTCGCCGATATCCGCCGAGACGCGGGTTACGTCAAACATGCTCATTTAGTTGTACCTCCGGCCGCCCGGTTGGCGGCTCGTTGCGTTCAGAACTCTCGTTCTCTGTCACGCAGAAGAGTACAGGCATCGAAAACCGCTGGAGTGCCAGCTACTCCGGCGCGAATGCCAGATTGGAAATTGCGCCTGATCCGGGCCTCGACAGCCCCCTGGCGCCGATCGGACTCGAAACGGTCGAGATCCAGCCCCAAATCTTCCGCCCGCTGCCACAGATGCGGATCGTCAACCCGCCCGCGGTCGGCGTAGAGCGAGTCGACCATCTCGAAGAAGCGGCCCTGCAGGCCGGCGGCCTCGGCCGCCGCGTGCAGCGCCGGCGAGCGCGGATGCTTGCTGGCGACCGGGAAGTGGCGGAAGACGAGCCGCCCGGGCCGCTCGCGCAGCCGCTGCCACGCCCCGGCGCAGTGCGGGCAGCCGAGGTCGGCGTAGACGATCACCCCCTCCTCCCCCGCGCCGCGCACGTGATCGTCCGGCCCGACGGGCGGGACCGGGGCCGAGCCGAGATCGGCCATCGCGCTTAGGAGAGCGCGTCGAAGATGACGTTGGCGCCGGGGAACTCGCCCGGGTTGGGCGATTCGTAGGTCCAGGCGACCACCCCGTCCTCATTCACTAGAACGAGGGTGCGGTTGGCGAAGCCGAGCGGGGCGTCGAGGTAGGAGCCGTAGGCGCGGGCGACCTCGCCCTTCGGCTCGAAGTCGGAGAGCAGGGTGGTGTCGATCCCCAGTTTCTCCTGGAAGGCCTGGTGGGCGAAGAAGCTGTCGACGCTGATCCCGACCAGCTCGACGCCCTTCTCCGCGATCTCCGGCTTCACCTCCTGGTAGATCGAGAGCTGATCGCCGCAGACCGGGCTGAAGTCGCCGGGGTAGAAGACCAGCAGGACCTTGCGGCCCGCGTAGTCGGAGAGCGAGACCTTCTCCCCGTCCTGGTTGCGGAGGGTGAAGTCGGGGGCTCGCTCCCCGACCGCGATCATCGCCGCAGGCCGAGTTCTTTGACCAGGGCGCGGTAGCGCTCCAGGTCGGACTTTTCGAGGTAGCGCAGCATCCGCCGGCGCTTGCCGACGAGCATCAGCAGGCCGCGGCGCGAGTGGTGGTCCTTGGCGTGGGCGCGCAGGTGCTCGGTGAGTTCGTTGATCCGCTCGGTCATCAGCGCGATCTGGACCTCGGCCGAACCGGTGTCCTTGTCGCCCCGACCGTACTTGCCGATCAGCTCGCTCTTTTTCTCTTTCGTCAGGCTCATCTCACAAAAACGTCGCGCGATTCAGCGCGACGGCCGCTGGAAATTAGCACACACACGCCTGGCGTCCTCGACGTCGCGGTGCATCTGCGCGACCAGCTCGTCGACGTCGTGGTAGGCGTGCTCGCCGCGGAGGCGCTCGACGAAGGCGACGCGAAGGTTTCTCCCGTAGAGGTCCTCGTCGTGGTCGATCAGGTAGGTCTCGATCAGGACCCCCCTCCCGGACTCGAAGGTCGGGCGGACGCCGACGTTGACGGCGGCGGGGACGCCGTCGGCGAAGGCCGCGTAGACGCCGTGCCCGGGGTAGGCGAGGCGGTCGTCGGGGACGATGTTGGCGGTCGGGAAGCCGAGCTCCCGCCCCCGCTGGTCGCCCTTGACGACGGTGCCCTCGACCATGAACGGGGCGCCGAGGCAGTGCCGCGCCGCCTCCATGTCGCCGGCCGCGACGAGAGCGCGGATCCGGGTCGAGGAGACGATCTCGCCGTCGACCTCGACCAGCGGCACCACCCGGGTCTCGAACTCCGGGCGCGCTTCCAGCATCGCCGGGTCGCCTTTGGCCTTGGCGCCGAAGCGGAAGTTCTCGCCGACCGAGACCCGCTCGGCGGCGAGCTTCTCGACCAGGACGTGCTCGACGAAGTCCTCGGCGGAGCGGCCGGCGAACTCCTTGTCGAAGGGGATCACGACCAGCTCCTCGACCCCAAGGCCGTCGATCACGTCGCGCTTCACCCCGAAGGGCATGATCAGCTTCGGCGTCGCCGCCGGGTGCAGGACTTCGAGCGGGTGGGGGTCGAAGGTGAGGACGGTGTCGGCGCCCTCGATCACCGCCTGGTGGCCGAGGTGGACGCCGTCGAAGGTGCCGATCGCGACGTTGCGCGGCCGCGGCTCGACATCCGGGAGCGAGGTGACCTCGAGGCTCACCGCAGCGCCTCCGCCACCGCCGGCACCAGCTCCGCGACCCGCTCGGCCGGGACCTCTTCGCCGGCGTTCTCGACCCGGAAGGGACCGATCGCGGTGCGGCGCAGGTCGGAGCAGTAGGCGTCGCCGAGCGTCTCGACCAGGGTTCGCACGTAGGTCCCGGCCGAGCATTCGACCTCGAAGTGGGCGAACTCGCCGTCGCTGGAGAGGAGTTGGGCGCGGTGGACCTGGACGTCGCGCTCGGGCGTCTCCACCACCTCTCCGCGGTGGGCCTTCTTGTAGAGGCGCTCCCCGCCCACCCGCACCGCCGAGGTCATCGGCACCCGCTGGCGCACCGTCCCGGTCGGCAGCTCGAGCGTGTCGGGCACGCGGCCGGTCTCGGTCAGCTCGCCATCGGAGTCGCCGGTGCTGGAGCGCCAGCCGAGGCGGGCGGTCGCCAGGTAGGTCTTCGGCAGGCCGACGAGAAAGCGCTGCAGGCGAGTGGCGCGGCCGAGCAGGATCAACAGCAGGCCGGTGGCGAAGGGGTCGAGAGTGCCGGCGTGCCCTGCTTTCGTCCCCCGCTCGCGGCGGACCTTGGCGACGACGTCGTGGGAGGTCACGCCGGCCGGCTTGTCGTAGAGCAGAACGGTCCCGGCCTCGCCCGCCATCGTCAGGAGCCGAGCTGGGCGGAGACCTCTGCGGTCAGGAACTCGACCAACCGCTCGAACTCCAGGTCGGTGGAGAAGCCGGCGGCGCGCTTGTGGCCGCCGCCGCCTTGCTCGCGGGCGATTGCCGAGACGTCGACCTCGCCGGCGCTGGAGCGGAGGCTGACCTTGCGGGCGGCGCGGCCGCGGTCGCCGAGGTCGCGGATCACGGCGGCGACCTTGACCCCGTCGATCGAGCGCAGGTTGTCGATCAGGCCCTCGGTCATCTCCTCGCCGGCGCCGGTCGCCTCGTAGTCGGCCATCGTGATGTAGCTGATCGCGAGGCGCCCGTCGCAGTGGCTGCTGATCCCGTCGAGGGCGCGGGAGACGAGGCGGAGCTTCTCCAGCGGCACGTGCTCGTAGAGGCGGCGGTAGGTGTCGTCGACGTTGACCCCGGCCTCGATCAGGTCGGCGGCGACCCGGTGGGTGTGCGCGTTCGTGTTCTCGTACATGAACTTGCCGGTGTCGGTGATCAGGCCGACGTAGAGCGCCGAGGCGACCTCGGCGGTGATCTCGGCCCCGAGCAGCTTCGCCAGGTCGTAGACGATCTCCGCCGTGCAGGAGGCCCCGACTTCGACCAGGTTGAGGTCGCCGAAGCGGGTGTTGTCGTGGTGGTGGTCGATGTTGATGACGTCGTTGCCGCCCGCGGTCAGCCACTCGACCGGCATCCGGTCGATGTTGCCGCAGTCGAGGAAGACGACGGTGCGGTCGGCCATGTCGGCCGGCGCCTCGTGGAAGACCTCCTCCAGCGGCAGGAAGCGGTACTCGATCGGCAGCGGGAACTCCTTCGCCGCCATGAACATCACGGAGTCCTTGCCGAGCTGGGCGAGGACTTTGTGCAGCCCCAGCAGCGAGCCGAGGGCGTCGCCGTCGGGCCCCTCGTGGGCAGTGAGGAGGAAGCGGTCGCGGTCGCGCAGCTCGGCGGCGACCCGCTCCAAGTCGGTGGTGGCGATCTCCGGCACCGAGCTCACTCTTCCTCCTCCAGCAGCTCTGAGATGCGAGCGCCTTTCTCGATCGTGTCGTCGTAGCGGAAGGTCAAGGTCGGGGTCCGCTTCATCCGCGTCTCCGCCGCGATCCGTGACTGGATCACCCCGTGGGAGGAGCGCAGTCCCTCCAGCGTCGCCTCCCGCTCCTCCTCGGAGCCGAGCACGCTGACGAACACCTTGGCGGTGCGCAGGTCGGGGCTGGTCTCGACGGAAGTCACGGTCACGAAGCCGATACGCGGGTCACTCAGATCGTTTGAAATCGCCGCTCCCACGACCTCGCGAAGCACCTCGTTGATGCGCCGCATGCGGGAGCCGGCCATGCTACTCCAGGGTCTGCTCGACCTGTTTCGTCTGGAAGAACTCGAGCACGTCGTCCTCCTTGACGTCGGCGTACCCCTCGAGGACGATCCCGCACTCCTGGCCCTCCTCGACTTCCTGGACGTTGTCTTTGAAGCGCCGCAGGGAGCCGAGCTCGCCGGTCCAGATCACCGTTCCCTCGCGGATCAGGCGGACGCTGGCGGTGCGGACGGCTTTGCCCTCGGCGACGATGCAGCCGGCGATGCGGCCGACTTTGGAGGCTTTGAAGGTCTGTTTGACCAGCGCCTCGCCGATCGTCTCCTCGACCTCGACCGCATCCAGCAAGCCCTCCATCGCGTTGCGCAGGTCTTCGGTGATTTTGTAGATGACCGAGTAGGTGCGGACGTCGACGCCCTCGCGCGCGGCAGCGCGTTTGGCGTCGAGCAGCGGCCGCACGTTGAAGCCGATGATGATCGCGTCGGAGGCCGAGGCGAGCATCACGTCGGACTCGTTGATGCCGCCGGTCTGCGAGTGGATGATGTTGATCGCGACCCGCTCCTGCGGCACCTTCGCGAGCTCGTCCTGGAGCGCCTCCAGGGAGCCGGCGACGTCCGCCTTGAGGACGATGTTGAGCTCCTTGATTTCGCCCTCCTGGGCGCGGGCGAAGACCTCGTCGAGGCTGACCTTGCGGCCCTGGCGACGGGCGAGCGCCTCGGTTTTCAACCGGTGGGCCCGCTCCCCCGCCATCTGGCGGGCCTGGCGGTCGCCGTCCACCGTCTGCACGAACTCGCCGGCGTCGGCGACGCCGTCGAAGCCGAGCACCTCGACCGGCATCCCCGGATCCGCCTCGGTGACGGCTTTGCCGGTGAAGTCCTGCATCGCCCGCACCCGGCCCCACTGGGGGCCGGCGACGAGCGAGTCGCCGACCCGCAGGGTGCCGCGCTCGACGAGCACGGTGACGACCGGGCCGCGGCCGGGGTCGAGCTGGGACTCGATCACGTGGCCGGAGGCGGGCGCGTTCGGGTTGGCCGAGAGCTCCTCCAGCTCGGTGACGAGGAGGATCATGTCGAGCAGGTTGTCGAGCCCGTCCTTGGTCTTGGCCGAGACCTCGCAGAAGACGGTGTCGCCGCCCCACTCCTCGGGGGTGATCTCCATCTGGGCGAGCTCGCCGCGGACCTTTTCCGGGTTGGCGCCCTCTTTGTCGATCTTGTTGACGGCGATCAGCATCGGCACGTCGGCGGCGCGGGCGTGGTCGATCGCCTCTTTGGTCTGCGGCATGACGCCGTCGTCGGCGGCGACCACGACCACGACCACGTCGGTGACCTTGGCGCCGCGGGCGCGCATCGCCGTGAAGGCGGCGTGGCCCGGGGTGTCGAGGAAGGTGATCGTCTTCTCGTCGTGGTGGACCTGGTAGGCGCCGATGTGCTGGGTGATGCCGCCGGCCTCGCCCGCGGCGACCTCGGTCTCGCGAATCGCATCCAGCAGCGAGGTCTTGCCGTGGTCGACGTGCCCCATGATCGTCACCACCGGCGGCCGGTCGACCAGGTCCTCGTCGGCGTCGGAGAACTCCGGCTCCTCGGGCTCCTCGTCGGCGGCGTGGACGATCTCGATCCTGCGGTCGTACTCGTCGGCGATCGCCTTCACCGAGTCGTCGGTGAGGGTCTGAGTGAGCGTCGCCATCTCGCCCAGGTCCATCAGCTTCTTGATGACCTCGGGCGAGCTGAGCTGGAGGAACTCGGCGACCTCCTTGACGGTCGAGCCGGAGCGGACCTGGACGGCCGGGTCCTCAGCCTGCTCGGCCTCCAGCTTCGCCCGCGCCTCGGCCTCGAGATCGGGCTCCACCCACTGGGGCCGGCGCCGCCGGCCACGCCCGCGGCGCGGAGGCTGGGACTGCTGGGGAGGCCCGGGACGATCGCGCCGGGCGGCCTGCGAGTCGATGACGACCCGCCGCCGGCGTCCACCGCCGCCACCGCCGCCGGCCTCGCCGCGGCCGCCGCGACTCGGGCGCGCGCCGCGGCCCTGGCCGCCACCGTCCCCGGAATCCGCCGGACCTGAACCGCGATCGGCGCGCTGGCCGCCGCCGTCGGGACGCGGACCGCGCTGACCCGATGCGCCCCCGGCGCGCCCGGAGCTAGGGCCGCCGCCCGAGCGCTGGCCGGACTGACGCTCTTGCGGGGGCGGAGCGTCCTGAAGAATGCGGGGACCGCGCCCCTCGGGACC
>DATLQI010000046.1:0-33305 GCA_035535295.1 Solirubrobacterales bacterium
AGGTGGCCTCACGCTCCTCGTCGCTCACCGAGGCCGACTGGGAGGAGCGCTGGAGCTCGGTCGACCCGGACGACATCTGCACCTTCATCTACACGTCCGGGACCACCGGCCCGCCGAAGGGCTGCGTGATCTCACATGGCAACTATCGCTCGATGCTCGAGATGGTGCATTCGGTCAACGTGCTCGGCGACGCCGAGGTGACCTACCTCTTCCTCCCCCTCGCGCACTCGTTCGCGCTGCTGATCCAGCTCGGCAGCTTCGACCTCGGCGCCACGCTCGCCTACTGGGAGCGGGATCCGCTGAAGATACTGCCCAACCTCGCCGAGATGAAGCCGACCTACTTCCCGTCGGTGCCGCGGATCTTCGAGAAGATCTACACCGCCGCGACCGCGAAGGCCGAGAAGGCCGGTGGGATCCAGAAGCGGATCTTCTGGTGGGCGATCGAGGTTGGCAAGAAGGCGCGGAAGGCTGAGCGCGACGGGCGCAAGCCCGGCTTCCTGCTGCAGCGCCAGTATGAGATCGCCGACCGCCTCGTGCTTTCCAACATCCGCAACCTGTTCGGCGGCCGGCTGAAGCTGGCCGTGAGCGGCGCGGCGCCGATCAACCCCGACATCCTGCGCTTCTTCGACGCCGCCGGGGTGCTCGTGCTCGAGGGCTGGGGGATGACCGAGACCTCGACCGCGGCAACGATCTCCACGCCCGACGACTTCAAGGTCGGGACGATCGGCAAACCGTTCCCGGGCTGCGAGGTGAAGATCGCCGACGACGGCGAGATCCTCGTCAAGGGCCCGAACGTCTTCCAGGGCTACCACAAGAACCCGGAGGCGACGGCGGAGACGATCGTCGACGGCTGGCTCCACACCGGCGACATCGGCGAGATCGAGCCCGACGGCTTCATCAAGATCACCGGCCGCAAAAAGGACATCATCATCACCGCGGGCGGCAAGAACATCACCCCCGCCAACCTCGAGGCCGAAATCAAGCAGCACCCGCTGGTCTCCCAGTGCGTCGTCGTCGGCGACCGCCGTCCCTATCTGGTGGCGCTGGTCACCCTCGACCCCGAAGAGGCGGTCAAATACGCCCAGGAGAACAACCTCCCCGAGGACCCTGCCCAGCTCGCGCAGAACCCCGACGTCAAGGCCGCGATCGAAGCCCACGTCGACAAGATCAACGAGAACTTCGCCCGCGTCGAGCAGGTCAAGAAGATCGCCATCCTCCCCCACGACCTCTCCCAGGAGTCAGGCGAGCTGACCCCCACGCTCAAGGTCAAGCGAGCTGTCGTAGCTCAAAAGCATGAAGCTGCCATCGAGCAGCTCTACGCGGCGTAGCTCCGTCCCAGCTGGGGTTTGGAAAGGGGATGTGGGTACCCCCTCTGGGAGCACCTCCGCCGCGAGAATCGCCCCGGCTGACGCCTCAAGCGTTTCTGGCGCGGCTCCATGCTGAGTACCCAGAGGGGGTACCCACATCCCCTCATCGACAGGTTCTGCTGGACGGGCTAGCGCCTGACTCCGAGGTAGATAGGAGGACTCGGGTGGGGGTCGGTGGGTACTCAGCATGGAGCCGCGCCTACAGCTCAAAGCGTCAGCCCAAGACGTTTCTCGCGGCGGAGGTGCTCCCAGCGACCCCCACCCGAGTCCTCCCCCAGCGTCCGAAGGACTAAGAAGCTTCGCCCGACTGCCGCAGCAGAACCGACGTCGTCTGCTCGAGGACGCGCTTCCAGGCGGAGGTTTGCTCGGGCTCCTCTTCGGAGGCCTGCTCGACGACGCGGCGGACGCGGCGCTCGGAGATCTCGAGGCCGTGGCGCTCGGCAATCTCCTTGTAGCGGTCGTAGTCGGCGGCGAGGGCGGCGGTGACGGTTTCGAAGCCGTGGCGGGCGATCTTGAGGCGGCGCGAGTAGTCCATGATCGGGGTGCCGAACATCAGCTCGTCGTTGGGCTCGGGCTCTAGCAGGATGATGTCGACGCCCGGGTACTTCTCCTGCCACTGCTCGACCGCCTGGTGCAGGCGGGCGTGGGCGATCAGGCGGAAGGTCTGGTTGGCGATCGCCGGCAGGCCCATGTCGGAGACGCGACGGACGCGGCGGCCGGTGACCGTCGGGATCGTCGTCTCGAAGTCGTTGACGAAGGGGACGAGCGGGTTGACGACGACGATGAACTTGGCGCCCTTTTCGACCGCGATGTCGACGTTGGTGGTCGAACGGATGCCGCCGTCGACGAACTGGCGCCCTTTCAGGTCGACCGGCTTGTAGACGATCGGCAGGCAGGTCGAGCACTCGACCGCTTTCGAGATCGGCACGTCGGACCACTCGTCTTCGCCGAAGACGATCCGCTCGCAGGTGTCGAGGTCGGTGGCGGTGAGGTAGAGCTCGTGCTCGAGCAGGCGGAAGTCGTTGACGCGGCCGGCGTCGCTGAGCGCTTCCTCGACGTACTCGGAGAGGCCGGCGCCGGAGTAGAGGCCGGTCGGCAGCGCCTCGGCCAGGCCGACGCCGATGTCCATCGCCGAGAACTCGCCGATCCGCACCAGCGAGCGCAGCAGCTCGAGCGTGCGCAGCGGCAGAGCCGCTCCCTTGGCGAGGAAGCCGAGGTAGTTGGGCCTGAGCACCTTGTCGAGGTCGAGGTCCTGCAGCCCCATGTCGTCGTCGGAATTGATCACCTGCATCATTTCCTCGGGGCTGACACCGTTGGCCAGCATCGCGGCGACGAAGGAGCCGGCGCTGGTGCCGACGTAGACGTCGAAGTTGTTGACGGTGCTGTTTACGGCGAGCAGGTCGAGTGCCCGCAGGGCGCCGATCTCGTAGACGCCGCCCGTGAAGCCGCCGCCGCCGAGCACCAGGGCGGTCTTCGAGGGCTTCTTGCGCCGGCCTTTCCGCTTCCGCGGTTTGGACTCGATGTCTACGACTTCACCCATACGTGCAGTATTCCAGGGGAAGAGGTCATCCTCGACCGCTACCTTCCGCATCTGCCGTGTTCGGAAACCCAGTGAAACGCATCCTGCTCCCGCTTTTGGTCGCCTCAGCGGGCCTTTTCCTCCTTTTGGCGGGCGTCGCCCAGGGCTCCAGCACGTGTGACCGGATGCGCGCGTGGCTGCTCCAGGGCGGCGGTTCGGCCAGCGGCCTGCTCGTGGTCGACACCGCATCCGGGCAGGTGATGTGCGCCAGCGCCCCCGGCCGCTCGCGGCCGCTGGCCTCGAACATGAAGCTGTTCACGACCTCCGCCGCGCTGTCCAAATTCGGGCCCGACCACCGGATCTCGACCAAGGTCTTCCGCGACGGCCGCGTCGACTCGAACGGGGTCCTTCACGGCAGCCTCTACCTCCAGGGCGGCGGCGACCCCGCCCTGGGGACGCCTGGCTTCTACGGCAGCTACCTCGGCGGCCTCGGCACCAACATCTTCTCGTTGACCCCGCAGATCAAGGCGGCGGGGATCACCTCGATCACCGGCCGCCTCTACGCCGACGATTCGATCTTCGACCGCCGCCGCGGCGTCGCCGATTCCGGCTATGGCACCAGCCCCTATATCGGCCCGCTCTCCGGGCTCGCCTTCAACTCGGGCTTCCGCGGCGCCACCAGCGCTAGCGGTTTCTCCTCCGACCCGGCGAAGCTGGCGGCGACGAAGCTGGTCGGCTCCCTGCGCAAGGCCGGCGTCCGCGTACCGCCGCAGGTCGCCCTCCGTCCGACGCCGCCGAACGCCGAGCGGGTCGCCCTCGTCCGCTCCCCCAGCCTCGACCGGATCGTCAACCTCACCGACGTCTACTCCGACAACTTCTTCGCCGAGACCCTGATCAAGCTGCTGGGAGCCGAATTCGGCGGCGCCGGCACCACCGCCGCGGGCGCCGGCGTGGTCGAGGCCTTCGCCCGCTCCCATGGCTCCTCGGTCCAAGCCGTCGACGGCTCCGGCCTCACCCGCTCCAACCGCTCCAGCCCGCGCGAGATCGTCGACCTGCTGCTGGGGATGCTGGAGGACCCGGCCGGCGAGGAGTTCATTCAGGACCTCGCCCTGGCCGGCCACGAGGGCACCGTCGCCAGCCGCATGGACGGCACCGCCGCCTACGGCCGCTGCCGCACCAAGACCGGCACGATCAGCGGCGTCAGCAACCTCTCCGGCTACTGCTTCAACCGCAGCGGCCGGGTGATGGCCTTCTCGGTCCTGATGGCGGGCGTCGGCAACCTCAGCCTCGCCCACCTCGACCAGGACCGGATCGCCGGCGCCGTTGCCGGCTACTGACCGACCAGCTCGCGCAGGCTCGCTTCGTCGAGGATCTCGGTCCCGAATTTCTCGGCTTTGGCGAGCTTGGAGCCCGGGTTGTCGCCGGCGACGACGTAGTCGGTTTTCTTCGAGACCGAGCTGGTCACCTTGCCGCCGGCTGACTTGACCATCGCCGCGGCCTCGTCGCGGGTCAGCTCCGGCAGGGTGCCGGTGAGGACGACAGTCTTGCCCTCCAGCGGGCCGCCCTCCTGGCGCCGTTCGCCGGGGTCGGCCTCCAGCCGCAGGCCCTTCTGGCGCAGTTTCTCGACCAGCGCCCAGGTGGCGTCGTCGGTGATCGACTCGCTGATCTGCACTGCCATGATCGGCCCCACCCCCTCGACCTCCTCGATCGCCTCCGGGTCGGCCTCGTGCAGGGCGTCGATCGAACCGAAGTGGTCGGCCAGCGTTTCGGCGGTGACGTAGCCGACGCCGGGTAGGCCGAGCGCGTAGAGGACGCGTTTGAAGGGACGCTGACGCGACGCCTCGATCGAGGCGACGAGGTTGCGGGCCGAGGTCTCGCCGAAGCGCTCGAGTTCGACCAGACGCTCCTCGGTGAGGTCGTAGATGTCGGCGACGTCGGCGATCAGGCCTTCCTGGAGGAAGCGCAGCGCCTGCTTTTCCCCCATCCCGTCGATGTCCATCGCCCCCTTGCTGACGAAGTGCTTGACGGCCTGGAACGACTGCCCGGGGCAGCCGGTGCGGTTGGGGCAGATCGTGAAGACCGAGTCCTCGGGTTTGACCGTTTCGGTCCCGCAGGCGGGGCATTTCTTCGGCGGCTTCGGCTTCCGCGTCCCCTTCGGGCGCCGCTGGATGATCGGCGAGACCACCTGCGGGATCACGTCGCCGGCCCGCATCACCACCACCTCGTCGCCCTCCCGGACCTCCTTGCGGGCGAGGTCCTCCTCGTTGTGGAGGGTGGCGGTGGTGACGGTGACGCCGCCGACGTGGACCGGCTCCAGCATCGCGAAGGGGACGAGGTGGCCGGTGCGGCCGACGTTCCAGACCACCTTCTTCAGCTTCGTCGTCGCCGTCGTCGGCGGGAACTTCCAGGCAATCGCCCAGCGCGGCTCCCGCCCGACGACCCCGAGCTCGCGCCAGAGCGCCTTCTCGTCGACCTTGACGACGACGCCGTCGATCTCGTAGTCGAGCTCGTCGCGGCGCTCCTCCCACCAGCGGCAGCGTTTGACGACCCCCTCGACGCCCTCGTGGTGCTCGGTGTCCGGGTTGACCTTGAAGCCCTTCTCGCGCAGCCATTCGACCTCGGCCATGTGGGTCGGCAGGTCGAGCCCGCTCACCGCCCCGATCCCGTAGAACCAGGTCGAGAGCGGCCGTTCGGCCGCCAGCGAGGGGTCGAGCTGGCGGATCGAGCCGGCGGCGGAGTTGCGCGGGTTGGCGAAGGTCGGTTCCCCCGCCTCGGCCCGGCGCTCGTTCAGCGCTTTGAAGGCGGCGATCGGCAGGTAGACCTCGCCGCGGACTTCGATCAGCTCGGGAGCGTCGCCGCTAATCCGCAGTGGCACCGAGCCGATCGTGCGCAGGTTCTGGGTCACGTCCTCGCCGATCCGCCCGTCGCCGCGGGTGGCGCCGCGGACCAGCACCCCCTCCTCGTAGGTGAGGGTGATCGCGAGGCCGTCGATCTTCGGCTCGGTCGTGTAGCTGAACTCCGAGGCGGCGATGTCCATCCGCTTGAGGTGGTTGGCGATCCGGTTCTCCCACCCCCGCAGCTCCTCCTCGTTGCGGGCGTTGCCGAGCGAGAGCATCTGCTCGAGGTGCTCGACCTGCTCGAAGCGGTCGAGCGGCGGCGCCCCGACCCGCTGGGTCGGCGAATCCGGCGTCCGCAGCTCCGGGTGCGCCTCCTCCAGCGCCCGCAGCTCACTCAGCAGCGCGTCGTACTCGTCGTCGCCGATCTCGGGGTCGTCGAGGACGTAGTAGAGGTGGTTGTGGTGGGCGAGGAGCTCACGCAGCTCCTCGGCGCGCTGCTCGTGGGGAGCGCTCACGCCGTCGCCGCGCTGGCCGCCAGCATCTCCTCGAAGCCCCAGCCCTGCAGCCGCTCGATGCCGCCGTGGTCGGTGAGGTCGAAGTGGATCGGGGTGACCGCGATGCGGCCATTGGCGACCGCGTAGAGGTCGGTGCCCTCAATCTCCTCGTAGCCGGGCTGCCAGCCGTAGATCTCGTAGTGCTTGCGCCCGTCGCTCTCGCGGACCAGTTTTAGCTTGTCGTTGTAGATCCGCTTGCCGAGCTTCGTCACCTCGACCCCGCTCGGCTCGGTGCAGGGGCAGTTGACGTTGATGAGGGTCGCCTCCGGCATCGACACCTCGCGCAGGCGACTGACCAGCTGGGCGGTGAAGGGGGCGGCGACGGTGAAGTCGAACTTGCCGCTGACGTAGCCGAGGCCGCCGGCCGAGGACTGCTGGGAGACTGCGATCGCGGGGATGCCGAGGATGATCCCCTCCAGCGCCGCCGCGACCGTGCCCGAGTAGGTGATGTCGTCGCCGAGGTTGGCGCCGTGGTTGATCCCGGAGACGATCAGGTCGGGACGGCCGCCGACCAGCCCCAGCTCGGCGAAGCGGACGCAGTCGACCGGAGTGCCGTCGGTGGCGTAGCCGACACGGCCGTCCGCGAAGGCGACCTCCTCGACGCTGAGCGGCGAGCGGGTGGTGATGCCCCGCCCGATCGCGCTGCGGTTGGAGTCGGGCGCGATGACGTCGACCTCGACCCCCTCGAGCTCGACCAGGGCGCGGCGAGCGGCCTGCAGCCCTGGCGCGGAGATGCCGTCGTCGTTGGTGAGGAGGATGCGCACCGACCCGATTCTAGGGTTCGGGGATACTGCCGCCGTGACCACCGTCAGGCTCGACGTCGAATACGACGGCAGCGGCTTCCGCGGCTGGGCCCGGCAGCCCGAGCTGCGGACGGTGCAGGGCGAGCTGGAGGCGGCGCTAGCGACGGTCCTGCGCGAACCGGTCGAGCTGACGGTCGCCGGACGCACCGACACCGGCGTCCACGCGTTCGGCCAGGTGGCGAGCTTCGACACCCCCGCCGAGCCCCCTGAGGACCTGACGCGTCGCCTCAACGGCCTCCTCCCCGAAGACGTCGCCGTCACCGCCGCGGCGCCCGTCGCCAACGGCTTCAACGCCCGCCACGACGCCAAGGCGCGCAGCTACCGCTACCGCCTCCTCGCCCGCTCCTCCCCCAGCCCCTTCGAGCTCGGCAAGGCGCTCTGGTGGCCGCACCGCGTCGACCGCGAGGCCCTCGACGCCTGCGCCGCCGCCCTCCCCGGCACCCACGACTTCACGGCCTTCACCCCCACCCAGACCGACCACGTCCGCTTCGACCGCGACGTCCTCAGCGCCTCCTGGACCGACGAAGGCGACATCCTCTCCTTCCGCATCACCGCCGACGCCTTCATGCGCAACATGGTCCGCGTCCTAGTCGGCACCCAGCTGGAAGTAGCCTCCGGCCGCAGACCCGTAGACAGCTTCATCTCCCTCCTAGGGGGTGCCTCCCGCACCGAGGCAGGCGACACCGCCCCTCCTTACGGGCTTTACCTCGAGTCGGTCACGTACTGAGCCGGTCCTTCTGCGACTGTCGAAGCCGGGGTCGGGGGACCCTCGGGCTGGCGGATACTCAAAGTCGCAGTGCTAATTAGCACTGCGACTTGTCAGAACGAGGGTCCCCCGACCCCGGCCCCTCAGACCAGCTCTAGGTAGACCATCTCGGTCGAGTCGGACTTCCTCGGACCGAGCTTGACGATGCGGGTGTAACCGCCGGGGCGCTCCGCGTAGCGGGGTGCCACCTCGTCGAACAGCTTGTGGACGATGAACTTGTCGTTGTGGAGCGTGGCCAGCGCCTGGCGGCGGGCGTGCAGGTCGCCGCGTTTGGCGAGGGTGATCAGTTTCTCGACCTCGGGCTTCACCGCCTTGGCCTTGGCCTGACTGGTCTGGATCCGCTCGTGCTCGATCAGCTGCTTCGAGAGGTTCGAGAGCAGCGCCTCGCGGTGGGCGGAGTCGCGGCTGAGCTTGTTCCGCTTCTTCTTGTGCCGCATCAGTCCGCTCCGCTCTCGTCGAGACCCTTAGTCCGCCTGCAGGTCGAGGCCGCGGGAGTGCAGGGTCTCGATCACTTCCTCGATCGACTTCTGACCGAAGTTGGGGATCGCGTTCAGTTCCGCGCGCGACTTGCGCACGAGGTCGCCGACGGTCTGCACGCCGGCGCGCTTGAGGCAGTTGTAGGAGCGGACACCCAGTTCGAGCTCCTCGATCAGGATCTCGTCGAGGCCGTTGGCGGCGGCGACGCCACCGTCCCCGCCCCCGGAGAAGCCGTCGCTCGGGGCCGGTGGGGCGGGTTCACGCGCGGTCAGCTCCTCGACCCGGTCGGCATCGGTGAAGATCGCCAGGCTCTTGATCAGGATCTCGGAGGCCTCGCGCAGCGACGCGCCCGGCTCGATCGAGCCGTCGGTCTCGAGGTCGAGGGTGAGCTTGTCGTAGTCGGTGCGCTGGCCGACGCGGGCAGATTCAACCGCGTAGGAGGCGCGCCGGATCGGCGAGAAGATCGAGTCGATCGGGATCACGCCGATCGGCTGCTCGTCGGACTTGTTCTCTTCGGCCGGCGAGTAGCCGCGGCCGCGACCGATCGTCAGGTAGACCTCGAGTTTGGTTTTTTTCTCGAGCGTGGCGATCGGCGCCTCGGGGTTGAGGATCTCGACGCCGGAGGGCAGGTCGATGTCCTTGGCCTTGACCTCGCCGGGGCCGGTGGCGACCAGCGGCGCCTCGACCTCGTCGGCGTCGGTGTGCATGCGGACGACGAGGTCCTTGAGGTTGAGGATGATGTCGGTGACGTCCTCTTTGACGCCGGGCACGGTCGAGAACTCGTGCGCGACGCCCTCGATGCGGACGCTGGTGATGGCGGCACCGCCGAGCGAGGAGAGGAGGACGCGACGAAGGCTGTTGCCGAACGTGTAGCCGAAGCCCTTGTCGAGCGGCTCGATCGTGAAGGTGCCGCGACGGTCGTCGACTTTCTCGGAGGTGATGCGGGGGACCTGGAAATCGGTGGTCATGAGTTCCTTGCTCTGGTGGTTCTGAGGTCGGTTTCCGGACTACTTGGAGTACAGCTCGACGATCAGCTGCTCCTGGACCGGCGCCGAGATCTCGGAGCGCTCGGGGTAGCGCAGGACCTTGGCGGTGAGGGCATCGTGATCGGCCTGCAGCCAGGCGGGAACCGTGGAGACGAGTTCCGTGGCCCGCTGGATCGTGTCGGTGGCTTTCGATCCGGCCTTGATCGAGATGATGTCTTCGGGTCGTACCTGGTACGAGGGGATGTTCACGCGCCGGCCGTTGATCTGCCAGTGGCCGTGGGTGATCAGCTGGCGCGCCTGGCGCCGCGAGGCGGCGAAGCCGAGGCGAACGAGGACGTTGTCGAAGCGGGACTCGAGCAGGCGCAGCAGGTTCTCGCCGGTGACGCCGTCCTGGCGCGAGGCCTTGTCGTAGTAGGCGCGGAACTGTTTCTCCAGCACCTGGTAGTAGCGGCGGGTCTTCTGCTTCTCGCGCAGCTGCACCCGGTACTCGCTCTGACGCAGCCGGCCGCGGCCGTGCTCGCCGGGCGGGTAGGAGCGGCGCTCGACCCCGCACTTGTCGGTGAAGCAGCGCTCACCCTTGAGGAAGAGCTTCTGGCCCTCGCGCCGGCACTGCTTGCACTGCGGGGCGGTGTCGCGAGCCACTAGACCCTCCTCCGCTTCTTCGGCCGGCAGCCGTTGTGGGCCTGCGGCGAGACGTCCTTGACGGTGGTGACGTCGAGGCCGGCGGCCTGCAGCGAGCGGATCGCGGTCTCGCGACCCGAGCCGGCGCCCTTGGCGAAGACTTCAACCCGCTCCAGGCCGTGTTCCATCCCCTTTTTGGCGGCCGCGTCGGCAGTCACCTGGGCGGCGAACGGGGTCGACTTGCGGGAGCCTTTGAACCCGGCCGAGCCGGCCGACTCCCAGGCGATCACATTGCCGTCGGTGTCGGTCAGGGTGACGATCGTGTTGTTGAAGGAAGTCTTGATGTGCGCCTGCCCGTAGGTGACGTTCTTTTTGACGCGGCGGCGGGTGCGCCCTTTGGCGGGTTTTTTCTCAGCCATCTCGGTGCCTATACCTTGCGCTTACCGGCGACGCTGAGGCGCCGGGGACCCTTGCGGCCGCGGGCGTTGGTCTTGGTCCGCTGGCCGCGGACGGGAAGACCGCGGCGGTGACGGAGGCCACGGTAGGAGCCGATCTCCATCAGCCGTTTGACGTTCTGCGAGCGCTCGCGCCGGAGGTCGCCCTCGACCTCGCGATTCTCGACCGCCTCGCGAAGTTTCATCACCTCGTCCTCGGTCAGGTCCTTGACCTGGGTGCCGGGGTCGACGCCGGTCTCGGCGAGGATCTTCTGCGCCGTCGACTGCCCGATCCCGAAGATGTAGGTGAGCCCGATTTCAACCCGTTTGTTGACCGGGATGTTGATGCCGGCGATCCGTGCCATGGCTAGCCCTGCCTCTGCTTATGGCGCGGGTTCTGGCAGATCACCAGGACCGCCCCGTTTCGGCGGATTACCTTGCACTTCTCGCACATCGGCTTGACGGAAGCTCGAACCTTCATTGCTCCGGATCTCGTATCGACAACAGGATTCCCACGCGCCCCATGAATCGGACGGTAGGACGAACCAACCGGCCAACAAGGCCGACCGGGAAAGATAGCAGGGGCGAAGCCTCGGCGACGCCTGCTGCCGCTAGGCGCTTTTAGGCTCGACGAGAGCGATCAGGAAGCCATCGTAGCCCTTGACGCCGACGGTCTGGACGGTGGTGGCACTGACCCGCGGCTCCTCCGCCAGCATCTCGTGCAGGCGGCGCTGCGCCTGAGACGCCTCGTCGCCGTTGGGATCGGCAAGGGTGCCGTCGCGGACGACGTTGTCGGCGACGATCAGGCCGCCCGGCCGGGTGCGATCGAGCGCCGAGGCGAAGTAGTTGGGGGTGTTGACCTTGTCGGCGTCGATGAAGACGAGGTCGAAGGGCTCCTCCCCGTCCAAGTCCGGAAGCGCCTCCAGCGCCGGCCCGACCCGGATCTCGACCTTTCCCCCAACGCCAGCGGCGTCGATACTCCTCCGCGCCACCTCCGCGTACTCCGCCTCCGCCTCCAGCGTGATCAACCGCCCCTCCTCCGGCAGCGCCCGCGCCATCAGGATCGCGCTGTAACCGCCCAGCGTCCCGAACTCGAGGATCCGCTTGGCGCCGACCAGCCGGACCAGCAGCTGCAACAGCCTCCCCTGCGGCGGCGAAACCTGGATCGACGGCAGCCCAGCCGCCTCAGCAGCTTCAACAGCCCCACGCAGCCCCTCGTCCTCCGCGACGATCGTCTCGGCGATGAACTGATCGACTGCAGAGAAGGTCTCCTGATCCACTCGCAGGATGTTGCCACGAGGACCCATCGGGAAACGTCGCTCTCCCGTCATATGCCGGTGGACGACAAATTCTTCGGAAGAACCCCATGCACATGCCGCATCCGCAGGATCGCAAGCTCAAGGTCCACTGGACAATGATTGCAGCTAAAGCATTACGCATCATGGTTCTTCGCCCACACCGGACGGCAGGCGCTTGCAGGAGGGGTCGGGGGTCTCCTCTCAGGACACTCAACATCGAGCCATAGCGAGATGTGTCCGGAGAGGGGACCCCCGACCCCTCCCCCACATCACCGCTGCAATTTCTGGCCCACCGTCACCACCTGTTGGAAGGTCGGCCGGTTCTGGAAGGGGAACGGGGGCAGGGAGATGCCGCCGGTCACCGCGGGGCGGTTCTGGTCGAAGCAGGCGGGCTGCGGGTTCGAGGCGCAGGCGCCGTCGCCGCCGCCGTAGAGCTGCCGCGGGGTGGTCTTCAGCGCCGCCGCGAGGGTCCGCTGGAGGATGCGGCGGCACTGCTTCTTCGAGCCCTTGCCGCAGTAGACCCGGCTCCAGGCGCCCTTCGGCCGCGGGCCGAAGAGGTCGCGCAGGTCCTTGGAGACGTAGCTCCACCAGCCGTCAGAGAAGTCCGGTTCGGTCGGCGAGCCGCCGGTGTAGCTGCCGGTCCGCACCATCCCTTCCAGCGCCGCGTAGGCCTTCGCCCCCAGCACCGGCTTGAACTCGCCTTCGACCAGCTTCGGCCACCAGGCGTCCATCAGTTCGACCGCGTCGTTTTCCTCGTAGACGCCGTCGCGATCGAGGTCGCGGCGGTGGGCGCCGTGTTCGTGCCACGCCTTCAGCGTCGCCAGCGCCCGGCGCAGCTTCGGCGAGGAGGGCTTGCCGACCGCCTTGAAGATCGTCGGCAGCAGCCGGTAGCCGCGTAGGTCCTGGGTCGCCGGTTCCTCCATCGCCTGGACGAGCTGCGTGATCGTCATCTTCTTCTTGCCCTTGGTCGCCGCCTTGACCTTGTCGGCGATCATCTGCGAGCGAAACAGCGGCCCGTAGCTGTACTTGTCGTCGGCCGCCGCCCAGCCCGGCGCCTGCTTGTTGTTCCAGGAGACGAGGAAGGGCGGGTCGACCGCCTGCGGGTGCTTGCCGAACGGCAGCCAGCTGGCAGTCCGATTCGCCGGCTTGTAGCCCTGCCAGTCGTACTTGCCGGTGCCGAGGACGGGGAAGTCGGGCGAGGTCCCCTTCGCCCGCTGCGGCATCCAGCCCGAGAGCGCGTAGGCGATGTGTTCGGAGTCGACGTAGCTCCAGTTGAAGAGGAAGTTGATGTTGGAGACGGCCTTCTTGAAGCCGGCCGGTCCCGTCACCACCCCCGGTTCGTTCAGCTGCGCGAACCCGACCACCGAGTCGGCCTCGTGGCCGTAGGTACTGCGCTGGCGGACGAAGGCGACCTTCTTGCCGCCGACCTTGCCGCGGGCGTAGACGATCCCGTGCACGGTGCGGTAGGCGACCAGCGTCTGCGAGCCCGCGGGCGTCGTATCGGCGGCGTTCGGGGTCCAGCTCTCGCTCTTTTCGAGCTTTTCCATCGCCAGGCACCTGCCGCGGTAGAGGTAGTGGAACTTGTCCTTGCAGAGGACCTCGGCGAAGGTGTCGACGTTGTCGGAGGTCGCCGTCGTCGCGCTCCAGGCGTAGTCGCGGCCGTGGCCGAGCTGGACGTAGAGGCTGACCCCAGGGAAGGCGGCGCCGCGGGCGTCGATGCCGGGCCCATGCAGGTCGACCTCCTGCAGGATCTGCGGCACGAAGTAGCCGACCTGGGGCCCCATCACCGCGATCGGGTGGCCGGTCGCCGACTCCTTGGCGGAGACGAGCTCCCAGTTGGAGGCGTGGCCGGCCGCTTCGATCGCTGCCTGCAGGCGCTGGCCGACGGTTGCGGTCGAGCGTCCCGGCGCGACCGAAGCGCTGGCGGTCTCGGTGAAGCGGACGCTGCCCGGCTTCGGCAGCGCCAGGCCGCGCTTGGCGAAGGCGCTGCGGGTCTCATACGGGAAACGCTTGGAGACGGTGGTCGGCGCCTCCGGGTCGTTCTTGGAGCGGAAGTTCGCCCAGGCCTTGCGCCCGGCCACCTTTCCCATCCGCTTGACGAAGGCCTGCATCGTCAGCGCCGAGTTCAGCTCGTTGCCGCCGCCCTGGCCGAAGATGCCGCCGACCAGCGAGGCGATCGCGATCACGTCGGTCGCCTTCCACGGTTCCATCGACTTGTTCAGCAGCGTGTACTCGCCCGGTTTGAGTTTCGGGTCGAGTCTGGCGGCGGCGACGTAGGCGTTGATCCCTTCGACGTAGGTGTTGACGTCGTCGACCGCCTGCTGGCCGGAGGCGCCGTAGAGCTGCGGCGCCTGCGCCAGTTGCGCTTCTAGGTCGGCTTCGGTGTAGGGGGCGAATCCCCACTGGCTGGCGTCGGCACCGGCATTGGAGCCGCCGAGGAAGGAGGCGAGTTCGGCGCGGCCGGTATGGCGCAGCACGTCCATCAAGAAGAGACGGTCGGCCGCCCCCGCGTAGCCGGCGCCGAACATCGTGTCGGCGCGGGTGACGCCGTAGACGTGGGGAACGCCAAAGGCTTTGTCGCGGACGATCGTCGCCCCGGGGCGGGGTTCGATTTCCGATTCGACTTCGCCGGCGGGGACACCGAAGGTGGCGTCCTTGAAGTAGTTGGGGATCTGGTCCTCGGTCAGCGTCGGCGCTGCGTAAAGGAGGTTTTCGTAGAGCGGCTGCTGGTCGGCGAAGTGCGACGGCAGCAAGCCCGGGCCGCGGAAGGCGAGGATCTGGTTGAAGCTGGCGGTGCCGTTCTCCCCCGGCGGCAACACGTTGCGGAAGCCGCCGGCATCGTTGGTCCCGTACGGCGCCGGGGCCGCCGGAGCGAGGGGGGCGGCGATCGCGAAGGCGACCAGCGCGGTCAGCAGCGAGAGCGCGAGGCGGGCACAGCTTCGGACACGCAAGAACCTCTCCTTCCCGTAGCGGCGCCCCACCGCAAGGGGAAGACTACCCGGCTGGCTGTCCGGCTAGTCGCTCTGCCTAGTCGTCTTCGTGCCAGGGAGTGAGGATCCGCGGCCCGTCAGGGGTCACGGCGACCGTGAACTCGAAGTGGGCGGCGAGCGTCCCGTCCTCGGAATAGACCGACCAGCCGTCGTCACCCATCTGCACCAGCGGGCCGCCGGCGTTGACCATCGGCTCGATCGCCAGCACCATCCCCTCCTCTAGCTCCGGTCCCTTGCCGGGCTCGCCGAAGTTCGGGACCTGCGGTTCCTCGTGCATGTCGCGGCCGATCCCGTGGCCGACCAGCGTGCGAATGATCGAGAGGCCCTCGATCTCCACCGTCCGCTGGATCGCGCTGGAGACGTCGCCGAGGTGGTTGCCGGGCCGCATCTGCTCGACCCCGGCGAAGAGCGAAGCTTTGGTCACGTCGAGGAGCTTCTGCGCCTCGGGACTGACCGAGCCGATCGGCAGCGTCATCGCCGCGTCGGAGACCCAGCCGTCCTTGACCACGCCGACGTCAATTGAGATCACGTCGCCGCGCTTCAGCTCGTAGCTCCCGGGGATCCCGTGGACGACCATCGAGTTGGGCGAGGCGCAGATCGAGCCCGGGAAGCCGCGATAGCCCTTGAAGGCAGGCGTCGCCCCCTGCGAGCGGATGAACTTCTCCGCCGCCGTGTCCAGTTCCTCGGTCGTGACGCCGGGCCGCGCCTTCGCGGCCAGCATCTTCAGGCAGCGGACGAGGACCGCGCCGGAGGCGGCCATCTGGTCGACCTGCTCCGGGGTCTTCTTGATGATCATTCGGTACACGCTAGTGGGCGCGGGCGGCGGGCTCGCGGACGAATCTAGACGGCCTCGTCCTGCTCCATCCGCAGCGTCGCCAGCGTGCGGCGAACCTGGTCAGCCACCTCGTCGGGCGAGGCCTCCCCCGCGATCCGCCGCAGGACGCCGCGGTCGTCGTAGTAGGAGACGAGCGGCTTGGTCTTCTCGTGGTAGGTCTCGAGCCGCTTGCGGATCACCTCGGGCTCGTCGTCGTCGCGGACGATCAGCGGCGAGCCGTCGATGTCGCAGACGCCCTCCTGCTGCGGTGGTTCGAACTCGACGTGGAAGACGTGCCCGTTGGCCTCGCAGGTGCGTCGGCCGCCGAGTCGCCGCACGACCTCGTCGTCGGAGACGTCGATCAGCAGCACCGCGGTCACCCCCCGCCCCAGCTGGGAAAGCTTGGTGTCGAGCGCCTCGGCCTGTGGCGTCGTGCGGGGAAAGCCGTCGAGGATGAAGCCGTCGCGCGCCTCGCTGGAGTCGATCCGCTCGGCGATCACGCCGACGATCACCTCGTCGGGCACCAGGTCGCCCCGGTCCATGTACTCCTTCGCCGTCTGCCCCAGCTCGGTCTCCTCCCGCACCGCGCCGCGAAGAATGTCCCCGGTCGCGTAGTAGGGCAGCCGCAGATCCTCGTTGAGACGCTCCCCCTGGGTTCCCTTGCCGGAACCGGGCGGCCCTAGAAGGACGAGATTGAGCTCAGACATAGAGAGAGAACCGTATTGGATATCGGAAGTACGAACGGCCGCGAAAACCAAGCAGGTCGGGGGACGCAGGGAGCGAGGGGAGGGGAGCGCACTGGTTGGTGCGTGACCCGACCCGAGCGACTGAGGACCCCGAGATGCGCCGGTTTGCAGCGGCCGCGCCCGAGTAGGTCCTTATTTGAGAAACCCCTCGTAGTTTCTCATCATGAGTTGCGCCTCCAGTTGCTTGACCGTATCTAGAGCCACTCCGATCACAATCAGGATGGAAGTGCCGCCAAAGTAGAAGTTGGCCGCCGTCTGGCTGATCAGGATCGTCGGCAGAGCCGCCACCGCACCCAGGTAGAGGGCACCGGGGAAGGTGAGGCGGGAGAGGATTTTGTCCAGGTATTCGGCAGTCGGCCGCCCCGGACGGACGCCGGGGATGAAGCCGCCGTATTTCTTCAGGTTGTCGGCTTGGTCGACGGGATTGAAGGTGACCGCCGTGTAGAAGTAGGTGAAGATGATGATGAAGAAGACCTCGCCGACCACGTAGGCCCAGGTGTTGGGGCCGAAGAACGCGGCGAAGTCGAGCGCGGTCGGGGTGTTGATCATCTGCCCGACGGTCGCCGGGAAGGCCATGATCGAGGCGGCGAAGATGACCGGGATGACGCCGGCCATGTTGACCCGCAGCGGCAGGTAGGTGGATCCGCCGGACGTCATTTTGCGGCCGACCACGCGTTTGGCGTACTGGACCGGGATTCGGCGCTGGCCCTCTTGGACGAAGACGATCGCGACGATCACCGCCAGGGCGATGAAAGGCATCATCACGATGAAGACCTGATCGGGGTTGTTCCACCACTTGGAGAGGCCCGGGACGATCGAAGAGGCGATCGAGGCGAAGATCATCAGCGAGATGCCGTTGCCGATCCCGCGTTGGGTGATCAGCTCGCCCAGCCACATCAGCAAGGTGCAGCCGGCCGTAAGACAGATCACGATCAGGAAGAGCCGCGGGAAGGTGAGGTTGCCGACGACGCTGGTCTGGCCGCTGCTGAAGGAGTCGAAGAGGAAGACGTAGCCGAGGGACTGGCCGAAGGCGAGCCCGACGGTGAGGTAGCGCGTGTACTGGGTGATCTTCTGCTGCCCGACTTCGCCCTCTTTCTGCAGACGCTCCAGTGACGGCACGACGACCGTCAGCAGCTGCAGGATGATCGAGGCGGTGATGTAGGGCATGATCCCCAGCGCGAAGATGCTCAGCCGCGAAAGGCTTCCCCCGGAGAACGTGTTGAGGAAGTTGAGGATGCCGGCGCCCCCGAAGTTGTCGGCGACTTCCTTGACGGCATCGGAGTCGACGCCGGGGGCCGGGATGTAGGACCCGAGCCGGTACAGAGCCAGCATCGCCGCCGTGAAGGCGAGCTTCTTCCGGATGTCGGCAACGCTGAAGGCGTTGAGAATGGTTTTGAGCATTACGGCTCCAGAGTGTGACAGGAACCGCCGGCCGCCTCTATCTTCTCTTTGGCAGCCGCGCTGAAAGCGTGCGCGTGGACCTCGAGCTTCTTCTTGATCTCGCCGCGGGCGAGGACCTTGACCGGGTTCGACCGCTTCGCCAGACCCTTCTCCTTCAAGCTCGTGGGCGTGACTTCGGCGCCGCTGTCGAAGCGCTCCTCGAGGTCGGAGAGGTTGACCGCCTGGGTCTTGGTGCGGAAGTTCTCGAACGGCATCGACTGCTTTTTGTGCGGGCCGCGGAGCTTTCGCATCCGCATGTGGATCGGGTTCTGCCCACCCTCGTAGCCAGCCTTGCGCTTGCGGCCCGAGCGGGCGCCGGCGCCCTTGTGGCCACGGCCCGAGGTCTTGCCGAGACCGCTGCCCTCACCGCGGCCGATCCGCTTGCGCGGCTTTTTCGAGCCGGGCTTCGGCTTCAGGTTGTGGAGACCGATCTCCTCGGCGCGCGTTGATTCTTTCGAAGACGTTTTCTCGACTTTTTTCGAGGCTTTCTCAGCCACCGTCGACCTCCACGAGGTGCGAGACGACCCGCAGCTGACCCTGCAGCTGCTCCGAGTCTTTGAGCTCCGCCGATTTGCCGATCCGCCCCAGCTTCAGCGCCTTCAGGGTCGCTTTCTGGTTCGGGTTGGTCTTCGCAGCCGAGCGCACCTGCCGGATCTTCACCTTGCTCACGACTGCTCACCCTCGGCGGGCTGCACCGGAGCCTGTTTCTCTACCTCTGCACCCTCGGAAGCTATCTCTTCAGCGGCATCCTCGGACGGCTGCTCCGGCGTCTCTGCCGCGGGTGGCGACGATTCCGAGGACCCTCCCGGGAGGGAGAGCCCGGAATCGGAGACAGGACCCGCGGCCCCAGCGGCCCCGTTCCCGTTGCCGTCCATCCCCAGAACCTGAGTCACCGTCAACCCGCGCAGCTCCGCGACCTCCTCCGGCCGCCGCAGACGGACCAGGCCGTCCATCGTCGCCTTCACCAGGTTGATCGGGTTCTGCGTCCCGATGCTCTTGGTCAGCACGTCGCGCACCCCGCCGAGCTCGAGCACGGCGCGGACGCCACCGCCGGCGATGACGCCGGTACCGGGGCTGGCCGGGCGCAGGACCACGTGCCCGGCGCCGAAGCGACCGATGATGCGGTGGGTGATGGTGTTCCCGTATTTGGGCACCCGGATCAAGTTCTTGCGGGCGTCCTCGACGCCCTTCTGGATCGCCAGCGGGACCTCGCGAGCCTTGCCGTAGCCGATCCCGACCACGCCCTCCTCGTCGCCGACGGCGACGAGCGCGGTGAAGGAGAAGCGCCGGCCGCCCTTGACCACCTTGGCGACGCGGTTGATCTCGATCACCCGCTCCTGCAGGTCCAGCCCGCGGGGACTGACCGTTTCCACGTTCTTGACGTCCATGCCCTTCATAAGCAGCGGCTCACCGTAGCGGAACTACGGCTTTAGAAAGCCAGACCCCCCTCTCGCGCGCCCTCGGCCAGCGCCTTGACGCGGCCGTGGTACTGGTAGCCGCCGCGATCGAAGACGCAGGCTTCGACGCCGGCGCTCTTCGCCCGCTCGGCCAGCAGTTTGCCGGCCTTCTTCGCCTGCTCGGAGGCGCTGAGCTTGCGCAGCTCCGGCTCGATCCAGTTGACCGCAGCCACGGTGTGGCCTTTGGTGTCGTCGATGAGCTGGGCGAAGACGCCCTTGTTGGAGCGGTAGACCGAGAGCCGCGGCCGCTCAGCCGTGCCCTGGACCCGGGCGCGGACCCGACGACGCCGTTTGAGCCGGCGCTGGCGCTTGGTGAGGACGGTCATGCGCGCTTACCCACCTTCCGCAGGACCTGCTCGTCTTTGTAGCGGATGCCCTTGCCCTTGTAGGGCTCCGGCGGGCGGCGCTTGCGGATGTCCGCGGCGACCTGGCCGACGAGCTGCTTGTCGATGCCTTTGACGATCACTTCGGTCGGTTGCGGGACTTCGAAGTCAATTCCCTCCGGGGCGTCGATCGTCACGGGGTGCGAGTAGCCCAGCGCCAGCTCCAGTTTTTTCCCTTTCAGAGCGGCGCGGTAGCCGACGCCCTGGATCTCCAGGCGCTTCTCGAAGCCCTCGGTGACGCCCTCGACCATGTTCGCGATCAGGCTGCGGGTGAGGCCGTGCAGGGCCCGGTGCTCGCCGCGATCGGTGGGGCGGGTGACGGTGACGGCGCCGTCCTCCTGTGCGACCTTCATCTCGGCGGAGAGGGTCTGGTGCAGCTCCCCCTTCGGCCCTTTGACGGCGATGTTGCCAGGGGCGATCTCCACCGAGACGGCGTCGGGCACGGGCACGGGCTTTCTTCCGATCCGGCTCATCCGCTCACCAGACGTAGGCGACGACCTCGCCGCCGACGCCTTTCTGCCGGGCTTCGTGGCCGGTCATCACGCCAGCGGAGGTGCTGACGATCGCGGTTCCGGTCCCGCCGTCGACGCGGGGGACGTTTTTGTGGTCGACGTAGCGACGCCGGCCGGGGCGCGAGACCCGTTCGATCCCGAGGATCACCGGCTGGCGGTCCTCGGTGTACTTCAGCTCGACGTTGATCGCCTCGCCGACGGCAGCCGGCTTGCGGCTGAAGTCCTTGATGTAGCCCTGCTCCTTGAGGATGCGGGACATCTCCAGCTTGAGGCCGTTGAGGGGGATTTCCACCTCGTCGTGGCCGGCGCGGATCGCGTTGCGGATCCGGGTCAGGTAATCGGCGATCGGGTCAGTGTGCATCGGTCCTCGTCCCTACCAGCTCGACTTGGTCATCCCGGGGATGTACCCCTCGTGGGCGGCCTCGCGCAGGCAGATCCGGCAGAGACCGAATTTGCGGAAGTAGGCGCGCGGGCGACCGCAGCGGCGGCAGCGGTTGTAGCTGCGGGTTTTGAACTTCGGGTCCCGCGCCTGCTTCACCTTCATCGAAGTCTTAGCCATCGTTCGAACTCTCCTCGGCCGTCTCTCCGGCCTCTTCGTCTCCGCTCTCGGCGGCGCCCTCGTCCTCGCCTTCCGGCTTGGCGTAGGCCTCGGGGTTCTCCTCTTTCAGCTGCTCGAGGGCCGCCTGCTCGACTTCAGCCTTCTGGCGGGCCTCCTCTTTGAGCTGCTCTTCTTCGGCTTCTTTTTCTTTCGCTTCACGCTCGGCCTGTCCGGGACGGCCCTCCTGGGCGAACGGCATCCCCAGCCCGAGTAGAAGCTCGAAAGCCTCGAGGTCAGTTTTAGCGGAAGTCGTGATCGTCACGTCCAGACCCCGGACGACGTCGACCGAGTCGTAGTCGATTTCGGGGAAGATCAGCTGCTCTTTGACGCCCATCGAGTAGTTGCCGCGACCGTCGAAGGAGCGCGGGTTGAGGCCGCGAAAGTCGCGGATCCGCGGCACCGCGATCGAGACCAGACGGTCGAGGAACTCCCACATCCGGGCCCGCCGCAGCGTCACCGAGACGCCGACCGGCATCCCCTCGCGCAGCTTGAAGGAGGCGACCGACTTGCGGGCGCGGCGCACGTTCGGGTGCTGGCCGGCGATCGTCGCCAGCTGTTCCTGGGCCAGTTCGAAGGAGCGTTTGTCCTGTTTCTCTTTGCCCAGGCCCATGTTGAGCGTGATCTTCTCCAGGCGCGGGGCCTCCATCGGCGTCGAGTAGCCGAATTTCTGGGTCAGCGCCGGCAGCACGTCCTGCTCGTATTTCTCGCGCAGGCGCGGCGGCGGCGCGGCCTGCGAAGTCGGTGCCACGGTCGCCTCCATCAGCCGATCTCGTTTCCGGTCCGCTTCGCGTAGCGGACCCGCTTGCCGCCTTTGTCGACGCGGACGCCGATGCGAGTCGGTTTGTTGTCTTTGGGATCGAGCAGCATCACGTTGGAGACGTCGATCGGCCCCTCCTTTTCGACGATCCCCCCGGCCTGGGCGTTTTTCAGGTCGCCCTGCGAGCGCGGCCGTTCGTGGCGCTTGATGATGTTGAGGTTCTCGACGTAGACCCGGCGCTTTTTCGGATCGGTGCGGGTGACGCGGCCTTTCTTGCCGGCGTCCTTGCCGCCGATGATCAGCACCTGGTCGTCGGTGCGAATGCGCATGGACTTGGCCATCGCTAGAGCACCTCCGGGGCGAGCGAGATGATTTTCATGAAGTTGCGATCGCGCAGTTCGCGCGCCACCGGGCCGAAGATGCGGGTCCCGCGCGGGTTGTTGCTGGCCGGGTCGATCAGCACCGCCGCGTTCTCGTCGAAGGAGATGTAGGTGCCGTCGGGACGGCTGAGCGGCTTGCGGGTGCGGACGACGACAGCCTGCACGACCTCACCCTTGCGAACGCCGCCCTGCGGGCTGGCTGATTTGACGGTCGCGGTGATGACGTCGCCGACGCTGGCGTAGCGCCGGTGGGAGCCGCCTTTGACGCGGATGCAGAGGATCTCGCGCGCGCCCGAATTGTCAGCGACCTTGAGCCTGGACTCCTGCTGGATCATCGCCTACCTTGCCTTCTCCACTACGTCGACCAGGCGCCAGCGCTTGGTCTTGGAGAGCGGACGGGTCTCGACGACGCGAACCACGTCGCCCTCGCCGGCCTCGTTCTTCTCGTCGTGGGCGTGCAGCTTGGTCGAGCTGCGGACGATCTTCTCGTAGGTGCGGTGACGGCGGGCGATGTCGATGCGGACGGTGATCGATTTGTCGCCTTTGCTGGAGATGACGATCCCCTGCCGTACCTTGGCTGCGTTTGACTCGTGCTCGGCCGGCGAGGTGCCGGTGCCGGCGGTGTGGGCGGCCTTGGCGGCGGCGCGCTGTTTGCGGCGCAGCTCGGCCTTGCGCTCGCGCTCCTTCGCCCGCAGCGCCTTGCGCTCCTCGGGATCGGAAGGCAGCGCTTTCCGCACCGGCCGGCGGGATTTCGCCAGCCGGCGTCGCTCCTTCCAGGGCAGGTCGTCCTCGGGATTGGGCTCGGCGGGCGCCTCTTCGGCGGCAGGGGTGTCCCCTCCGTCCTCGGCGGGCACCTCCTCTGCCTCGGCGGCAGGGGCCTCCTCCTCGGCGGGAGCCTCTTCAGCCTGGGGCTCCTCGGCCGGAGTCTCCTCGGCCTGCGGGGCCTCCTCAGCCGCGGGGGTCTCCTCGGCCTGGGGCTCGTCCGTCGTCTCGTCTTTTTTCTGCTCGTCGTCGCTCATATCCGTCGGGTCTCTTTCTCAACATCGATGCCGCGGGCCTTGGCCACGGTCAGCAGCCGGGCGATGTCCTTCTTCGCCTGGCCCAGCCGGGCGGTGTTCTCGAGCTCGCCGGTGGCGTGCCGGAAGCGGAGGTTGAAGGCCTCCTGCTTGGCGTCGATCAGTTTCGCCACCAGCTCGTCGTCTTTGAGGTTATGCACCTCTGCCGCCTTCATCAGTCACCCGCCCCCTCGCGCATGACGAATTTGGTTTTGACGGGAAGCTTGTGTCCGGCCAGGCGCAGCGCTTCGCGCGCCAGGTCCTCGGGGACGCCGGCTAGCTCGAACATCACCTTGCCGGGCTTGACCACGGCCACCCAGCCCTCCGGGTTGCCCTTGCCGGAGCCCATCCGGGTCTCGGCCGGCTTCTTCGTGTAGGGCTTGTCCGGGAAGACGTTGATCCAGACCTTGCCGCCACGTTTGATCTTGCGGGTCATCGCCACACGGGCGGCCTCGATCTGGCGGTTGGTGATCCAGCCGCGCTCGAGCGCCTTGATCCCGTACTCGCCGAAGGCGACGGTGCTACCGCCCTTGGTGTTGCCGCGCATGCGGCCACGGAACTGTTTGCGGTGCTTGACCCGTTTCGGCATCAACATCAGCGACCACCTCCACGCTGGCCGCCGCGTCCGCCGCCGCCGGGACCACGCCCGCCGGGCCCGCCGCGGCCACCGCCGCCACGCCCGCCGCGATCTCCACCGCGTCCGCCGCGATCACCGCGGCCGCGCCCGCCGCCGCCGCGGTCGTCGCGACGGCCGCCGCCGCGACTCTGGCCCTGGCCATCGCCGTCGCCGGAGACGAGGTCGGAGCGGAAGCCCTCCGGCATCACCTCGCCTTTGTTGATCCAGCATTTGACGCCGATCCGGCCGGTCGTGGTACGGGCCTCGAAGAAGCCGTAGTCGATGTCGGCGCGCAGGGTGTGCAGCGGCACGCGACCGTCGGAGTACTGTTCGGTCCGCGCCATCTCGGCGCCGCCGAGGCGGCCGGAGACCTGGACCTTGACGCCCTTGGCACCGGAGCGCATCGCCGAGGTGAGGGCGCGTTTCATCGCCCGCCGGAAGGCGACCCGGTTCTGCAGCTGCTCTGCGATCGACTGGGCGACCAGCTTGGCGTCGAGCTCGGGGCGCTTGACCTCGCGGATGTTCACTTTCACCGGGCTGCCGGTGAGCTTGTGCAGCTCTTTGCGCAGAGCGTCGACTTCGCTGCCGGACTTGCCGATGACGATCCCCGGCCGGGCAGTGTGGATGTCGACGGCTACCTCGCCGCGGCGCTCGATCGTGATGTTCGAGAGCCCAGCGTGCGAGAGCTTGCCGACGATGTGATCGCGGATCTGCAGGTCTTCCTGGAGGACGTCGGCGAAGTTTTTGTCCTCGTACCAGTTCGACTTCCAGTCGTGGATGTAGCCGACGCGGAAACCCTCGGGGTGGATCTTCTGTCCCATGCTAGATGCCCGCCTTTCCGGCGCAGTGCGCCTGGGGGCGCGACTGGTCGAGCAGATTAAGGACGCAGGGCGCAGCCTTTGGCGGTGCCAAAGGCAAGCCCGAGGACGCAGAGATGCGATGTGCCAGGCGCGTCATCCAGGTGTGCTGGGCTGGGAAGGCGGGCATCTCTAGTCCTCCACCGGGGTCAGGGCCACGGCGATGTGGCTGGTTCGCTTGTTGATCGGGGTCGCCCGCCCCATCGCCCGCGGGCGGAAGCGGCGCAGGGTCGGCCCCTCGTCGACGGTGATCGAGGCGACGCGCATCTCGTCACCGATCAGGTCGTGGTTGTTTTCCGCGTTGGCGGCGGCCGAGTTGATCAGCTTGTGGATCGGGTGGGCGGCGCCGCGGGGCGAGAACTGCAGCAGCGCCCGGGCGCTTTCGATGTCCATGCCGCGCACCTGATCGGCGATCAGTCGGGCCTTGCGCGGGGCGATCCGCACATAGCGGGCCTTGGCTTTGACGACGGGCGGGGCCGCTGGTTTTTTCGGCGCGGCTTTTTTCGCTTTGGAAGTTTTTTTGCCATCGGCTTTTTTCTCTTTGCCTTTGGCTTTCGAGTCTTTTTTCGCCTCTTTTTTGGCGGCGCCGGCTTTTTTGGTGTCTTTCGCCGCTTTTTTCGACTCCGCTTTTTTGGCCGGAGCTTTTTTGGCTTTCGCCTCTTTTTTCGCAGCCGGTTTTTTGGCCGCTTTTTTGGCTTTCGTATCTTTTTTGTCGTCAGCCATCGCTATTCCTTACCGCCGTGCGAACGGAAGGTCCGGGTCGGCGCGAACTCGCCGAGCTTGTGCCCGACCATCGACTCCGAGATGAAGACCGGGACGTGTTTTTTGCCGTCGTGGACGGCAATCGTGTGCCCGACCATCTCCGGGAAGATCGTCGAGGTCCGCGACCAGGTTTTCACCATCTGTTTTTTGCCGGCCTCGTTCATGGAGGTGATCCGCCCCATCAGGCGCTCCTCGACCCACGGGCCCTTTTTCGTCGATCTACCCATGACTAACGGCCCTTCTTCTTGCCGCGGCGACGGCCGCGGACGATGTAGCGGTCGGATTGCTTGCCCTTCTTGCGGGTGCGGTAGCCGAGGGTCGGCTTGCCCCAGGGGGTAACCGGGTGGCCACCGGGCGTGTGGTGCGCCTCGCCACCTCCGTGCGGGTGGTCGACGGGGTTCATCGCGACGCCGCGGCTCTGCGGGCGCTTGCCCTTGTGGCGACTGCGGCCGGCCTTGCCCACCTTCATGTTCTGGTGCTCGGCGTTGGACAGCACGCCGATGCTGGCGCGGCAGTTGGCGCGGACCATCCGCATCTCCGAGGAGGGCAGGCGCAGGGTGACCATCTCCCCCTCCTTCGCCACCAGCTGGATCGAGGTGCCGGCAGAGCGGCCGAGCTTGCCGCCCTGGCCGGGGATCAGCTCGACGTTGTGGACGATGGTGCCGGTCGGCATCTGCCCCAGCTCCATCGCGTGGCCGGGTTTGATGTCGGCCTCGGGGCCCGATTTGACGACGTCGCCGACCGCCAGCTGCGACGGGGCGAGGATGTAGTCCTTGAAGCCGTCGGCGTAGTGGAGGAGGGCGATGTAGCAGGTCCGGTTGGGGTCGTACTCGATCGAGGCGACCTTCGCCGGCACCCCGTCCTTGAGGCGCTTGAAGTCGATCTTGCGGTAGCGCCGCTTGGCGCCGCCGCCGCGGTGGCGGGAGGTGACGCGGCCGTTCACGTTGCGGCCGCCGGACTTTTTCAGCCCTTCGGTCAGCTTCCGCTCCGGCTCGGAGGCGGTCACCTGCTCGCGCAGCGGGTAGGTCGCGAAGCGGCGGCCCGGGCTGGTCGGTTTCGTTTTTCGGTTCGGCATCAGTCAGTCTCCTAGGCGGTCTCGGCGCCCTCGAACAGCTCGATCCGCTCGCCCGGCGCGAGCTGGACGATCGCCTTCTTCCAAGCCCGGGTCCGGCCTTTGGTCAGGCCGCGGCGCTTCGGCTTCGAATTCACTTTCGCGGTCCGCACCTGGGCGACGTGGACCCCAAAGACCTCTTCGACCGCCTGGGCGATCTGGGTCTTGTGGGCGCGGTCGTCGACGCGGAAGGTGTACTTGCCCTCGGCGATCAGCGCGTAGCTCTTCTCCGAGATCACCGGGCGGATGAGGATCGTGCGCGCGTCCATCAGCCGAGCCTCTCCTTCAGCGACTCGAGCGCGGTTTCGGAGACGACGACCGCGGCGGCGCCGATCACGTCGGCGACCCCGGCCGCGCCCACCTCGAGCACCTGGGTGCGGGGCAGGTTGCGGAAGCTCTTCATCGCCCCGATCTCCTCGGCGGTGACGAGGACGAGGAGCGGGTTCCTGGCGCCCCATTTCTCCAGCGCCTGGGCGGCGGTCTTGGTCGAAGGGGTGTCGAAGCTGGAAGCGTCGAGGACGGCGACCGAGGCGCGCTCGGCGTGGACCGAGAGGGCCGAGCGCATCGCCCGGCGACGGGCTTTGCGGTTGACCTTGACCGTGTACTTGCGCGGCTTCGGGCCGAAAGCGACACCGCCGCCGAAGCGGTTCGGGACGCCGAGGGTGCCGACGCGGGCGCGACCGGTGCCCTTCTGGCGCCAGGCCTTGGCGGTCGTGAAGGAGACCTCGCCGCGGGTCAGGGTCGAGGCGGTGCCGCGGCGGCGGGCGTTGAGGTCGGCGCGAGCGGCCTCGTGCACCAGCGACTGGTGGAAGGGCTCGGCGAAGATCTCTTTCGGCAGGTCGGCTTTCGTGCTTTTCCCGAGCACGGCGGCTTTGGCGCTAGCCATCGGTCCTCACCTCGACGATCCCGTTGCGGGCGCCGGGCACCGAGCCCTTGATCAGCAGCAGGTTGCGCTCGGCGTCGACGTCGGCGATTTCGAGCCCCTTCTGGGTGACCCGCTTGTTGCCCATCTGGCCCGGCATCCGCATCCCTTTGAAGACGCGGGCAGGGAAGGTGCTGGCTCCGATCGAGCCCGGGGCGCGGACGTTATGGGAACCGTGGCTGACCGGGCCGCGGCTGAAGTTGTGGCGCTTGATCCCACCCTGGAAGCCCTTGCCGATCGAGATCCCGGCGACCTTGACCTTCTGGCCGGCCTCGAAGCCCTCGACGGTGACGTCGTCGCCGACCTTCGGACCCTCCTCGGCACCGAGGTCCTCGTCTCGGAACTCGACCAGGTGACGCGACGGAGCGGCGCCGGCCTTCTTCAGGTGTCCTTCCTCGGCCTTCGAGAGCTTGCCCTGCTTTACCTCGCCGAAGGCGAGCTGCACGGCCGAGTAGCCGTCGCGGTCGGAGTCGCGGACCGCGGTCACCTTGCAGGGGCCAGCCTCGATCACCGTCACGGGAACGACGCTGCCGTCCTCGCGGAAGACCTGCGTCATGCCGAGCTTCTTGCCGAGGATCGCCGCCACAACAACACCTAGAGCTTGATCTCGATGTCGACCCCCGCGGGCAGCGAGTCCAGCCGCTGCAGCGAGTCGACGGTTTTCGGCGAAGGCTGGAGGATGTCGATCAGCCGCTTGTGGGTGCGGATCTCGAAGTGCTCGCGCGAGTCCTTGTCCTTGAACGGCGAGCGGATCACGCAGTAGACGTTTTTCTCGGTCGGCAGCGGCACCGGGCCTGAGACGGTCGCGCCGGTGCGCTCGGCGGTCTCGACGATCTCTTTCGCAGCCCGATCTATGGCGTCGTGGTCGTACGCCTTCAGTCGGATCCGAATTTTCTGTGCCGCGATGGTTGCCACTGTGTTGCCGTTTCTTCTCTCTTGTCGTCTTTACCGCGCAAAGAGGGCGGGGCCCCATGTGCTTGGGGCGCCGCCCCGGTCGTATGTCCTTGCAGTTGTCTCCCGCCCGGGGGCGGGGTCGGGGCGGGTGGAGGACCCGCCCCTAGGGGGTGCTACTCGGTGATCTCCGAGACGACCCCCGAGCCGACGGTGCGGCCACCCTCGCGGATGGCGAACCGCAGACCCTGGTCCATCGCGATCGGCTGGATCAGCTCGATCGTCATCTCGACGTTGTCACCCGGCATCACCATCTCCGTCCCCTCAGGGAGGTTGGCGATCCCGGTCACGTCGGTGGTCCGGAAGTAGAACTGAGGCCGGTAGCCGGAGAAGAACGGGGTGTGGCGACCGCCCTCCTCCTTCTTCAGGCAGTAGACCTCGGCTTTGAATTTCGTGTGCGGGGTGATCGAGCCCGGTTTGCAGAGAACCTGGCCACGCTCGATCTCCTCGCGCTTGGTACCGCGGAGCAGACAGCCGACGTTGTCGCCAGCCTGACCCTCGTCGAGGATCTTGCGGAACATCTCGACCCCGGTGACCGTGGTTTTGCTGGTCTCGGGGTGGATGCCGACGATTTCGACCTCGTCGCCTGTGTTGACGATGCCCTGCTCGATACGCCCGGTGGCGACGGTGCCGCGGCCGGTGATCGAGAAGATGTCCTCGATCGGCATCAGGAAGGGCTTGTCGAGCTCGCGGGTCGGCTCCGGGATGTAGGAGTCGAGGGCCGCGGCCAGCTCGAAGACGGCTTTCTGGGCCTCCTCGTCGCCTTCCAGCGCCTTCAGCGCCGAGCCTTTGATGATCGGGGTCTCGTCACCCGGGAAGTCGTACTCGTCGAGAAGTTCCTTGACCTCCTCCTCGACCAGCTCGACCAATTCGTCGTCGTCGACCTGGTCGATCTTGTTGAGGAAGACGACCACGTGCGGGACGTTGACCTGGCGGGCGAGCAGGATGTGCTCGCGGGTCTGGGGCATGACGCCGTCGGCGGCGGAGACGACCAGGATCGCGCCGTCCATCTGCGCGGCGCCGGTGATCATGTTCTTGACGTAGTCGGCGTGACCCGGGCAGTCGACGTGGGCGTAATGCCGGTTCTCGGTCTGGTACTCGACGTGCGAGGTCGCGATCGTGATGCCGCGTTCTTTCTCCTCCGGGGCGTTGTCGATCTCTTCGAAGCTGTGTGCCTCAGCACCGCCCACGGTGGAGAGGGTTTTGGTGATCGCGGCCGTCAGCGTCGTCTTGCCGTGGTCGATGTGACCGATGGTGCCGACGTTCACATGCGGCTTGTCGCGCTCGAATTTCTCCTTGGACATCTCTCCGTCTCGCCTTTCGCAGTCGTGTGTTCTGTCTGATCTAAGTGCTTGAGTTTCGTGGGCGGAGTTTCCGCAGGAACTTCTACCTGCCTGCGGGCAACCCGGGAAATATAGCCAGGTTCAGTGCCCGCGCGCGGTTGGCCTCATGAGGCTGCACCAACCGGGTCTCCTGAGCGGTGCTCGACGATCTCCTCGGCGATGTTGCCGGGGACCTCCTCGTAGCGCTCGAACTGCATGGTGTAGGTCGCTCGGCCCTGGGTCATCGACCGCAGTTCGGTCGCGTAACCGAACATCTCGCCGAGCGGGACGTAAGCCTGAACCGCCAGGGCGTTGCCGCGCTGATCCTGGCCCTGGACTTTGCCGCGACGCCGGGAGAGGTCGCCGATCACGTCGCCGAGAAAGTCCTCGGGGGTGACCACCTCGACCGCCATCACCGGCTCCAGCAGGACCGGGTTGGCCTTGCGGGCTCCCTCCTGGATCGCCATCGAACCGGCGATTTTGAACGCCATCTCCGAGGAGTCGACGTCGTGGAAGGAGCCGTCGACGAGTTCGGCCCTGACGTCGACCATCGGGTAGCCGGCCTTGACGCCGTTTTCCAGCGCCTCGCGCATTCCCTGCTCAGCGGGGCCGATGAATTCACCCGGGATGACGCCGCCCTTGATTTTGTTGTCGAAGACGAAGCCCTCTTCGGGCGCCGGCTCGAGGTTGATGACGACGTGGCCGAACTGGCCGCGACCTCCGGTCTGGCGCACGAACCGCGCCTCGACCTTCTCGACCCGCTTGCGGATCGTCTCGCGGTAGGCGACCTGCGGCTTGCCGACGTTGGCCTCGACCTTGAACTCGCGCAGCATCCGGTCGACGATCACCTCGAGGTGGAGCTCGCCCATCCCGTGGATCAGGGTCTGGCCGGTTTCCTCGTCGGATTCGATCCGGAAAGTCGGGTCCTCCTCACCGAGCCGCTGCAGGGCGTTGCCCATCTTCTCCTGGTCGGCCTTCGTCTTCGGCTCGATCGCGACTGCGATCACGGTCTCCGGGAATTCGATGCTCTCCAGCGCGATCGGCGCGTCCGGGGCGGCGAGGGTGTCGCCGGTGCCGGTGTCCTTGAGGCCGACGCCGGCGCAGATGTCGCCCGCATAGGTCTCGTCGATCTCCTCGCGGCTGTTCGCGTGCATCATCAGCAGGCGCCCGATCCGCTCGGTCTTGCCGGTTTTCACGTTCAGCACCCGGCCGCCTTTCTCGAGCTTGCCCGAGTAGACGCGGAAGTAGGTGAGCTTGCCGACGTAGGGGTCGGACATGACCTTGAAGGCAAGGGCGGAGAAGGGAGCGCTGTCGCTGGCCTCGCGGGTTGCCTCGACGTCCTCGGCCTGTCCCTTGCTGGCCGGGATGACGCCGGTGACCGGCGGCACCTCGAGCGGAGAGGGCAGCAGTTCGACGATCGAGTCGAGCAGCGGCTGCACGCCCTTGTTCTTGAAGGAGGTGCCGCAGAGGACCGGGGTCAGCTTGGTCGAGAGGGTGGCCTGGTGGAGCGAGGCGATCAGCTTCTCCTGGGGGATCTCTTCCTCGCCGAGGAAGGCTTCCATCAGCTCTTCGTCGTAGTCGGCGCAGGCTTCGATCAGGGCGGTCCGGTATTCCTCGGCCTGGTCGGCGAGGTCCTCGGGGATCTCGATTTCCTCGTAGGCGGCGCCGAGCTCGTCGGTCCAGATCAGGCCTTTCATCTTGACCAGGTCGACGACGCCTTTGAAGTTCTCCTCCGCCCCGATCGGCAGCTGGATCGGCAGCGGGTTGGCGCCGAGGCGGTCGGTCATGGTCTGCACCGAGTTGAAGAAGTCGGCGCCGGTGCGGTCCATCTTGTTGATGTAGGCGAAGCGCGGGACGCCGTACTTGTCGGCCTGGCGCCAGACCGTCTCCGACTGCGGCTCGACGCCGGCGACGGCGTCGAAGACGGCGATCGCGCCGTCGAGGACGCGGAGACTGCGCTCGACCTCAACCGTGAAGTCGACGTGGCCGGGCGTGTCGATGATGTTGATCCGGTGGTCCTTCCACTCACAGGCGGTCGCGGCCGAGGTGATCGTGATCCCGCGCTCCTGCTCCTGTTCCATCCAGTCCATGACCGCGGCGCCCTCGTGGACCTCGCCCATTTTGTGGGTGCGGCCCGTGTAGTAGAGGATGCGCTCCGTCGTCGTCGTCTTACCGGCGTCGATGTGCGCCATGATGCCGATGTTCCGGGTTTTCTCGAGTGGAAAGCTGCGTGCCATGAGTCCTAAGTCCAGTGGTCGTGATAAGCCGCAAAAAAAGGCCCCCAAGGGCCCGGCGAAGCGTCCTGCGAAAAAACAGCGAAAACTGCCTGAGCGACGGGCGATGATAGCAGCGCTTCGCCGCAGGTCCAGACAGGTCGACCGGGCGGCGAACCGGGGCTTGGAGCGCGCCTATCCGCCGCTGCTTTGGGTCTGGCACCACAGCGTGCGCTGGGCGCGCCGGGGCTGGGCCTGGGCCTGGCCGCGACTGCGACCGCTGCTGGCTCTGTTCTTCAAGGCGCTGGCGGCTGGCGAGCGCTGGGTCCGCCGCGGCTGCGCCCTCCTGGTCCGCGGGGCGACCGCCGCCAGCCGGGTGATCACCCCGGCGCGGGCCGCCGCCTTCGTCCTCATCGCGGCCGGCGCCCTCCTCGTCGCCTCCCAGTTCATCGACTACCGGGCGGTGGAGATCGGGCAGCCGGGCTACGCCGATCTGCCCGAGGTGGCGACCGTCCCGACCGTCGGCGAAAAGACCGCCGGCGCCGCCCACGGCTACCTGCTGATCCCGGTCGGGGTCGCGGCGATCGCCCTGGGAGCATTGGCGATGCGACGGGAGCGGAAGCGCCTAGGGCTGCTCGTCGCCGCCCTCGGGCTCCTCTCCCTGGCGGTGATCCTCCTCGTCGACCTCCCCACCGGGCTCGACGAGGGCGGGCAGACTTCCCGCTTCGCCGGCACCTCGGCGGTGCTCGAGGACGGCTTCTACGCGGAGCTCGCCGCGGCCGGGGCGATGGTCTTGGCCGGACTCCTCTACTATGCGCGGCCGTGCCGAATACGAATCAACTTGTCAGGAAGGGCCGCAAGCGCCCGAAGAAGAAGACCACGACGCCGGGCCTCAAGTCGGGCCAGGGTCGCAAGAAGCGCGTAGCTGCCCCGCAGCGGCGCGGCGTCTGCACCCGTGTCGCAACGGTCACCCCGAAGAAGCCGAACTCGGCGCTGCGCAAGATCGCTCGTGTGCGGCTGACCAACGGGATGGAGGTCACCACCTACATCCCGGGCGAGGGCCACAACCTGCAGGAGCACTCCGTGGTCCTGATCAGGGGTGGTCGCGTCAAGGACCTGCCGGGCGTTCGCTACAAGGTCGTCCGCGGCACCCTCGACGCGGCCGGGGTCTCCGACCGCAAGCAAGCCCGCTCCCGCTACGGCGTCAAAGCTTCGTAATGCCCCGCCGCTCCGCCGCACAGATACGGCCGATCGAGCCGGACGCCAGGCACCGCAACCGTCTGGTCCAGCAGTTGATCAACAAGGTGATGAGCGACGGCAAGAAGAGCCTTGCCGAGCGGATCGTCTACGACGCCCTCGCGATCGTCGGCGAGCGCACCGGCGAAGACGCGGTCGAGGTCCTGGAGTCGGCGATCAAAACCCTGACCCCGGTGCTCGAGGTCCGGTCCCGCCGTGTCGGCGGCGCCACCTACCAGGTCCCGGTCGAGGTCCCCGCCCGTCGCGCCCGCACCCTCGCGGTCCGCTGGCTGGTCCAGTTCGCCCGGGCCCGCCGCGAGTACTCGATGGCCGAGCGTCTCGCCGCCGAGATCCTCGACGCCAACCAGCAGCAGGGCAGCGCCTGGAAGCGGAAGGACGACATTTACCGCATGGCGCAGGCGAATAAAGCTTTCGCTCATTACCGCTGGTAGAGGGGCGGGGGATGGCCCTCGTTCTGACAAACGGCGGCCTAATTAGGCCGCCGTTTTGAGTATCCGCCA